>NZ_SZXE01000036.1:0-125292 GCF_005281255.1 Citrobacter sp. wls708
TCTTAAAATATGGCGGTGAGGGGGGGATTCGAACCCCCGATACGTTGCCGTATACACACTTTCCAGGCGTGCTCCTTCAGCCACTCGGACACCTCACCATATTGTTGTTCCTGTGCTACCGGAACGGGCGCTAATTTAGGGAAATACCGTCCCGGCGTCAATCAACTTTTTGAAAAAAACGTGCATTTACACAAACTTCAAACAATCTGGAGCTTAAATAAGCGGGAATTGTTTTTTTTGCCAGCATCCTAAAATTTGCTACTCTGAGGATCCCTCGAAAAATGATGATAATAAGTGCGAGAAAGTTCCGCATAGCAATGCTCAGGAGACAAAATGGATATAATTTTTTATCACCCAACATTCGAAACAACCTGGTGGATTAATGCGCTGGCAAAAGCAATACCAGGCGCGAACGTCCGTGAGTGGAAAGCGGGTGATAATGCGCATGCTGACTATGCGCTGGTTTGGCATCCGCCGGTTGAAATGCTCGCGGGACGAAAATTAAAAGCCGTATTTGCGCTGGGTGCTGGCGTCGATTCCATTCTCAGTAAGCTAAACGCTCACCCGGAAATGTTGGATACCTCGATCCCGCTTTTCCGTCTGGAAGATACGGGTATGGGCCTGCAAATGCAGGAATATGCGGTAAGTCAGGTGTTGCACTGGTTTCGTCGCTTTGATGATTACCAGGCGTTAAAAAATCAGGCGAAATGGCAACCATTGCCAGAGTATACCCGCGATGAGTTCACCATCGGGATCATGGGGGCCGGGGTCCTGGGTGCGAAAGTTGCCGAGAGTTTGCAGTCATGGGGGTTCCCGCTGCGCTGCTGGAGTCGTACGCGTAAATCCTGGCCTGGCGTGGAAAGCTTTGCCGGTACCGAAGAGCTGGGTGCGTTTTTGAGTCAAACTCGCGTGCTTATCAATCTTCTACCCAATACGGCAGAAACCGTGGGCATCATTAACGCTGGTTTACTTAGCCAGTTACAGGATGGCGCTTATGTGCTGAACCTGGCGCGTGGCGTTCATCTCAATGAAGACGATCTTCTGGTATCGCTGGACAGCGGCAAGGTGAAAGGCGCCATGCTGGATGTCTATAGCCGTGAACCGCTGCCGGAAACCAGCCCGCTTTGGAAACATCCACGGGTGGCCATGACGCCGCATATCGCCGCCGTTACCCGTCCGGCGGAAGCGGTGGATTATATCTCCCGTACAATTTTCAATCTGGAAAGTGGCAAAGCCGTTACGGGTCAGGTCGATCGCGTACGGGGATACTAATGCTAACCCGGCAAGTGCCGGGTTTCCGCTAATAAATGGCGGCGATACCTGCTATCCTTGACGGAAAATGACTACAGGAGAGAGTTATGTATCCCGTTGACCTGCATATGCATACCGTCGCCAGCACCCACGCCTACAGCACCTTAAGTGATTACATCGCTGAAGCTCGTCGCAAAGGCATCAAGCTGTTTGCCATTACCGATCATGGACCGGACATGGCGGATGCGCCTCACCACTGGCACTTTATTAATATGCGCATTTGGCCTCGTGTCGTGGACGGCATAGGGATCCTGCGCGGAATTGAAGCGAATATTAAAAATATTGAAGGCGAAATTGACTGTTCAGGTCCGATGTTCACTTCCCTGGATCTGATTATCGCAGGCTTTCATGAGCCGGTTTTTGCGCCACACGATAAAGAGACGAATACGCAGGCGATGATAGCCACTATGGCCAGTGGCAACGTCCATATCATCAGCCACCCGGGTAACCCCAAATATCCCGTCGATATCACTGCGATTGCTCAGGCAGCGGCAAAATACCAGGTTGCGTTGGAAATCAACAACTCTTCGTTTTTGCATTCGCGTAAGGGCAGTGAGGACAATTGCCGCGCTGTTGCTGCGGCTGTGCGTGATGCCGGCGGCTGGGTCGCGTTAGGGTCAGATTCACATACCGCTTTCACCTTAGGAGATTTCGGTGAATGTCGTAAAATACTGGATGATGTGAATTTCCCGGAAGACCGAATTTTAAACGTTACGCCAAAGCGCTTGCTGACGTTTCTGGAATCGCGAGGCATGGAGCCGATCGCGGAATTTGCTGAACTGTAATTGTTACTAACTGGAATATATTAATGAACGAGTTTTCTATCCTGTGTCGTGTACTGGGCTCGCTGTTTTACCGCCAACCGCAGGACCCTTTACTGGTTCCTCTGTTTACCCTGATTAGCGAAGGTAAACTCTCCGCCAACTGGCCGCTGGAACAGGACGAACTGCTGGCTCGTCTGCAGAAGAGCTGCGATATGCCTCAGTTGGCTGCGGATTACAACGCGTTATTTGTGGGAGACGATTGCGCGGTGCCGCCTTATCGCAGCGCCTGGGTAGAAGGGGCTAAAGAATCGGATGTGCGTGCATTCCTTTCTGCCCGGGGAATGCCGCTGGCAGATACGCCGGCAGATCATATTGGCACGCTGTTGCTGGCGGCTTCATGGCTTGAAGACCAGTCTGCGGAAGATGAAAGCGAAGCGCTTGAAACCTTGTTTGTGGACTACTTGTTACCCTGGTGCGGCACGTTTCTGGGCAAAGTTGAAGCGCATGCGAATACGCCATTCTGGCGTACTATTGCGCCCCTGACACGTGATGCGATTGGTGCGATGTGGGACGAATTACAGGAAGAGACAGACGAATAAATGTGATTTAAATCACGCTAAACTGCAACGCAATTTATCAACTTGCATAATTTGTGTGCGCGATCTCATTCCAATGCCGTTTTTCTGCTAAGATGCGCGGCATGAACATACTTCTCTCAATTGCAATCACAACGGGCATTCTCTCCGGGATCTGGGGATGGGTGGCCGTTTCTCTCGGTTTACTCAGTTGGGCTGGGTTTCTGGGCTGCACTGCCTACTTTGCCTGTCCGCAAGGTGGGCTGAAAGGGCTGTGGATCTCGGCGTGTACGCTGCTAAGCGGTGTGGTGTGGGCGTTGGTGATTATTAACGGCAGTGCGCTTGCCCCGCATATGGATATTGTCGGCTATGTCATGACGGGAATTGTCGCGTTTTTGATGTGTATTCAGGCAAAGCAATGGTTGCTTTCATTCGTGCCGGGCACGTTTATTGGGGCTTGTGCAACGTTTGCAGGGCAGGGGGACTGGCGACTGGTCGTGCCATCTTTGGCGCTGGGTCTGGTATTTGGCTATGCGATGAAAAATAGCGGCTTGTGGCTGGCGTCACGCCGTGAAAACAGGATATCGCCAACCCCGACCAGTAAATAAAACAAGCGTGAGGCTTCCCTCACGCTTTTTATGCTGTAACGACCCATCAGGATTCTGGCGGTACCGACATATGGCGGTATTTAACCAGGATGTCATTATCAACTTGTTTCTTATCCTGCAAATCCCACAACCCGCGATCTATTCCGTCATTAATCAGGAAGATAACGCCGGTTTCAATTGCTGACATCAGACAAAGCATAACCGGTTCGTTAGAGGTATAACCAATTTCACCCTCCAACAGACGCTGGTAGTCAATGAAGCGGAACACCCCTGCCTGCACTTCATAAGACAGAATGGTTTTGCTGGTATTCACCGATGAGAGGATCTCACCGGTACTGACGTTAACCACACGCAGGTTTACCGCTATCTGGTCAAGCTGGTATTGCGTATCGGCGCCTATACCGAAATAGCGTGCGCCGACACCACCTGATTTTACGTTGCTTTCATAACCAATAATGGACCCTTCCACCATGACGTTTGCGGCGGTCAGAGACTGGAGCGGGATCCGGTTGTTAATGGCAACCGTACCGTTTTCCTGAGCCGCACGAATGATTTTTCGTTCGTTAAGTAAGTTCTGTAACCCCTGACGTTCCAGCGGGACGAACCAACGAGAATCCTTCAATGCGGTGACGAGCATAGCCGTGGCGCTTTGCGGGACGGCGGTAGAGAAGTTACTTGCCGGGTAAGGCTTAAACTGGCCAGTCTCATCCTGAATGTTGTATACCGACACAAATATCTTACCTGTAGGCATGGGCAGATGCGTCAAATCTTTATAGCTTTGGGCTCGGGGCATTAATGTCGGCTTAGCGGCCTCTTGAGGCGGGGCGGTTAAGCATCCGCTGAGTAAAATTACTGCCACCATGATAAGTAAGCGCTGCATGATATTTTCCTTTCGTGGCTCTCATTTAGAAATCGGTTGACTGGTTTTGTAAACCTGACACTTCAATAGTCGAAGTTCTTCCCGTTTTCCTGTCAGTGACATTCAATTGCAGTTGCCCATCCCGGTTGGCGATATCAACGATAAAGTCACTGGTTACCATCCTCCCCGGCTTACCTGTATTGATATTGGTGAGTAAGCCGCCGAGTATTTGCGACTGAATTGCCTGGGTAAAGTTATCCAGTGCTGTTGGGGTTTCGATCCCGTAGTCGCCAGCGCTCGGATCTTTATATGAGTTTTGCGCCTGAGCGCTATTTAACAAAAAAGAGCCGTTGTTTGGATTACCACCAAAGTTAGGGTTGCGGAACTGGAACGTCATGTTTCCGGCCCAACTTAATGGCGAAATTAGCATGAGCAAAACCACTGCATGTTTGACACGCATGAAAGCCTCCGGACAAAATCATGTTTTAGAATTCATCACGCGCTAAATCGCTTGTGCTTAATAGTGTTTGATCTATTTGCCGGCGATTTAATGCTTCCTCAGTTTCTGCCAATGCGAAGACCACTATTTTGTCGAAGTCTCTTTTCGTCGGGAATAAAAAGGTCTGGAAGATAACGTCCTGATTAACCGTTATCGTAATCCAACTTCCCCAACGTGCACTGGGCCTTTCATTAATGGTTAAGTTTCCTGTGTACTTGCTTTCCCACTTGTCACTAAAGGCGCGATAAAAATCATGACCAATGGAAGAGACAGTGTGGTCAGTTAACAGTCCGGGAACCTCCACCTCTACAGCCGCGTGTAGATTCCCGGCAGCAAAGAACAAATTTGCTGCCACAATCCAGTTCAAATAGCGTTTCATGGCTTTATCGCCTGAGGTTATCATTGGCCCACGAGACCGCCTGCGTACGATTTTTGACAGCTATCTTTTTGAAAAGATTATAAAGATGCGTTTTCACGGTATTTTCACTGATAAACAGCGAACGCGCGATTTCAATATTTGAGGCACCGATACGCAGTTTATTAAGGATCTCTTTTTCACGGTGAGTGAGTAGTGCCGACTCCGTGCTGTTATAACGGTAATTTCCGGAATGCGTGATCAGGTAGCTGGCGAGCTTTTGCGAAAAGTAGCATTCACCGCGCAACACACCTTGCAAGCCGCTGACTACACGTTGTTCATCTTCGGTTGCGTAAAATACACCATTGATATGCGGCCAGTTTTCAATATCCCGATAGGGATAATCATCAGGGGTATTCAACAATAAAGTCTTTATATTGTTGTTTTTTCTGCTTAAATTATCTTGCCAGTAATGGATCAGTTTTTTATCTGCCTCCATCATATCCATTAAAACAATACAGCCGGAGGAAATATCATCCAGAGAACGTTGAATATTATGTAGTTTTCCGGTTAACGCCAGTGATTGCTTTAAATGTTGTAATAACGCAGTTGCCTGCAGAGAAGGTTTAGTGATCAACAATAATGTATGACCATGAATACTATGGACTTCATTAAACATGATGAAACTCCACTTTTTAGTCGCACACCTGACAGCTGCCGCTACTAAAATAGAGGCACCAGAAGTACTGACAGATGTTGCACTGCTGTGTAGAAATAAAATATCGACCCAACGGGGTGAAAATATTAAAACAAATGGACTTCAACTGTTTTCAATCTAGCTATTACAAATCTTAAAGCAAGTGTTAAACATGTTACATAATGTAAATTTATATATTAAAATGTGATTTTTGGGTTTTAATTGAGTTTAGATTTGATAGTAAAGTTGTACATTTCAGCATTATTGCATAGATTTAAAAAATCATACAAATTATGCTATAGCATTGATATTAAACAAATAAATTTATGGTTTGTTAGTTTTACATTCCTAATGAATTCGGATTGTTTCGCCTGGATTTAAGTTGGACAATTTTAGATAGAAAAAAATGATGCTTGTCACGACTTGTACCTATGCCTATCGCAGCACTAAGCTGGGAGGCCCGGAAATCGCGGAAAATGCACTTTTTTGTTACTGCATAGAAATTCACTTGCAGGGTTAAAAAATAAATAGAACCTGTTGTCGCAACCGTGTTTTTTACTGTTAATTAATACTTTGGTGTGAATCAGGATATAAAAATACCACTGGCGGGTGAGTTATTTAAAATGTTTCAACGGACATACTCTTCATCGTAACGTGACGTTAACAAATGTAAGTCATGTTAACAACAATTTGAGTGGTAACTAATTTAACTTCATGTACGACCAGGTCCAGGGTGACAACATGAAAAACAAGTTGTTATTTATGATGTTTACAATACTGGGTGTGCCTGGGATTGCATCCGCAACAAGTTATGATTTAGCTAATTCAGAATATAACTTTGCGGTAAATGAATTAAGTAAGTCTTCATTTAATCAGGCAGCCATTATTGGTCAGGTTGGCACTGCGAACAGTGCAAATACTCGTCAGGGGGGCTCGAAGCTATTGTCGGTCATTTCGCAAGAAGGTTCTGGTAACCGGGCGAAAACGGACCAGACGGGATCATATAACTTTGCATATATTGATCAGGTGGGTAGTTCCAATGACGCGAGTATTAAACAAGGTTCTTATGGTAATACAGCTGTAATTATCCAGAAAGGCTCTGGTAATAAAGCGAATATTACCCAGTATGGTACACAAAAAACAGCAGTTGTGGTGCAGAGACAGTCGCAAATGGCAATTCGCGTAACTCAACGCTAATCCATTATCGACGTTTAAATCAATCCGATGGGGGTTTACCATGAAACTTTTAAAAGTGGCAGCATTCGCAGCAATCGTCGTTTCTGGCAGTGCTCTGGCTGGTGTTGTTCCGCAATGGGGCGGTAATCATCATGGCGGCGGTAGCAACTATGGCCCAGACTCTTCGTTGAGTATCTACCAATATGGTTCAAACAACGCTGCGAATGCTCTGCAAAGCGATGCGCGTAAATCAGATGTCACCATCACCCAACATGGGCGTGGTAATGGCGCGGTCGTAGGCCAGGGGGCTGATGACAGTACTATTAGCCTGAAACAGACTGGCTTCCAGAACAATGCCACCATCGATCAGTGGAATGCAAAAAATGCTGATATTAGCGTGACCCAGTTCGGTGGCCGCAACGGCGCGCTGGTTAATCAGACTGCTTCTGACTCCAATGTGCTGATTCAGCAAGTTGGTTTTGGCAACAATGCAACAGCTAACCAACACTAATTCAGTTTTCTGACTGATAATAAACAGGGCGTGAGCCCTGTTTTTTTTTCGGGAGAATATGATGCATACATTATTACTCATTGCCGCGCTGACAAATCAAATAACATTCAATACGACCCAACAAGGCGATATGTACACCATTATTCCTCAGGTGACGTTAGCCCAACCCTGCGTTTGTGAGGTCCAGGTCCTTGCCGTTCGTAAGGGGGAGGGAGGACAAAGCCAATCGCAGCAGAAAACAAGCCTTTCGGTCCCCGCTAATCGGCCGATTGAACTAACCAAACTGAGCTTTAATATTTCACCGGGGGATTCGGTCAAAATTATCGTTACCGTTTCGGACGGGCAGTCTCTGCATTTGTCACAACAATGGCCTGACTCAACCAGTCAGCCATAATTTTTGCTGTATTTGCATTAAGGGTGTGGCTGGGAATGCGGCGCTGTTCTATGAATATAGAAACGTACAGCGTTTTTATTTGATCGTAACTCGCAGTGGTGAAGGATCATTCAGATCCCTCAAGGATGACTAATCATTGAGGAACCCTTATGTGCACATTTTTTAAACGTATTTTTAGCGCCAGTTTATGTACGTTATCTCTTTTCACTTTTCCCATAATGGCGCAACAGATCTCGCCCGGCGGCGTTATCCATTTTCGCGGCGCAATAGTTGAAGCACCCTGCGACGTTAACACCCAACAACAACAGGTCGAATTGTCTTGTATGCGCAATGGCACCACCCGTAATAATCTCTATAATCATCAACAGGTCACGGCTGCCCCTCAGAATGTGCAGCAAATTGCTACTGTGAAAATGCATTACCTCAATGAACAGAAAAACATGGCGATCCTTAACATTGAATATAAATGAACCATTCTGGCTTAGACATGCAAACTTGTGGTTAAAAAGTGAGATTTCAAGGAAATCCCTGCTGTACACTTGATGAATCGTGTTTTGTCAGGGGGAATTTATGCATTCACGCGTGCATGTGTTACATGGCGATATTACGACGATCGCTGTTGATGTGATCGTCAACGCGGCGAATTCATCGCTACTGGGAGGTGGTGGTGTTGATGGCGCAATCCATCGCGCCGCCGGACCCGCATTGCTGGAGGCCTGCAAACAGGTTGTCCAGCAACAGGGAGAATGCCCGACCGGGCATGCCGTTATCACGCTGGCGGGGGCGCTTCCGGCAAAAGCGGTCATTCATACCGTAGGGCCTGTCTGGCAAGGTGGAGGGCATCATGAGGCTGAACGTCTTGAAGACGCCTATCTGAATTCGCTGCAATTGGCCTTGGCCAATGGGTATCAATCCATTGCTTTTCCGGCGATCAGTACCGGAGTCTACGGGTATCCCCCCGCCGCAGCGGCAGAAATAGCGGTAAATACGGTGTTAAAATTTATTACCCGTCGTACGCTTCCCGATCAAATATACTTTGTTTGTTTTGACGAAGAAAACGCTCAACTCTACAAGAGACTACTTTCCCGGCAAGGTGACAAGAACACGGACTGATATGACACGACTTGAGCGGGCCAGCACGCCACTTTGTGCTAACCATCCTGGAGATTGTGGCATTCTTACGTTGGATGACAGCCTGGATGCCTTTGCTGCTCGCTATCGGCTAACAGAAATGGCGGAACGTACACTGGATGTGCAGTACTACATCTGGGAGAACGACATGTCCGGTCTGTTGCTGTTTTCAGTTCTGTTGGCGGCGGCGAAACGTGGAGTGAAGGTTCGCTTGCTGTTGGATGACAACAACACGCCGGGTCTTGATGACACGCTGCGGCTGCTGGATAGCCATCCTAATATAGAAATTCGTCTGTTTAATCCCTTTTCCTTTCGCATCCTGCGCGCCCTGGGCTATTTGACCGATTTTGCCCGGCTAAATCGGCGAATGCACAATAAAAGTTATACCGCTGACGGCGTGGTGACCATCGTGGGTGGGCGTAATATTGGTGATGCCTATTTTGGGGCGGGTGAGCAACCGTTGTTTTCCGATCTGGACGTCATGGCTATTGGTCCCGTTGTCAAAGATGTTGCGGATGATTTTGAGCGTTACTGGCACTGCCGCTCTGTTTCAACGTTACAAAACGTACTTGAGATGTCGGAGTCAGATTCTTCGCAGCGTATCGAGCTGCCTGAATCCTGGTATAACGATGATATTACTCGTCGCTATCTGCATAAGCTGGAAACCAGCCAGTTTATGACCAGCCTCGATCAGCAGTCGCTGCCGCTGATTTGGGCGAAAACGCGTTTGCTGAGTGATGATCCTGTCAAAGGTGAAGGGAAAGCGCCGCGCCATTCGTTATTACCGCAGCGTTTGTTTGATGTGATGGGGTCGCCGGGCGAACGCATTGATATTATTTCCGCCTACTTTGTGCCGACTCGGGCTGGGGTGGCGCAGCTGCTGAGAATGGTAAGGAAAGGCGTCAAGATTGCGATTTTAACCAATTCGCTGGCGGCAAATGATGTGGCTATCGTTCATGCGGGCTATGCGCGATGGCGAAAAAAACTGCTGCGCTACGGGGTAGAATTATACGAACTTAAACCTACCCGCGAACGCGTTTCGGTGGTCCACGATCGCGGATTAACCGGTAATTCAGGTTCCAGCCTGCATGCTAAAACCTTCAGTATTGACGGTCGAAAAGTATTTATCGGCTCGCTTAATTTTGATCCCCGTTCAACGCTGCTTAATACGGAAATGGGGTTTGTGATTGAGAGTGAAGTGCTGGCTGAAGTGATCCATAAACGTTTTATGCAGAGCCAGCGTGACATGGCCTGGCAACTGCGCCTCGACCGCTGGGGCAGAATTAATTGGGTGGATCGCGTTTCCGGCAGCGAACAGGTACTAAAAAAAGAACCCGCCACAGGATTCTGGAAGCGGGTTCTGGTGAAGCTTGCATCGGTGTTACCCATTGAGTGGCTGCTCTGAACCACGCAATGAGAGAAAAATTAACCGGCGACAGCTTTATTTTTATCTTGCTTAACGGCCGGTTTACCCGAGAAGAGAAACTTCAGCACCGGTATGCGCAAATGGATTTCGTACAGTATCACCGCAATCCCCACCACAAACAGCAGGCCGCACAAAAAGCCCAGTAGATTCGATGAGATATGCGGTGTGATATACGCGCCAAAAAACAGCGTCAAAGGGTGGTGCACTAAATAGATAAACAGTGACGCGTTGACAAAATAGGTCACGCGGGCCGACTGGAAATTCAGCAAACGGTGGCCAAGCGAAAAGACGACGTTCACCATCCACAGTCCCATGACCATGGTGATGACATATTCGGTTTCATACATCCAGGCATCGCCATTGCCATAACGTTGATTGAGCAGGTAGGCGACAAACGCCAATGCGGCGCCTATCGTGCAGCCACGCGATGACCTGGTAAACAGCGCTTTCAGATTAGGGTTGATAAACGCCAGCGCGCCGAGCATAAAGAAAGGTATATAGAACAGCGTTTGCATAACAATAAAATTAAACATGCCATCGCTGAGAATTGAAGGGTAGAGGATGAAAATCGTTCTTCTGACGGCGGCATAACCGACACCCAATAAAATAAAAATCAGCGTTAATTTGGTCATCGACACCGCAGAGGGGTTAGCACCTTCGCTACGCATCGTCTTATTTTTCATCTGGGTAAATACCCACATGCTTACGGTCGTTAAAACCACCAGAACCAGTAAAAACCACAGATGGGAAATAAGCTCCCATGCCAGCGTGTTGTACTTTTCGTACCCGCTGAGAGTATGCCAGCTGTCTGCTTTGCCCTTCACGTATTGCAGCATGATAAATTGCGGCAGCGTAAGCAATGGAATCGCCGTCAGCATCGGGATTCCCACGCGTTCGACACGCACCTTCCACCACCGCTTTAGCGGATAGCGCAAAAATAACATGTACGAAAAGTAACCCGAAATAACAAAGAAGACCTGCATGCGAAATGCATGGATAAAATCGTTAAAAAGGGTCAACCACCATGACGGCTCTGCGCTGTTCACATGCCAGGTATGAGTGGAGTAGATCAAAGAAATATGGAAGGGGATCCCTAACAACATTAGCCAGGCACGGATGGAGTCAAGAAAATATTCACGTGGTGGTGATACAGAGCTCATAGACAGTTACGTATTCTCAGACTTTTCGTCTTATCCCTAAGACGAATAATGGTTACATTCGAGGCCAACCCTACACGAAGTCCAACAACCTGTCTCCAGGATAAGCACGCAAAGTGAAAACAGCAGACAAAGCTGCTTAAAGCATGAGCCAGCGCGCGAACAATACAGGGATTCAGTTGTCGGAATACCCGATTATCCATTAAAATGGATCGGATCAATATAAGCACACAAAGGGGGAAGTGCTTACTAATTATGAAACATAAACTACAAATGATGAAAATGCGTTGGTTGGGTGCAGCAGTCATGTTAACGCTGTACACATCATCGAGCTGGGCGTTCAGCATTGATGATGTTGCAAAACAAGCTCAATCCTTAGCCGGTAAAGGCTATGAGGCGCCAAAAAGTAACTTGCCCTCCGTTTTCCGCGACATGAAATATGCGGATTATCAGCAGATCCAGTTTAATCGCGATAAAGCCTACTGGAGCAATCTCAAGACCCCATTTAAGCTCGAATTCTACCACCAGGGTATGTACTTCGACACGCCGGTCAAAATCAACGAAGTTACCGCCACTGCGGTGAAAAGAATCAAATATAGCCCGGATTACTTTAATTTTGGCGATGTTCAGCATGATAAAGACACGGTAAAAGATCTCGGTTTCGCCGGGTTCAAAGTGCTGTATCCGATCAACAGCAAAGATAAAAACGATGAAATCGTCAGCATGCTCGGGGCCAGCTATTTCCGCGTTCTCGGCGCAGGTCAGGTCTACGGTCTGTCTGCGCGCGGTCTCGCGATCGATACCGCTCTCCCTTCTGGTGAAGAATTTCCCCGCTTCCGTGAGTTTTGGATCGAACGTCCGAAACCGACTGACAAACGTTTAACCATATACGCCTTGCTGGACTCTCCGCGCGCAACCGGAGCGTATCGCTTTGTCATTATTCCGGGTCGCGACACGGTTGTTGATGTTCAGTCCAAAGTTTACCTGCGCGACAAAGTGGGCAAGCTGGGCGTGGCGCCGTTAACCAGTATGTTCCTGTTCGGCCCAAATCAGCCTTCTCCGGCAACGAATTATCGTCCGGAACTGCATGACTCTAATGGTTTGTCTATCCACGCAGGCAACGGCGAATGGATTTGGCGGCCGCTGAACAACCCGAAACATCTCGCGGTGAGCAGCTTTGCCATGGAAAACCCGCAAGGTTTCGGTCTGTTGCAGCGTGGCCGTCAGTTCTCGCGTTTTGAAGATATTGACGATCGTTACGACCTGCGTCCAAGCGCCTGGATCACGCCAAAAGGTGACTGGGGCAAAGGTAAAATTGAGTTAGTTGAAATTCCGACTAACGATGAAACGAACGATAACATCGTTGCGTACTGGACGCCGGATCAACTGCCTGAAGCGGGCAAAGAGATGAACTTCAAGTACTCCCTGACGTTCACGCGTGATGAAGACAAGCTTCATGCGCCGGAAAATGCCTGGGTACAACAGACTCGTCGTTCTACGGGTGATGTTAAACAATCCAATCTGATTCGTCAGCCAGACGGTACTATCGCGTTTGTGGTGGATTTTACCGGCGCAGACATGAAAAAGCTGCCACAGGATACCCCGGTTACCGCACAAACCAGCATTGGCGACAACGGCGAGATCGTTGAAAACACCGTGCGTTACAACCCGGTCACTAAAGGTTGGCGTTTGATGCTGCGCGTGAAGGTGAAAGACGTGAAGAAAACCACTGAAATGCGAGCAGCCCTGGTCAATGCCGATCAGACGTTGAGTGAAACCTGGAGCTACCAGTTACCTGCCAATGAATAAGACTACTGAGTATATTGACGCAATGCCGCTTTCGGATATCGAAAAAGCGGCTCTGCCGAAAACTGACATCCGCGCCGTTCATCAGGCGCTGGATGCCGAGCATCGTACTTACTCGCGCGAAGATGATTCACCGCAGGGTTCTGTGAAAGCTCGTCTTGAGCAAGCATGGCCAGATTCTCTGGCGAAAGAACAGTTGGTTAAAGACGATGAAGGACGCGATCAGCTTCAGGCAATGCCTAAAGCAACGCGTACCTCGATGTTCCCCGATCCCTGGCGTACCAACCCGGTTGGTCGTTTTTGGGACCGTCTGCGTGGACGTGATGTGACTCCGCGTTATCTTTCGCGTCTGACGAAAGAAGAACAAGAGAGCGAGCAAAAGTGGCGTACCGTTGGCACAATCCGCCGCTATACGCTGTTGATCTTAACGCTGGCGCAAACGGTGGTAGCAACCTGGTATATGAAGACGATTCTTCCGTATCAGGGTTGGGCATTCATAAATCCGGTCGACATGATGGGGCAGGACCTGTGGGTCTCCTTTATGCAATTGCTGCCCTATATGCTACAGACCGGGATCCTGATTTTGTTTGCCGTGCTTTTCTGTTGGGTCTCTGCAGGGTTCTGGACTGCGCTGATGGGCTTCCTGCAACTGCTGATTGGGCGAGATAAGTACAGTATCTCCGCCTCAACGGTCGGGGACGAACCACTGAATCCTGAACACCGTACCGCACTGATTATGCCTATCTGTAACGAGGACGTTGACCGCGTATTCGCGGGGCTGCGCGCCACGTGGGAGTCAGTTAAAGCCACGGGCAACGCCGAGCATTTTGATGTTTACATCCTGAGCGACAGCTACAATCCTGATATCTGCGTAGCAGAACAAAAAGCGTGGATGGAACTGATTGCCGAAGTGCAGGGCGAAGGGCAGATTTTCTACCGTCGTCGTCGTCGTCGTGTGAAGCGCAAAAGCGGCAACATCGATGACTTCTGCCGCCGCTGGGGGAATCAGTACAGCTATATGGTGGTGCTGGATGCTGACTCCGTGATGAGCGGCGACTGTCTGAGCGGTCTGGTTCGTCTGATGGAAGCGAATCCTAACGCCGGGATTATCCAGTCTTCACCGAAGGCTTCCGGTATGGATACGCTGTATGCGCGTTGCCAGCAGTTCGCGACCCGTGTTTATGGCCCGTTGTTTACCGCCGGGCTTCACTTCTGGCAGTTGGGTGAATCGCACTACTGGGGTCATAACGCCATCATTCGCGTGAAGCCGTTTATTGAGCACTGTGCGCTTGCGCCGTTACCTGGCGAAGGCTCATTTGCAGGCTCGATCCTCTCCCATGACTTCGTGGAAGCGGCATTAATGCGTCGTGCCGGCTGGGGCGTATGGATCGCTTACGATCTGCCGGGTTCTTATGAAGAGCTGCCGCCAAACCTGTTGGATGAGCTCAAGCGTGACCGTCGCTGGTGTCATGGCAACCTGATGAACTTCCGTCTGTTCCTGGTTAAGGGGATGCATCCGGTTCACCGCGCGGTGTTCCTTACCGGCGTTATGTCCTATCTGTCAGCGCCGTTGTGGTTCATGTTCCTCGCGTTGTCTACCGCATTGCAGGTAGTCCATGCGTTGACGGAACCGCAGTACTTCCTGCAACCGCGGCAGCTATTCCCGGTCTGGCCGCAGTGGCGTCCTGAACTGGCGATCGCGCTGTTTGCTTCCACCATGGTGCTGCTGTTCCTGCCGAAGCTGCTGAGTATTTTGCTTATCTGGTGTAAAGGGACGAAAGAGTACGGCGGATTTATTCGCGTCACGCTGTCGTTGCTGCTGGAGGTTCTGTTCTCCGTGCTGCTGGCGCCGGTGCGTATGCTGTTTCATACCGTTTTCGTGGTGAGCGCATTCCTCGGTTGGGAAGTGGTGTGGAATTCGCCGCAGCGTGATGACGATTCCACCCCATGGGGGGAAGCATTTATGCGTCACGGTTCTCAGCTCTTGCTGGGGCTGGTATGGGCTGTGGGTATGGCCTGGCTGGATCTGCGTTTTCTGTTCTGGCTGGCGCCGATTGTCTTCTCGCTGATCCTCTCGCCGTTTGTTTCCGTAATTTCCAGTCGTTCTACGGTTGGGTTACGAACCAAACGCTGGAAGCTGTTCCTGATCCCGGAAGAGTACTCTCCGCCGCAGGTGCTGGTGGATACAGATACCTATCTGGTAATGAACCGTAATCGTACGCTGGACGACGGTTTTATGCATGCGGTGTTTAACCCGTCGTTTAACGCGCTGGCTACGGCAATGGCGACTGCTCGCCACCGTGTGAGTAACGTACTTGAGATTGCACGCGACCGTCATGTGGAGCAGGCGCTGAACGAAACGCCGGAGAAACTGAATCGCGATCGTCGCCTTGTGCTGTTAAGCGATCCGGTGACCATGGCGCGTTTGCATTATCGCGTCTGGAATTCACCTGATAAGTATTCTTCGTGGGTGAATTACTATCAGGGCCTGACCCTGAATCCGTTAGCGCTCAGGAAAAAATAAGCGTTCTGTAATGTGAAAATACCGGCCTGGTGCCGGTATTTTTTTATACTGAATAAAAAGAGTCATGGGGTACCAGATGCGAATAGTGGCAGTGGCGATAATGGTCTTGTTGCTGAGCGGATGCGGCAGCATCATTAGCCGGACCATCCCAGGACAAGGGCATGGCAACCAATACTATCCGGGCGTACAGTGGGATGTCCGGGATTCCGCATGGCGCTACGTCACCATCCTCGACCTGCCGTTTTCGCTGGTGTTTGATACGCTGTTGTTACCGCTCGACATTCACCATGGGCCTTACGAGTAGTTATCGTTCATCCCATTCATCAGCTGCGGTCTGACCCTCTTCGGTATCAAGGGGAGGCTCCAGCTGAAATTCACCTTCGTCCCATTCGTGAAGCGTGTTTTCTTCCTGCCACTCCTGACGAATTTCAATCTCATCATAATCACCATCAAAAACGCTTTGCGCCGCTTCACCGCTTAGCATTGGCAGACATTCACCATCGACATCATCCTCATCGGCAAAGAATTCTGCTTGCCACATAATGTCGCCATCCTGTAGCACGTATTTTTGTACGCTTAGCTGCTGAACACTGGCATCGTCAGCCTCCAGACCTGGGTTATCTGCCAGAAACACTTCACGAGCAGCATCAATAGCCTCTTCCAGCGTGGCATAAAAATACATGTCATTCTTTGCCATAATCTTCTCCTAAGGTGAACAATAAATGGTGATGATTCAATCTATAGACCTCGATCCGCGGAGCGTCAAACCCATTGACTGCAGAGCTAACCTAAATGAATGCCAGCCGTTGGTAGCGACGACAGGGTTTTATGATGACGTCTTCGATTGGTATGGAAAAATTTACAATGCGAGATACTGAAGTTGGCGTAATGGACGAGCGCGAATTTGAGAAAAAAAGGTAATGTGTGTGGTTAGCAGTGGCGTAATGAAAATCAAATAAATAAACGATACTGTTATATAAATGAATCTTCAGATTTAATACGTATTTACTCGTGTTTTTGCTTGCAGTAATGCCCATTGTTCTGATGAGAGGATCTCTAACCTTATTAAAACAAAGGAAAAAATATTTATTAATGTGAAGAAATCACAGAGGTAATTATTGAGAGATACTGAACTCAAGAGGCGTAAAAGTAATGACTAAGTATCCGCCATGTGCAACATCTGTTAATGGCGTGAGGCGTTTTAAAAAAGGACACATAATAATAGATGATTAATACCAGGTGTTATAAATGGATAAAAAATCATTAAATAATAAATGAATAAATATCACTGAAGTTGTACGGCTATATAGATTGCAAATGCTTATGCTTTATTATATAAAATGCCAACTCAAGAATACTCCTAAGGATGTTATGGAAAACAGTAATTCAAATAACAGGAAGTTGATGGCGTTCTATATAACTTGCTTAATCAGCTATATTCTTGGTGGGTTATGTCTTACGCAGTTTAAATTAACAATACAAAGTGTTCCGCAAACAATATATTTGATTATCATAGTAGGTTTATTCTTTTTATATGGAATTATTTTCCTGTTTATGTTGTTTCAGTATTTATGCAGAAAAGATCTAACATGTCTCATAGTCTTAGGTATGGCATTTCTTAGCAATAATATTTTCTTTGTGGAAACTATCTATATCGTTCAGGATTTAATCAATGATCACACTTCGATAGAAAAAAGAACTAACGATATCGCTATATTCTATTATTTTCGCCAGCTGAGTTTTATTGCTTTATTATTTGTATCCTTGAAATCTTATAAAGCATCTTCGACAATCCTTGAAACCAAAGAAAGAGAACCATGCTATATAGCGGTAGCATTTTTGATCATGTTGGCTATCGCTGTCCTGGCACATAGCCTGGCCAGTTATAACCCGGGCATGACCCTTGAGATTACGAGCTTGAAACCCGACAACATAACCGTACACTGGCATATTGGCTACATTTACTCTCTGATTGTTGCCTGGGGATTGGTTCTACTCTATTTGGTCATTAAAACCAAAACGCATAACATCTTATGGAAAAGTATCGGCTTACTGTGTTGCTCAGGAATATTAACCAATGTGCTGCTATTAAGTTTAGATGAATATAGTATGTATATTTGGTATATCAGCAGAGGGATTGAGGTGATCAGTACCCTTTGTATAATATCGATCTTAATGTATAACACTTTTATCATTCTAAAAAAAGAAACGGATTCGGCTATCAAAGATGCCATGACCAAAATATACAACCGGAAACTGTTCTATAGATCGTTAAAAGCATCGCTAGCGAAAGGCGTGGTTTGCGTAATGGTTTTGGATATCGACAAATTTAAACGCATTAACGATACCTATGGGCATCAGGAGGGGGATCGGGTAATCATTAGTATTGTTGATATAATCAACAAGTCAGTTAGAGATTCGGATATCTTTGCGCGCATCGGCGGCGAGGAGTTTGCGATTCTTCTTAAGTGCAAGGATAAAGATGAAGCTATTGTCGTTGCAGAACGAATCAGAAGAAATGTTGAGCATGGAACGACTATACCCAATGCCTATGATTTAAAAGAAAAGATGACGATCAGCATCGGTGTATATTGTACTAAAGTTGATGATGACTCAGCGGATAAAGTTGTTTCTTATGCGGATGCTGCGCTGTATGACGCCAAAAACTCTGGCAGAAATAAGGTGTGTTACTACTATCATTAAAACTAAAATGAATACTGCCTGAAAACGCAAAGTTTACTCTTCGGGTTCAGGCAATATAGACAAATTATCCAGCGAGCTCGGCACTCCGGCGACGGCGCAGACTATTCCACGAGTAGATCGCGTTAAACAGTACAACCCCCGCGGTCACGCAGAAGACCGCGCGAAAGCCGTAGTTGGCGGATATTGCCGCCCCCATTAATGGTCCCGTTACGTTGCCGATGTCGCGAAATGACTGGTTATAACTGAAAATACGCCCAGCTATTTGGTTGGTTGAGTTATAAACCAGCAGCGTTTGCACCGCCGGGAGCAGAGCGCCGTCGGCAGCACCCAATAAAAAACGCAGAACGCCCAATTGCCAGGGAGTTTGTACAAATGACATCGGGATCAGCAGTAGCACGGAAATAATCAGCGCGACGATTAGAATCTTCTCCGGGCCAATCCGGTCACCGAGTTTGCCAAGCCTTGGGGCACTGATTAACGCTGCTACGCCGGGTACGGAGGCAATCATCCCACTAATGAACGCGATATTACTGACGTTCCCGGCTAACTCCCGCACGTATAACGTCAGGATTGGCGCAATAGAACCGGTCGCCACCTGAATGATTAAGGTAGTGACAAACAGGCTCAGCACCAGTTTGGGGTTTTTTAACGAGGCCACGACTTCGCGTATGTGCAGCATCTCTTTCTTGCTTACCGGCTGAAAACGCTCGCGGATAAAAAATAGCGTCAGGATAAAACAGACCAGCAGTACGCTGGCGGTAATGAAGAACACGGGACGCAATCCATAATGGTCCGCGAGTAGTCCACCTGCCAGCGGCCCTAGCAGTGCGCCGCTGACACCGCCGGTAGAGAGCGTTCCCAGCGCCCAGCCGCTTTTATTGCGTGGAACCTGGGTGGCGATCAACGCATTGGCGTTGGGAATGAAACCGCCGAGCAGACCGAGCAGCGCGCGCAGAACCAGGAACTGCCAGATATTTTGCGCCAGGCCCATCAGTAGCATCACAATAGCCATACCCAACGCGGAACGCAGCAGCATGATTTTTCGCCCTTTGCGGTCGGCAAGGCCACCCCAAAAAGGGGAGGCGATGGCTGAAAACAAAAAGGTGATGCTGAAGACCAGACCTGACCACATGTTCAGGGCGCTATGCCCCGTGACGCCGAGACTCTCGACGTACAAGGGTAAAAAGGGCATGACCAGGCTAAATGCTGCGCCGGTTAAAAAACAACCTATCCAGGCAACGGTGAGGTTGCGTTTCCAGTTTATGGGGGCATCTGAGGGTGACATAACGATCCACAGTGTGATGCGCTGTATGCGCTATCGATTGAATATAAGTAAGCAGACTAATTATGCGCCTGGTTGATAGTTGCTGCAATGCGGATAGCAGTTAAACCTAAAGCGAGTCAGGAGAGGGTTGCAGCCCACTGGACTGCAACCGGGTTTTAGTACAGGGAAGGGGCGCCTTCAGGACGGGTCTTGAAGCGACGATGCAGCCACATATATTGTTCTGGGGCCATCATGATGCATTGCTCAACGATCTTATTCATCCATGCAGCTGTGGTCTCCGCGTCGTCTAATGGCGGTGAACATTCTGGCGGCAGCATAATCAATTGATACCCTTTCCCGTCGGGCTTACGACGAGGAACAAATGGCACCAGGCACGCATTCGACATGCGTGAAAGCATCCAGGTCCCGGAGGTCGTGGCGGCCTGTTCAACGGCAAACAGCGGCACAAACACGCTGGCGCGAGGACCGTAGTCATGATCCGGCGCGTACCAGACCACTTCGCCTTTTTTCAACGCTTTAATCATTCCTTTCAGGTCTTTACGATCAAGCATTGATTTATTAGAGCGCATGCGTCCCCAGGTCTGTAACCAGTCGAGCAGCGGATTGTCATTAGGACGATACACACCGATACCAGGCTCCTGCAGACCAAACTGACGCGCACCCAGTTCCAGGGTCAGAAAGTGCAGACCGACTAACAGGATCCCCCGCTTTTGCGCCTGAACGTCACGGATATGTTCCATCCCGATCACTTCTGTCCAGCGTGAAATGCGCTTATCGGACCAAAACCAGGCCATCCCGGTTTCCATTACGCCCATGCCGACGGACTCGAAGTTCCTGACGACCATCTGCTGGCGTTCCTGCTCACTCATCTGCGGGAAGCACAGCTCCAGATTACGTGAAACGATTTTTGCCCGGCGTTTCATCAAACGTAACGCCAGACGACCTAATGCACAGCCCAACTTATAAAGTACCGGGTAGGGCAACTGTACGATTAACCAAAGGATGCCAATACCCAGCCAGGTTAACCAATAACGTGGATGCAGTAGCGCAGCCGAAAACTTGGGTAAATTCGTCATGTCTATCCTGTCTTCAAACGACCAATTCCCTGTATTGTCGCATTTTTTCGCGCGTATCAAAAATTTGTGACGGGAGAACGGTGATTAAATCGGCAATTGTTGTTGCGTTTTTATCGTGAAGTAAGAAATGTAGCGTAAAATGTGTGGATGTAAATTGGCGATGTTTGCTTTATGATGCCGCCGATTTTCATTTACTCCCTATTTGCAGGATACGTACACCATGCCAGTGTTACACAACCGCATTTCGAACGACGCGCTCAAAGCCAAAATGCTGGCCGAGACTGAGCC
Source organism: Citrobacter sp. wls708 (assembly GCF_005281255.1). Classification (NCBI taxonomy): domain Bacteria; kingdom Pseudomonadati; phylum Pseudomonadota; class Gammaproteobacteria; order Enterobacterales; family Enterobacteriaceae; genus Citrobacter; species Citrobacter sp. wls708. The sequence continues at coordinate 21,146 of NZ_SZXE01000036.1, forward strand.
GCGCACGACGATCTCGTTTTATAAATATTTCACCATCGATGACCCGCAACATACGCGTGATGCGTTGTACCAACTGTTCACTGCGCTGAATGTGTTCGGGCGTGTATATCTTGCCCATGAAGGCATTAACGCGCAAATCAGCGTGCCGCAAAGCAACGTGGATGCATTCCGCCAACAGCTGTATGCGTTCAATCCCGCACTGGATGGATTACGTCTTAATATCGCCCTGGACGATGACGGGAAATCATTCTGGGTGCTACGCATGAAAGTTCGCGAACGTATTGTGGCGGATGGCATTGATGATCCTGACTTTAACGCCAGCGACGTGGGTGATTACCTGAAAGCGGCAGAAGTGAACGCCATGTTGGACGATCCTGACGCGGTATTCATTGATATGCGCAACCACTATGAATATGAGGTGGGGCACTTCGAGAATGCGCTGGAGATCCCCGCAGACACGTTCCGTGACCAGTTGCCGAAAGCGGTTGAAATGATGCAGGCGCATAAAGATAAAAAAATAGTTATGTACTGCACGGGCGGGATCCGCTGTGAGAAGGCCAGCGCCTGGATGAAACATAACGGATTTAGCAAAGTCTGGCACATTGAGGGGGGGATTATTGAATATGCCCGCAAGGCGCGTGAACAGGGGCTTCCGGTACGTTTCATCGGCAAAAATTTCGTTTTTGATGAGCGTATGGGCGAAAGGATCTCTGAAGATGTTATCGCGCATTGTCATCAGTGCGGAACCGCATGCGACAGCCACACTAATTGTAAAAATGATGGCTGCCATCTGCTGTTTATTCAGTGCCCGGCTTGCGCGCAGAAGTTTAAAGGCTGCTGTAGTGAGCTGTGTTGCGAAGAGAGTGAGTTGCCGGAAGAAGAGCAACGACGTCGTCGCGCCGGGCGTGAAAATGGCAACAAAATCTTTAATAAATCCCGCGGTCGTCTGAATACCAAACTGGGGATTCCGGATCCCGCGCAATAAAAATGTTGCCGGATGATGGCTATCGCCTCATCCGGCAACATTTATGCGTTACTTCTGCTGCACACCTTCCACTGAGATGATTAAATCGACTTCCTGTGAAGCAGGGCCGAGATCGGTGGTGATATTGAAGTCTTTCAGTTTAATCTTACCTTGCGCTTCAAAACCGGCGCGCGTACCACCCCATGGATCGCCACCCTGACCGATCAACTTCGCGTCCAGCGTCACTGGTTTGGTGACGCCATTCAGGGTCAGGTTACCGGTGATATCGAGGTCATTCCCCTCTTTTTTCACGCTGGTGGAGCTAAAGGTCGCCTGCGGGAATTTAGCCACGTTAAGGAAATCCGCGCTACGCAGGTGCTTGTCGCGTTCGGCGTGGTTGGTGTCAACACTGTTGGTGTTGATGGTGACGTTAACCTTATCGGCTGCGGGATTTTTTTCATCAAAGGTGAACGTACCGTCGAAATCTTTAAAGGTGCCGTACAGCCAGCTGTAACCCAGATGCTGAATACGGAAATTAACAAAGGCATGCTGTCCCTCTTTGTCAATTTTGTAATCTGCCGCCATAGCCGATCCGGTCGTGAATAACAGAGAGGCGAGTGTCAATCCCAGCAGGTTTTTTTTCATTTTAAGCTCCATAGTCAGATGACGATTTTCCCAACATGCGATTCAGGGTATCGTCGTTATCGATAAAGTGATGTTTCAGGGCCATAAGCCCATGAAGAAGCGATAAAACCACCACGGTCCATGCCAGCCACAGGTGCAGGCTGCCGGCAAGGTCGGCCTGAGCGCCCGCGTTGGCAAGGGTGGCGGGAATATCAAACCAACCAAATACGCTTATCGCTTTGCCATCTGCGGTCGAGATCAGATAACCGCTGATAACAATCGAAAAGAGCAGGGCGTAGAGCGCAAGGTGACCCATTGCCGCTGCGATGCGGGTTAAGCGGGAATAGCTTGTCAGCGCAACTGGGGGAGGGGAGAACAACCGCCAGACAACGCGAATGACCAGTCCCATCATGAGCAGGATCCCGATGCTTTTATGCAGTTCAGGGGCCTGGTGATACCAGCCATCGTAATAACTGAGCGTGACCATCCATAAACCCAACGCAAACATGCCATATACAGCAATCGCCATCAGCCAGTGTAATGCGACAGACACCACGCCATAGCGCTGTGGACTATTAGTGAATTGCATAAGTACACCGTTAGATATTTCAGGAGTAAATGAAAATGGCGCGTAAAAGACATTAATGCAACTAATAAATAACAATGATGATGATATTTATTTTCATATTCAATAAAATTGATTGAATATTGATGTCATCATCAAGGTATTAGAGAGAATGAGCAAAAGGTGGGCATCATTACACGGTGTTGATAGGGTTTTCTTATTCAGTTTATTGCAATGAAATTTAAGTAAATATCAGTTTTTGTCAATTAGTGTCAGTGCGATCTGGTCAGAAAAACATAATATATATCACATCCATAATTGCCAGCAGCGACCATAAAATAATGTAGAGCATAAGATGCTCACGAATATTATTAACCAGATAGTGAAAGATGCGCCGCATCGATGTTATTCCTGTCATTAAAAATGGCCTCACCACGAGGCCATTAATCATTATCGCGTAAAGCGACTCAGCCTGAATGGCGTCAGGTCAAAGGCTGGCGGTTTGTCCTGCGCAAAGTCCGCGGCTATTTCCCCCAGTACGGAGGCAAACTTAAAGCCATGTCCGCTCAGTCCGGTGATGATCAGGGTATTGTCATGTTCAGGTAGCGTATCAATGATAAAGTCTTCATCCGGCGAATTATCGTAAGTGCAGGATGCACCGTGCAGACAACAGCCAATGCCTGGCAGAACTGTACGCAGGAATGGGAAAGCTTCGGAGCCATCGCTGGCCACAGCGGCAAACGGCTTGCGCTCTTCGGCTGCGTGAATTACCTGTCCGCCGTTGTGCTTACCAATTTTTAGTTCGTCGTTTTCTGCCGGAAAACCGTAGTACTGATCGCCATTTGGCAACTCGCCGGTAAAGGCCGGGAAGTTATTTTTAACGCTATAGCGGCCATCGGCTTGATACCATGCGAACACTTTGCGCACTGGCTGTATCGGCAGTTCCGGTACTAATGCCTGCACCCATGTCCCGGCGCTGACCAGGGCTTTTTTGGCGTGGTAGTCACCGTCGGCGGTTTCTACCGTGACGCCATCTTCACTATGATGAACAGCCGTGACCGGGCATTTAAACAGCTGTGCGCAGCCAGCTTCTTCAGCCAGACGAATCCAGGTTTTAATCGCTAACTCACTACGCAAAAAGCCCGACTCAGCTTCAAACAGACCAATATAATTTTCAGGTACGCGAATCTCGGGCCAGCGAGCCATGATGGCGGCGGCATCAAGATGTTCGACGTTGAGTTGCCACTGTTTCGCGCTTTGCGCTGCGGTAGCTAAGAAAGTTGAATCTGCCGGGCCCAGATTGATAACCCCGGTGCGTACAAAAATCGGTTCTTCATTTTGAGTGGAAAGTTCATCCCACAATGTCTGCGCGCGCAGCACCAGCGGAACGTATTTCTCACCTTCGCCATAAGCATGACGAATTAATCGTGTGTCGCCGTGGTGGCTGCCCTGTTGATGCGGTGGCATATGCGCATCGATCATCAGAACGTTCAGACCGGCGCGAGTGGCATAGTATCCGGCTGCGGCACCCACGGAACCGCTGCCAATAATGATTAAGTCGTATTTCATCCGCTTCTCTCTGCAATCGCGATAGTAGCAGGGTAAATAACTGACCTGGAATATTCAACCGGGAAATAAGAAAGGCACCGTTAAGGTGCCTTTTGATGGTTGGATGTATCAGATTTAATGGCGCTGATACTCATTTACCTGGTAATCGCCGGATTCAATTTTGGCGATTCCTGCTTCTAATATCGAAATAAATTGCCTGGCAACATCAGTGGTTAACCAGAGCGTTTGACCAACTTCAGTCCCATCCGGGTCCGGTCGATTCGGGGTCTGGTAGTGCAAACGCAGCATCAGCGCGTCGTAGGTATCAACGGTGCTGATGTCCCATCCTACAAGCGGATGAGTCTGAATGACTTCATTATTCTTTTCCATCATGCCCCCTAATTCGTGTTACTAGACAACGGTTTTCGAGGTTCAATGCATTTTTTTTCTGAAGCAACTTCAGTATATCAATAAATAAGGGTATTCATTGAAAATTTAAAGAGGGCAGCGCATAAATTTATAGTTTTCAGCGTTATCTGACTAATAAAGCAACATGTCATTCATTTTTTTTTAGCAAGTTGCACAATTATTTTGTTGTTCTGGTTAAAAGATAACCAGGAAATTAATATTAAATTAAATGGCCGCCAGGGGGAGTCTGCATTTTTTTAAAACTGCGTGTAAAAAAAAGCCGGGGCGACCCGGCAAACAAACATCACTGCATATCATTATTTATTCATTGATAAACCAGTCATCCGCGCTTTCCCAGGTCTCCTGCAAGATCTCGCTGATGCGTTCTTTGTCCTCTTTGGTCGCGCCAATTACCGACAGATTATTAGCTCCGGCATAACGGACGGTAACGTTACCCTCGTTATCCGGAAAATGATGATGAATACGGCGGGAGAGTTCACCTGCCAATGCGTCAATCGCACCGGCAGGCAAAGGTGAAGTTTTGGCAATAGTGACTTCAATACGCATAATAGCCCCCTGTTGAATATACTGTTTATTTATACAGTTATTCAGATCAGTTGGCTACATTTTTTTTAGCTTTTTACTGACCAGCGTACCGTTTCGCCACCCAGGAAAGGCACCAGCGAGTCATCTGCCAGCGCAATGCTCTCCGGGACATGGTGCTCCACGCGTTCAAGCTCAATAAAAGTCTCATTCACCGGCAGACCATAGAATTGCGGACCATTGAGTGAGCAGAAGGCTTCAAAATGGCTCAGCGCATTCATCTCTTCAAATACGGTGGCATAGCTGCCCAGCGCAGTCGGGGCGTTAAAACACCCGGCACAGCCGCAACTGGATTCTTTGCGATGACGGGCATGTGGCGCTGAGTCGGTACCAAGGAAAGCACGGCTAAATCCGCTGGCGACCAACTCACGTAGTGCCTGTTGGTGGACGTTACGTTTAAGGATTGGCAGACAATACAGGTGCGGACGAATGCCGCCGACCAGCATGTGGTTGCGGTTAAACATCAAATGTTGTGGCGTAATGGTGGCGGCGAGAAGCTCGTTACCATCCCGCACATATTCGGCAGCATCTTTAGTGGTGATATGTTCAAACACGACTTTCAGCGCAGTCAACCGCTGACGCAGCGGTTCCATCACCGTCTCAATAAAGCGTGCTTCGCGATCGAAAATATCGATATCCGCATGTGTCACTTCACCATGCACCAATAGCGGCATACCCAATTTTTCCATCCGTTCCAGCACAGGCATGATGGCCTCAATAGAGGTTACGCCATGCGTTGAGTTGGTGGTGGCATTCGCCGGGTAGAGTTTCGCGGCGGTAAACACGCCTTCGTTGAAACCTCGCTCCAGCTCATTGGGATCCAATGTATCCGTTAAATAGCAGGTCATTAAGGGCGTGAAGTCGTGTCCGGCAGGTACCGCATCAAGAATGCGTTGGCGATAAGCGATAGCTGCATCAACTGTGGTGACGGGCGGTGCCAGGTTCGGCATGACAATGGCGCGGCCGTAAATTTCGCTGGTATAGGGCACGACAGTTTTTAACATGTCGCCATCGCGAAAGTGAAGATGCCAGTCGTCTGGGCGGCGGATCTTTAAAACCTGGGATGGTGCAGTCATCAATATGCTCCGGCTGAGGATTGTCTTTTTTGCCGGAAACAAAGGATAAGCGGAAACGTTTTCGTTTGCACGAAAAAAAGGGCGCATCAGCGCCCTCTGGTTTATTAGTCGGTGAATGGGATGATGATTTCGCCCGGTTTCACTTCTATACCTTTCGCCAGTTTTTTCGCCAGCGCTTCACCCTGACTGCTGTCGTCCTGCAGAACATAGGCAGGCTGTTGGTTAAAGTAATTACGCAGCGACTGGTTTAAATACGGCATCAGCGTTTGTAGCACCGACTGCATTTTTTCAGGTGTGACGGTCGCGTCCACGACTTCCATCTCTTGCAAGTAAATCGCGCCTTTCTCTTTATTGAAGACCGGTAGCGCTTTAAGTTTCAGCTTCATGGTGGCTTTCTGACTGCCAAACAGGGAATTCATGTCCAGATTGGCATCACCCGTCAGAGTCACTTTATTAGGCTCTTCACGCCCTATCTGACTGGCGAGATTGCTCAGTACGATGTGTGCTTCAGCGACGCCGGGCAAACCGATATCTTTTGAAAAGTTATTATGCTTCGCCAGCGCCTGATTAATCTCTTGCTCGCTAACCGTATATTGCGTGAGTTGATTACAACCAACCAACAGGCCGCCGACAATCAGTGCAGCGGCAAAAAAAAGCTTTTTCATGGGAGTCCTCAACATGATGCATATGGCGTAATCGTGACACAAAGCATCATCGAGTACCAGCGCCCCGGGCACCAGCAGAAAAAACTGAAAAGTGCTCGTGCGCCGGATTAGCTATCAGGCATCGGGTTCCAGCATGCCGCGCGTCGGGCGTTTGTGGCTGAATTGCCAGCCCAAAGCCAGGAAGGTGATGAAGCCGATAATACCGAGCATCATCCATGGCAATTCAGGCTGCGCCAGGGCTTTGCCCATATCAAACAGCCAGCCGCCGCCGACATAACCAATTGCGCCGCCGATGGCGAGCCCAAGTCGGCTGAAGCCCATGTAACTTCCTCGCGCCCGTGCATTGGCCAGCGAGGCGCTCAGGGTTTCACGCGCCGGTTCGGCGATGATCGAGCCGATATAGAAGGTGCAGATCAGCGTGAATAGCTGCTGTAAATTGCCGACCAGACCGATGGGCATCATGCTCAGAGACATCACCAGCAGACCGGCCATCAGGCGATGTTCCAGGCGAAAACGTTTTTCACTCCAGCGGGCAATAGGGTAGAGCAGCGTTAACGAGAGGCATGCTTCGATGGCATACATCCATTTCACGGCGGCAGGCGAGCCAGCGATGTCGTTCACCATGATAGGCAGCATTAACATGACCTGTACCGCCAGCATGTAATAACCCGCCAGCGTCAGCACATAGGTGACAAAACGTTTGTCATGCATCACGTGGCCCATCCCTTCACGCACCGGAATTTTCACCGTCGACAATTTCCATGCCGGGAGTAGCCAGGCGTTAAACGCCGCGCACAGAACAAACAAAATGGCTCCTGTCGCGCAGACCAGGCGGAAATCGTACTGTAACAGCCAACTGCCAAGTAACGCGCCAACCACGGCGCCTGCGCTATCCTGCATCATCAGGATAGAGAAAAAACGCCCGCGCTTTTCCGGGCGGATCAGTTTGACCACCAGCGCCGAACGGGGAGGGTCGAACAGCGTGCCGCCCAGCCCGGAAAGAAAACAGGAAAACCACAGCAGCCAAGGCTCGTGGGCAATACCCATGGTGGCGAACCCGGCGGCGCGCATCAGCATACCGGTGACGATCATCGGTTTTGCGCCGAAACGGTCAGCAATAGCGCCGCCAAAAATACCCAGACCCTGCTGAATAAATTGACGCAATCCTAACGCGATCCCGACCATAACGGCAGCCCAGCCCATTTGGTCGACGAAGCGAATTGAGATCAGCGGGAAAACGACGAAGAAGCCCAGCACGACCAGCATATTATCGATGAGAAGGAAGTATTTACCCAGGTTCCTTGCCTGCGAGACTTGCGACATTTCCCCTCCCGGGAAAAACTCGTCACTCTGGTTAGAGTTTAAAAGATAAGCATCTCCTATTCTGCGGTGTCGTCATCGCTTTTCCCACCCTTGGCGGGACAATATTTTTTTATCAAAAGCCCGTCTTGATAGAGAGTTTTCATCAAAATGTGTGAATAATTCAAAAAATGGCAATTTGCTCTTTTCAAAGGGCATATTTGCACAGGTATAGTATCGCGAATAGCGTATTGAAGACGTTACGGGAAGGAGTAGGTATAGAATGTTTGGCTATCGCAGTAACGTGCCAAAAGTGCGCTTAACCACGGACCGCCTGGTCGTGCGTTTAGTGCACGAGCGTGATGCCTGGCGTCTGGCAGATTATTACGCAGAAAATCGTCATTTCTTAAAACCCTGGGAACCTATTCGCGATGAAAGCCACTGTTATCCCTCTGGCTGGCAGGCGCGTCTGAGTATGATCTCTGAGTTTCATAAACAAGGCACCGCGTATTATTTTGCGCTGCTCGATCCGGAAGAAAAAGAGATTATCGGCGTCGCGAACTTCTCGAACGTGGTGCGGGGATCTTTCCACGCTTGTTATCTCGGTTATTCCATTGCGCAAAAGTGGCAGGGGCAGGGGCTGATGTACGAAGCTTTAACCTCGGCCATTCGTTATATGCAGCGCACGCAGCATATTCACCGCATTATGGCGAACTATATGCCGCACAATAAACGTAGTGGTGACTTGCTGACGCGACTCGGTTTTGAAAAAGAAGGGTATGCCAAAGATTACCTGCTGATTGACGGGCAGTGGCGCGATCATGTGCTGACGGCGTTGACCACATCAGAATGGACCCCAGGCCGCTAAGTTTCAGGTTAGCCTGAGTAATGGAGAAGACGATGAAATACGAATTAACCGCCACCGAAGCACGCGTGATTGGCTGTTTACTGGAAAAACAAGTCACCACGCCGGAACAGTATCCGCTTTCTGTCAATGGCGTCGTCACCGCCTGCAATCAAAAAACGAATCGTGAACCGGTGATGAATCTGTCGGAATCGGAAGTGCAGGATCAGCTTGATAACCTGGTGAAGCGGCATTTTCTGCGTACGGTGAACGGCTTTGGTAATCGCGTCACGAAATATGAGCAGCGTTTCTGCAACTCTGAATTTGGCAATCTGAAACTCAGCGCAGGCGAGGTGGCGCTGGTCACCACGCTGTTGCTGCGCGGCGCGCAAACGCCGGGCGAACTGCGAAGCCGTGCTTCGCGAATGTACGAATTCCGCGATATGGCTGAAGTGGAGTCGACGCTGGAAAAACTGGCGACCCGTGAAGATGGCCCTTATGTGATCCGTCTGGCGCGCGAGCCGGGTAAACGCGAAAGTCGCTATATGCACCTGTTTTGCGGTGATGTTGATGAGCCCATCGCTGCGGCAGATGAACTCCCGGTCGCGTCTGGCGATCTGCAGGCGCGCGTTGAAGCCCTGGAAACAGAAGTCGCGGAACTTAAGCAGCGGCTGGATTCTTTGTTGGCGCACCTGGGAGACTAACGTGAATAAATTACGTATCGGTGTTGTCGGTCTGGGTGGCATTGCGCAAAAAGCCTGGCTGCCCGTACTGGGCAGTTCCGCAGACTGGACGCTGCAAGGCGCGTTTTCACCTTCGCGGGAAAAAGCGCTGCGTGTCTGTGAGACCTGGCGCATACCCTACGTTGACTCCCTGGTGAATCTGGCGAAAACCTGCGACGCGGTTTTCGTCCATTCCAGCACCGCGACGCATTTTGCGGTGGTCAGTGAACTCCTGAATGCCGGGGTCCATGTGTGTGTGGATAAACCGCTGGCGGAAAACCTGCGTGAGGCTGAACAACTGGTCGAGCTGGCCGCGCGGAAAAAACTGACGTTGATGGTCGGCTTTAACCGCCGATTTGCACCGCTGTATCAGGATCTCAAAGCCATGTTGGGCAACGCAGCGTCTGTGCGTATGGATAAGCATCGTTCGGACAGCGTGGGGCCGCATGACCTGCGTTTCACTCTGCTGGATGACTATCTGCACGTGGTCGATACTGCGTTGTGGTTGGCAGGAGGGAAGGCGCAGTTAAATAGCGGTACTCTGCTGACTAATGACGCTGGCGCGATGCTTTACGCCGAGCACCATTTTTCTGTCGATCAGCTACAGATAACAACCAGTATGCATCGGCGTGCCGGTAGCCAGCGGGAGTGCGTTCAGGCGGTGACCGATGGGGGACTGATTGACGTCACAGATATGCGGGAATGGCGGGAAGAACGCGGGCAAGGTGTCGTATACAAGCCGATAGCAGGCTGGCAAACGACCTTAGAACAGCGAGGTTTTGCCGGATGTACGCGGCATTTCATGGAGTGTGTGCAAAATCAGACGGTTCCTCAGACGGCAGGCGAGCAGGCGCTACTGGCCCAGCGTGTTGTCGAAAAGCTATGGCGGGAGGCGATGGCTGAATAACCGCCTGTAACATCTGGCGGTAGTAATTCATTGTAATCCAGGTACTATATGCCAACTCAAAATAACACCTCTTTTCAACCATAGGCTGGCTTGTAGGCCTGATAACACGCTGCGGCGTCGCCATCAGGCACAGTGACATTGCCGGATGGCGATGTTGGTTATATGGGGTTTTGCCTCAGGGTCTGGAATACAACATAGATGAATTTATTAAAGTCGCTGGCAGCCGTCAGCTCGATGACGATGTTTTCACGTGTGCTGGGTTTTGCGCGTGATGCGATTGTCGCCAGAATCTTTGGCGCAGGGATGGCGACCGATGCCTTTTTTGTGGCCTTCAAACTTCCTAACCTGCTACGCCGAATTTTTGCTGAAGGCGCATTTTCTCAGGCGTTTGTGCCTATTCTGGCTGAATACAAAAGTAAGCAGGGTGAGGATGCTACCCGCGTGTTTGTTGCCTATGTTTCAGGGCTGCTGACGCTGGCGCTGGCCGTGGTGACGGTTGCCGGGATGCTGGCTGCGCCGTGGGTGATTTTAGTCACTGCGCCAGGGTTTGCCGACACCGCCGACAAATTTGCCTTGACTACCCAACTGCTGCGGATCACCTTTCCTTATATCCTGCTGATTTCACTGGCCTCGCTGGTCGGCGCAATCCTTAACACCTGGAACCGCTTTTCTATTCCGGCGTTTGCGCCGACCTTTTTGAATATCAGCATGATCGGTTTTGCGCTGTTTGCCGCGCCTTATTTTAATCCTCCGGTACTGGCGCTGGCATGGGCCGTGACCGTTGGCGGCGTGCTGCAACTGGTGTATCAACTGCCGCATCTGAAGAAAATTGGCATGCTGGTGCTGCCGCGCGTGAACTTCCGCGATGCGGGGGCGATGCGCGTCGTCAAGCAAATGGGGCCGGCGATCCTCGGGGTTTCCGTCAGCCAGATTTCACTGATCATCAATACGATTTTCGCCTCGTTTCTGGCCTCCGGCTCGGTTTCCTGGATGTATTACGCCGACCGTTTGATGGAGTTCCCGTCCGGCGTCCTTGGCGTGGCGCTGGGGACTATCCTGTTGCCATCGCTATCAAAAAGCTTTTCCAGCGGTAATCATGATGAGTATTGTCGTCTGATGGACTGGGGGTTGCGTCTGTGTTTTCTGCTGGCATTACCCAGCGCTGTGGCGTTGGGTATTCTGGCAAAACCGCTGACGGTTTCGCTGTTTCAGTACGGTAAATTTACCGCCTTTGATGCCGCCATGACCCAGCGCGCGCTGGTGGCATACTCGGTCGGTTTGATTGGTTTGATCGTGGTGAAAGTTCTGGCTCCTGGCTTTTACTCGCGCCAGGATATTAAAACGCCGGTGAAAATTGCTATTGTGACGCTGATTATGACTCAGGTGATGAACCTGGCGTTTATCGGCCCGCTGAAGCATGCCGGGCTGTCGCTGTCGATTGGTCTGGCGGCATGTCTGAACGCTTCACTGCTTTACTGGCAGTTGCGTAAACAGAAAATCTTTACCCCGCAACCGGGCTGGGCCTGGTTTCTGGCGCGTCTGGTGATTTCCGTCGTGGTGATGTCAGCGGTCCTGTTCGGGATGCTCTATATCATGCCGGACTGGTCGCAGGGAACGATGTTGTGGCGTTTACTGCGTCTGATGGCCGTCGTGGTGGCTGGGATTGCAGCTTACTTCGCCGCGCTTGCTGTGCTGGGCTTTAAAGTGAAAGAGTTTGTGCGCCGGACGGCGTAACCGATAATTGCCGGATGGCGGCGTTACGCCGGATCCGGCCTGCAGAACGCGCTGGCCTGAAAGCTGCGAGCGATCAGGCTGGCATTAAATAGAGAATTTTTTCCCGCCGCGGTGCGCAGCAGAGGTTTGACCGTTTGCGCCATACAGCGCCGGCTCCTGGTGCGGTTTCAGCACTTGAATCGCTTGTTGATTACGCTCAATTTGCCCTTCCAGCAGCCATCCGTTGTGCTGGTTGAGGTCGCGCAAATGCTGCGTTTTTTGAGTGATCGTCTGCCAGCGTTCAGCAATCTCATCGTTGGCGCTGCGCGTGGCGTCATGCTCCAGACGGCGCTGCTGCTCCAGATAATCAAGGGTTGCCAGCAAAGAGCTTTTTTCTTCTGTAATACGCTGTAGCTGGCTGCCGTTGATATATCCGGCGGAAAGCTGCTGCTGCTCAGCATCCATTACCGTTTTCAGGTCATTGAGGACGGTTGTCATCTGATCAAGTATTTCTGACAAACGAGTCATACTTTATTTACTCTGTAAGTAGCTCTGTGCCTCGCGAATGAGCGAGTCGGCAATTTTTCCGGTATCCATTTTCAACTCACCGTTACGGATCGCGGTTTTTAATGCTTCGACGCGTTCCATATTGATGTCATTGGTGCCGGGCTGCATCAGTTTGGCCTGGGCGTCGCTCAGCATGACGCTGGTGCTGGTGGTCGCGGTGGTTTTTTCCTTCCGCGCTTTTTGTACCGGCGCATCGCTGGTTTCACGTGGCTGAACGGTACTGACTGGCTTCAATGGTGAGGTACGATCAATGCTCATTTTGTTTATCCTCATCGAGGGGTTACGCTATAGCGGCCCGCTGTAATCATTGGTTGTTTATCTATCGGCACACGCTAAAAAATCTTTAACCTATTATAGGTTAATAAGAATATTCCCATCAGAATCGACGATGCCGCTCACCACCTGGCCGGAAATCATCCGCACTCGCGCATTCTGTGCGACGGCGGCATTGTTCAGCGCTTTACCTTCGGCATTCACCCGAAAGCCATCGCCGTTGGCGATAACCAGTACGCGTTGGCCAGCTTTGATCCGCCAGGCCTGGCGCAACATTGAAAGCTGTATCGGCTGACCGGGAACCAGATCGCGCAGACTCACCGCGTCCTGCACCTGATTCAAATCTAACACGGCGCGCGGCGGCAGTTGGTCCAGCCGGCCTCGCTTTAACGTCACGCTGGTCGGGGTTAGCGCACTGCCCCGGGCGACGGGCGCAGCGGCAACCACGTAGTTTCCCGTGGCCTGCACATTCACCTGCAAATAACGTTTCTCGTTGGCGCAGCGGGCCAGCACGTTCACATTCCCCCACAGTTTCGCGTTGCCTGACACGCTTAATGCGGGTTGCTCGCAACTGGGCAGTAGGTTAGGCGACGTACGGATAGTGACGACCACCTCATCGCTAAATCCGGCCAGACGTTGGGAAAACCATGCCGTCAGCTGTGAATTCAGGTCTTGCGCCAGCGTCATAGGGCTGAACAGCAGTGCAGCCACAACTATTCCACGTTTAAACGTTTGCATCAAAACCTCGCGCTTTTTCAGGTAGTGGCAGGATTTTACCTGTGTGACGCAGTCATCAACGCAACAAATAGCGACGCATTTTGCGTTTATTCCGGCGATAACGCGCGCGTAATGGGATTTAAGCTGTCGGCTGAATTTTGTCATTTGCGGAGGAGATATGCTCGATAAGCTCGACGCCGCCTTACGTTTTCAACAGGAAGCGCTGAATTTGCGCGCCCAGCGCCAGGAAATATTGGCCGCCAACATTGCCAATGCCGACACGCCGGGGTATCAGGCGCGCGATCTGGATTTCGCCAGTGAATTGAAAAAAGTCATGGTGCGTGGACGGGAACAAACCGGCGGCGTCTCGTTGACGCTGACCTCTGCACAACATATTCCGGCCCAAACCGCTTCTGCTCCCGCTACGGAATTGCTCTATCGCATTCCTGACCAGCCGTCTCTGGATGGTAATACGGTAGATATGGACCGGGAACGTACGCAATTTGCAGACAACAGCCTCAAATATCAAATGGGGCTGACCGCGTTGGGCGGACAAATCAAAGGCATGATGAACGTGCTGCAAGGAGGGAACTAATTCGTGGCGCTGTTAAATATTTTTGATATCGCAGGCTCTGCGCTGACGGCGCAGTCTAAGCGTCTGAACGTGGCGGCCAGCAACATGGCGAATGCGGATAGCGTCACCGGACCCGACGGTCAGCCGTATCGCGCCAAACAGGTTGTTTTTCAGGTTGATGCCGCGCCAGGGGCGGCTACAGGCGGCGTAAAAGTGGCTGACGTTATTGAAAGCCAGGCGCCGGATAAGCTGGTGTATGAGCCGGGTAATCCGCTGGCCGATGCGAACGGCTACGTAAAAATGCCGAATGTGGACGTCGTCGGCGAGATGGTCAACACCATGTCCGCTTCGCGTAGCTACCAGGCAAACGTCGAAGTCCTCAATACCGTGAAAAGCTTGATGCTCAAAACGCTTACGTTAGGCCAGTAAAGGAGACGCACATGTCTGTTGCTGTAACCATGAATGACCCGAGCAATGCAGGCGTTAAAGCCGCTACCGGGAATAGCTCTCTGACGGGCAGTAATGCCGCTGACCTGCAAAGCAGTTTTCTGACGCTGCTGGTCGCACAGTTGAAAAACCAGGACCCAACCAACCCGCTGCAAAACAACGAACTGACCACCCAACTGGCGCAAATTAGCACCGTGAGTGGGATTGAGAAACTGAACACCACGCTGGGGTCTATTTCCGGGCAGATCGACAACAGTCAGTCGCTGCAGGCCAGTACGTTGATTGGTCACGGCGTTATGATCCCCGGCACCACCATCCTGACCGGTAAAGGTACGGAAGAGGGCGCGAAAACCACCACCACGCCGTTTGGCGTTGAGCTGCAGCAGCCGGCAGATAAGGTCACTGCAACGATTACCGATAAAGACGGCAAAGTGATACGCACTATTGATATCGGCGGCTTGAAAGCAGGAGTTCATACCTTTACCTGGGACGGCACCATGACCGATGGCACGGATGCGCCAAGCGGTTCTTATAACGTCTCAATTGCTGCCAGCAATGGCGGAACGCAACTGGTGGCACAGCCGCTTCAGTTTGCGCTGGTGCAGGGTGTTATTCGCAGTAACGGCGGTAATACGCTGGACCTGGGCACCTATGGAACCACCACCCTCGACGAAGTACGGCAAATAATCTAAGCCCTCACACTTATCAGGAGTAAGTCATGGCCTTTTCTCAAGCGGTCAGCGGTCTGAACGCTGCAGCGACCAACCTCGATGTCATTGGTAATAACATCGCCAACTCCGCTACCTACGGTTTTAAATCTGGTACGGCTTCTTTTGCCGATATGTTCGCCGGTTCTAAAGTGGGCCTGGGGGTTAAAGTTGCGGGTATTACTCAGGACTTTACCGATGGTACTACCACCAATACCGGACGCGGACTGGATGTGGCTATCAGCCAGAACGGATTTTTCCGTATGGTAGACAGCAACGGCTCTGTATTCTACAGCCGTAACGGTCAGTTCAAGCTCGATGAAAACCGCAATATCGTTAACATGCAGGGGCTGCAACTGACAGGTTATCCTGCTACCGGTACACCGCCGACAATACAGCAAGGTGCTAACCCGGCACCGATCACTATTCCGAATACGCTGATGGCGGCGAAAACCACGACTACCGCGTCAATGCAGATCAACCTGAACTCCACTGACAAGGTACCAAGCAAAACGCCGTTTAATCCAAACGATGCGGACTCCTACAACAAAAAAGGCACTGTTACCGTTTTCGATAGTCAGGGTAACGCCCATGACATGAACATTTTTTATGTCAAAAACGCAGAGAGCAACACCTGGGAAATTCACACACAGGATGCTTCAACTGGCGAAGCTGCAAAATCAGCCGGGTTTATGAAGTTTAACAACAATGGTGCGTTTTTAGGGATGAGCGCCACGGCAACTGGTACGCCAGCAGGAACGGATATCACAATTACAACCGGTCAGATTAATGGCGCAACTGAAGCCACCTTCTCTCTGAGCTTCCTGAACTCCATGCAGCAGAACACCGGTGCCAACAACATCGTCGCCACGAATCAGAACGGCTACAAGCCGGGCGATCTGGTGAGCTACCAGATTAACAATGACGGTACCGTGGTCGGTAATTACTCCAACGAACAGCAACAGGTACTGGGCCAGATCGTGCTGGCAAACTTTGCCAACAATGAAGGTCTGGCGTCTCAGGGCGACAACGTCTGGGCGGCTACACAGGCTTCCGGCGTGGCGCTGCTGGGTACCGCAGGCGAAGGTAACTTCGGCAAACTGACCAACGGCGCGCTGGAGGCCTCAAACGTGGATTTGAGTAAAGAACTGGTGAATATGATCGTCGCTCAGCGTAACTATCAGTCGAACGCGCAGACCATCAAAACCCAGGATCAGATCCTCAACACGCTGGTCAACCTGCGCTAAGCGCCTGACGGGATGGCTTAATGGATCACGCAATTTATACCGCTATGGGCGCGGCCAGTCAGACGCTGAATCAACAGGCGGTGACGGCCAGCAACCTGGCAAACGCCTCCACGCCGGGCTTTCGTGCGCAGCTCAATGCGCTGCGTGCGGTTCCCGTTGAAGGTTTGTCTTTGCCGACGCGTACGCTGGTGGTGGCCTCCACGCCGGGGGCCGACATGACGCCGGGCCAGATGGACTATACCTCACGCCCGCTGGACGTGGCGTTGCAACAGGACGGCTGGTTGGCTGTCCAGACCGCAGACGGTAGTGAAGGGTATACCCGTAATGGCGCCATTCAGGTAAGCCCTACGGGTGAACTCACTATTCAGGGGCATCCGGTAATCGGTGAAGCCGGGCCGATAGCCGTACCAGAAGGTTCCGAAGTCACCATTGCGGCTGACGGGACGATCTCGGCGCTTAACCCAGGCGATCCGGCTAATACGGTTGCGCCCGTTGGGCGTCTGAAACTGGTGAAGGCGACGGGGAATGAAGTGCAACGTGGCGACGACGGTATGTTTCGTCTGACCCAGGCCGCGCAGGCTACCCGTGGCGCGACGTTACAGGCCGATCCGAGCATCCGCGTTATGTCGGGCGTGCTGGAAGGCAGTAACGTCAAGCCGGTTGCCGCGATGAGCGACATGATTGCCAACGCCCGCCGTTTTGAAATGCAGATGAAGATTATCAGTAGCGTGGATGATAACGCGGGCCGCGCTAACCAACTGCTGTCGATGAGTTAACACAGGACATTTTATGATCAGTTCATTATGGATCGCCAAAACCGGCCTGGATGCGCAGCAAACCAACATGGATGTGATTGCCAACAACCTGGCAAACGTCAGCACCAACGGATTTAAGCGTCAACGTGCGGTGTTTGAAGATCTGTTGTATCAGACGATTCGCCAGCCTGGCGCCCAGTCTTCTGAACAAACCACACTGCCGTCCGGTTTGCAGATTGGTACCGGTGTGCGTCCGGTTGCGACCGAGCGTTTACACAGCCAGGGTAACCTGTCGCAGACTAACAACAGTAAAGACGTGGCAATTAAAGGTCAGGGCTTTTTCCAGGTCATGCTGCCTGATGGTACGTCAGCTTATACCCGTGACGGTTCTTTCCAGGTGGATCAGAACGGTCAGTTAGTGACGGCGGGTGGTTTTCAGGTTCAGCCTGCCATTACCATCCCGGCTAACGCGCTCAGCATCACCATTGGACGTGACGGTATTGTCAGTGTGACCCAGCAGGGTCAGGCTGCGCCTGTTCAGGTCGGGCAGCTTAACCTGACCACCTTTATGAACGACACCGGCCTGGAAAGTATTGGTGAGAATCTGTACACCGAAACGCAGTCATCTGGCGCGCCGAATGAGAGCACGCCGGGGCTGAACGGCGCGGGTCTGCTGTACCAGGGTTATGTTGAAACCTCTAACGTCAATGTGGCGGAAGAACTGGTAAACATGATCCAGGTTCAGCGCGCTTACGAAATCAACAGTAAAGCGGTATCGACCACCGATCAGATGCTGCAAAAACTGACGCAACTCTAAAGTGGAGTCCGGTGGGGTGAGAACCTCACCGGCACACTGATTTTGAAGATGACCGCAATGCGAAAATACGCGCTTCACCCATACCCAATTTTAGCTCTGCTGGTGGTTTCACTGACAGGGTGCGCCTGGATCCCAGCCACGCCGCTCGTGCAGGGCGCGACGTCTGCTCAACCGGTTCCAGGCCCGACGCCGGTGGCGAATGGCTCAATCTTCCAGTCGGCGCAGCCGATTAACTACGGTTATCAGCCGCTCTTCGAAGACCGCCGTCCGCGCAATATTGGCGATACGCTGACCATCGTATTGCAGGAAAACGTCAGCGCGAGCAAAAGCTCCTCGGCAAACGCCAGTCGCGACGGCAAGACCAACTTTGGTTTTGATACCGTACCGCGCTACCTGCAAGGGCTGTTTGGTAACGAACGTGCCGACGTAGAAGCCTCCGGTGGGAACACCTTTAACGGTAAAGGCGGCGCGAACGCCAGCAACACCTTCAGCGGTACGTTGACCGTAACGGTCGATCAGGTCCTGGTGAATGGCAATTTACATGTCGTGGGTGAAAAACAGATCGCCATTAATCAGGGCACTGAGTTCATTCGCTTCTCCGGGGTCGTTAACCCACGCACCATCAGTGGCAGCAACTCCGTACCGTCAACTCAGGTTGCGGATGCGCGTATTGAGTACGTCGGCAACGGCTACATCAATGAAGCGCAAAATATGGGCTGGTTGCAGCGTTTCTTCCTTAACTTGTCGCCGATGTAAGCGAGGTACCCGGTGTTTAAATCTCTTGTTGGAATGGTACTGGTACTGGCAACCGCCTTTGCGCATGCCGACCGTATTCGTGACCTGACCAGCGTGCAGGGCGTGCGGGAAAACTCGTTGATAGGTTACGGGCTGGTGGTCGGGCTGGATGGTACCGGTGACCAGACCACACAGACGCCGTTTACGACGCAAACGCTCAATAATATGCTGTCGCAGTTGGGGATCACCGTACCAACCGGCACCAATATGCAGCTGAAAAACGTGGCGGCGGTGATGGTTACCGCGCAGTTTCCAGCTTTTGGTCGCCAGGGGCAAACCATTGACGTGGTGGTCTCTTCCATGGGGAACGCCAAAAGCCTGCGCGGCGGAACGCTGCTGATGACTCCGCTGAAAGGGGTCGATAGCCAGGTATATGCCTTGGCGCAAGGGAATATTCTGGTTGGCGGTGCGGGCGCGGCTGCGGGTGGCAGTAGCGTGCAAGTTAACCAGCTCAATGGCGGACGCATCACCAACGGCGCGACCATCGAACGTGAGTTGCCCAGCCAGTTCGGCGGCGGCAACACTATTAATCTGCAGCTCAATAATGAAGATTTCACTATGGCGCAGCAGATTACCGACACCATTAACCGCTCGCGTGGCTTTGGCAGCGCGACGGCGCTGGATGCCCGGACCATACAAGTGCGTGTGCCAAGCGGCAACAGTTCACAGGTACGCTTCCTTGCCGACATCCAGAATATGGAGGTGAACGTCACGCCGCAGGACGCGAAGGTCATTATCAACTCGCGTACGGGATCTGTAGTCATGAACCGTGAAGTCACGCTGGATAGCTGTGCCGTGGCGCAGGGTAACTTGTCGATTACGGTAAACCGCCAGGCAAACGTCAGCCAGCCGGATACGCCGTTTGGCGGCGGACAGACCGTAGTGACGCCACAAACGCAGATCGATCTGCGCCAGAGCGGCGGCTCGCTGCAAAGCGTACGTTCCAGCGCCAATCTGAACAACGTCGTGCGCGCGCTGAATGCGCTGGGGGCGACGCCGATGGATCTGATGTCCATTCTGCAATCGATGCAGAGCGCGGGTTGCTTACGCGCCAAACTGGAAATCATCTGATGATTGGCGACAGCAAACTGCTGACCAGCGCCGCCTGGGATGCGCAAGCACTGAACGAATTGAAAGCGAAAGCGGGTCAGGATCCGGCGGCGAATATTCGCCCCGTGGCCCGTCAGGTTGAAGGGATGTTCGTGCAGATGATGCTGAAAAGCATGCGTGAAGCGTTGCCGAAAGATGGTGTGTTTAGCAGCGATTCAACGCGTTTGTATACCAGCATGTATGACCAACAAATTGCGCAGCAGATGACCGCAGGCAAAGGTCTGGGACTGGCTGAAATGATGGTTAAGCAGATGACGCAAGGACAAGCGCAACCTGCTGATGATGCGCCACAGGTACCGATGAAGTTTCCGCTGGAAACGGTGACCAGCTATCAAAACCAGGCGCTGACGCAACTGGTGCGCAAAGCCATCCCGAGGACGACGGAAAGTAATGATGAGCCGCTGTCGGGCGACAGTAAAGACTTCCTCGCCCAGCTGTCGCTGCCGGCAAAACTGGCGAGTCAGCAAAGCGGCGTTCCGCATCATCTAATTCTGGCGCAGGCGGCGCTGGAGTCCGGATGGGGTCAGCGGCAAATTCGCCGGGAAAACGGTGAACCGAGCTTCAACATTTTTGGCGTGAAGGCTTCGGGAGGCTGGAAGGGACCAACGACCGAAATCACCACCACCGAATATGAAAACGGCGAGGCGAAAAAGGTGAAAGCCAGATTCCGCGTCTATAGCTCTTACCTTGAGGCGCTGTCGGATTATGTCGGGCTGATTTCCCGTAACCCGCGCTATGCGGCGGTGACCGCAGCTGCAACCGCTGAGCAGGGCGCGCAGGCCCTGCAAAATGCCGGTTACGCTACCGACCCTAACTATGCGCGGAAATTAACCAGCATGATCCAGCAGTTGAAATCGATGAGTGAAAAGGTGAGCAAAACCTACAGCACGAACATCGATAATCTCTTTTAAATAGCTCAAGTCTACCGACCTGCTGCCGATAATAACGAGTATTGAAGGATTACAAGGAACCTCCATGTCCAGCTTGATTAATAACGCGATGAGTGGACTCAGCGCAGCGCAGGCCGCGTTGAACACTGCCAGTAATAACATCTCCAGCTATAACGTCGCCGGATATACCCGACAAACGACAATTATGGCGCAAGCGAACAGCACGCTGGGTGCGGGGGGCTGGGTAGGCAATGGCGTCTATGTTTCTGGCGTGCAGCGCGAGTATGACTCGTTTATCACCAATCAGCTGCGGGCAGCGCAAAACCAGAGCAGCGGTCTGACGACCCGTTATGAGCAAATGTCGAAAATCGACAACCTGCTGTCCAGCAAAACCAGTTCGATTTCGACCTCAATGCAGGACTTTTTTACCAGTCTGCAAACGCTGGTCAGTAACGCCGAAGATCCGGCGGCACGCCAGGCGCTGATCGGTAAAGCTGACGGTTTGGTGAATCAGTTTAAAACGACCGATCAGTATCTGCGCGATCAGGATAAGCAGGTTAATACCGCTATCAAAGCCAGCGTCGATCAGATCAACAACTACTCGAAACAAATTGCCAGCCTTAACGACCAGATTTCTCGTCTGACCGGTGTTGGGGCGGGGGCATCCCCTAACGATCTGCTCGATCAGCGCGACCAGCTGGTCAGTGAACTGAACCAGCTTGTCGGCGTGGAAGTCAGCGTTCAGGACGGCGGCACTTACAACGTAACCATGGCGAACGGTTATTCATTGGTGCAGGGCAGCAATGCGCGCCAACTGGCGGCAGTGCCTTCCAGTGACGATCCTTCGCGTACAACCGTTGCGTATGTGGATGGCGTTGCCGGAGCGGTTGAGATCCCTGAGAAACTGCTGAATACCGGTTCATTGGGTGGACTGCTCACCTTCCGTTCGCAGGAACTGGATCAAACGCGTAACACGCTGGGCCAACTGGCGCTGGCGTTTGCCGATGCGTTTAACACCCAGCATAAAGAAGGTTTTGATGCTAACGGCGATGCGGGTAAAGATTTCTTTGCTATCGGCAGCCCGTCCGTACTGAGTAACGCTAAGAATACCGGTAAAGCAGAATTAAGTGCTGAGGTTGATGACAGTTCGAAAGTGCAGGCTACCGACTATAAAGTTGTGTTTAGCGGCGGCAAATGGCAGGTGACGCGTCTGGCCGATAACACCACGTTTGAAGCTAAACCTGATGCGAACGGTAAACTGGATATTGATGGTCTGAAGGTAACGGTTAAGGCTAATCCAACCGGCGCTAACGATAACGACAGCTTTATTCTGAAACCCGTGAGCAACGCTATTGTTGATATGAAAGTCATGGTGACAGACGAGTCGAAAATCGCCATGGCGTCAGAGAAAAGCACTGATCCTGCTGCAGATACAGGTGCAAGCGATAACCGTAACGGTCAGAAACTGCTGGATCTGCAAACCAAGGCAACTGTTGGTAATAAAACCTTTAATGACGCTTACGCCACTCTGGTGAGCGACGTGGGCAACAAAACGGCGACGCTGAAAACCAGCAGTACCACGCAAAACAATGTGGTCAAGCAGCTTTATAACCAGCAGCAGTCGATTTCCGGGGTAAACCTCGACGAAGAATACGGTAATTTGCAGCGTTATCAGCAGTATTACTTGGCTAACGCACAGGTATTGCAAACTGCGAATGCGCTGTTTGATGCATTGATTAATATTCGCTAAGGGAGAGGGACACAATGCGTATCAGCACCCAGATGATGTACCAGCAGAATATGCGTGGCATCACTAACTCTCAGGCTGAATGGATGAAGTTCGGCGAGCAGATGTCGACCGGCAAACGCGTGATCAGTCCGTCTGACGATCCGATTGCCGCGTCGCAGGCCGTAGTGCTTTCTCAGGCTCAGGCGCAGAACAGCCAGTACACGCTGGCGCGCACCTTCGCGACGCAGAAAGTCTCGCTGGAAGAGAACGTACTGAGCCAGGTAACAACGGCTATTCAGGCTGCGCAGGAGAAAATTGTTTATGCCGGTAACGGTACATTAAGTGATGATGACCGTGCATCGTTGGCCACTGATTTGCAGGGTATCCGCGATCAGCTGATGAACCTGGCGAACAGCACCGACGGTAATGGGCGCTACATTTTTGGCGGATATAAAACCGAATCGGCCCCGTTTGCGCAGGCTGATGGTTCCTATAGCGGTGGAACAACAAATGTGACCCAGCAGGTTGATGCTTCCCGTACCATGGTCATTGGTCACACGGGCGACAAAATCTTCGCCAGCCTGACCAGCAACGCCGTACCGGAACCACCGGGTAGCACCCAGGAAAAGAACCTGTTCAAAATGCTGGACAGCGCGATTGAAGAGCTAAAAATTCCTATTGCGGGTGATGATGTGGCAAAGGATAAGGCCGCAGCAGCTATCGATAAAACCAATCGTGGCTTGAAAAACTCACTGAATAACGTGCTTTCCGTTCGCGCAGAATTGGGTACCCAGCTGAGTGAACTGAGCTCACTGGATTCACTGGGAGCCGATCGTGCGTTAGGCCAAACCCAACAGATGAGCAACCTGGTGGATGTCGACTGGAATGCGGCGATTTCGTCCTACGTCATGCAACAGGCCGCACTTCAGGCCTCTTATAAAGCATTTACCGATATGCAGGGAATGTCGTTGTTCCAGCTTAATCGGTAAAACTCTTTTTGAACATATCTTGAAACTGGGTATGTTTGTCTGCCCGCTCCCTTAACACCCAGGAGCGGGCATTTTTTTAGGCTACCGTTGTTTTGCTAAGCGACAGATTTCCCGTCAGCCTTATTACCAGCGCAAGCGCACCGCTGATGGTTGCCAGCGTCACCACACCTTCCCAGTTTGCCAGCGCATAGACCTGACTCCCGAGAACGGAACCCAGCGCCATACCAATGAACACCATAGTAAACAGCAGCGCATTCAGACGGCCCCGGGCCTGAGGCTCCAGGCCATAAACCAGGTTCTGGTGGGCAACCAGGCTGGATTGCAATCCGAGATCAAAACCGACCGCCGAAACAGCAATCAGCAGCCACTGCCCCTGTACTGGCAGGGCGGGTAACAAGAACATCAGTGCGAAAGAGACGGTTACCAGCAAAGCACCTAACTGCGTCACTTTTGCTGCGCCCACTTTATCGGCCAGATGACCCGCCAACGGCGCGGCAAGCGCACCGGCGGCTCCCGCGATACCAAACGCGCCCGCCATCGCGCTACCCATGTGATAATGTTCAGATAACATCACCGCCAGCGTGGACCAGAAAGCGCTGAAGGCTATGGACAGAAAGCCCTGTGCCAGCGCCGCGCGGCGCAATGCGGGATACCGTTGCCAGAGCTGCGCCATAGAGAGCATCAATGACGGGTAGCTCAGCGTAGAATGGGCCGTAAAACGAGGCAGTACCTTCCACATAATTACGGTAATCATGGCAATACTGGCGGCGGCAAGTTGGTACATCTCACGCCAGCCAAACGCTTCACCCACCAGTCCGCTAACGGTACGCGAGAGTAAAATCCCCAACAGCAGGCCTGTCATCACCGTGCCCACCGTTTTTCCCTGTTTGCCTTCCGGCGCCAGAATAGCCGCCGCGGGAACGATATCCTGCGCCATTGTTGCCGCCATGCCCATCAACAGGCTCACTATTAGCAGTGAATGTAACTGCCCGGTAAAGCTGCATGCCAGAAGCAGTACGGCAAGAGAGATACTTTTCAGCAGGATTAATGTCCGGCGGTCATAACGATCGCCCAATGGTAATAAAAACAAAATACCCAGCGCGTATCCCGCCTGGGTCAGCGTCGGAACCAGTCCCATGCCGGTAATACTTAAGTTCAGATCCTGCCCCATTAAAGGCAGAAGGGGCTGGGCATAGTAGATAGCGGCAACGCTGAATCCGGCTCCTAATGCCAGAACGAAAATGACCCAACGGGAAAGTGCGGTGTGTGTGTTCACAAATGATTCCTCAATCACAGGATGTGCGGCTATTTTTATCCTTCTGCGGGTGGTGCGGTAGCGAGCGCAGTGGTAAAACAGTTATACGTCAGGCGTATGAAGAAACTGGTAATGATAAAAACTGAACGTATAGATAGGGTGGAATTGATGCGCACGTTTGTGCGCATCGTTGAAGCAGGATCGCTTTCGGCAGCGGCAAAACAGATGGGGACAACGCAAGCGACGGTAAGCCGACGGTTGCAATCCCTGGAAACTCTGCTGGGTGTGAAACTGATCATGCGTACCACGCATGCGATGAAATTAACCGACGATGGAGAGCGCGGTTACCAGCACGCCAAAAATATCATCGATGCCTGGCTGGCGCTGGAAGATGGACTTAATGTCACGGAAGATGAACCGGTGGGGACGTTGCGCGTACGGGCGCCGCATGCGTTTGGACAGCAACAGCTTCTTGAGCCGCTGTTGCAGTTTCTTTCGCGCTATCCACAGTTATCGGTGGAGTGGATGCTTAACGACAAAACCGTTGATTTCTTGAGCGATAATATTGATTGCGCGATTCGGGTTGGCGCGGAAGTCGATCCGGCCACGGTTTCGGTTTTACTGGCTGAAGTTCCCCGTAGCATGGTGGCGAGTCCTGTATTGCTGGAGCAATATGGCGAAATTTCGCACCCTGAGCAGTTATCCGCGCTGCCGTGGATTGCAGTGAACACGTTTTTTCAGCATAGCGTTTCGTTGCTACACCAGGCGCGTAATGAACCTGTCACGCTGACTATTTCACCCAGATTAAGTACTGACAGTATTTATGTGGCAAGAAATGCCGCGCTGGCCGGGCTGGGAGTGACGATTGTTTCTAGCTGGATGGTTGAAGAAGATATCGCCAACGGACGTTTAGTTATGCTGCTGCCCGAGTGGCGGGCGGCCTCGTTGCCGGTGCATCTGGTTTATCCCTGGGCGCGTTACTATCCGACACGGTTGCGCAAATTTTTAGCGTTAATGAAGGATGTGATGCCGCAATTAACCGGGATGAAACGCGTAGAGCCGATATAAAAAAGCCGACCCTAAGGTCGGCTTTGAGGTTGATTATGACTTATTCAACCGGCTGCGGGCGTGTTGCCGGCGCAGTGGCTTGATGCGTGGCGCTGTGTCCACCCGCAGCGCCTTTACCTTCAAAGGTGAACGCCGGGCGCTGCCAGTCGCTATGACGCGGCGCTTCTGGCACATATTCCGGCGCCGGAGCGCGGGTCATCGGCGCAGTCGCATGGCTGTGAAGGTGCTCGGCGTCAACGCTTGTTGCGACAACGTCAGACTTAACGACTTCAGCTTCTACAACCGGCGCAGCGACTTCTTCCACAACAGGTGCTGCTTGCGCGACTTGTGCAACTTCTTCAACCACCTCCGGCTTGGAGACGATGATTTCCGCAGGCTCTTCAGCCGGGGTTTCAGCGACCGGTTGAGCTTCAGCGGCGATCTCTTCAGCTACAGGTGCGTCAGATTCAGCGATAATTTGCGGTTGTTCTTCAACCGGGGTCGCAATGACTTCCGGATGCGTGGTTTCAACAACGGCAATCTGAGGTTCCGCTACAACTTCCTCTGGCTGCACGGCTTCAACCGGCGCAGGAGTGTCCGCAATGTGCTCAACGGCAGCCGCAGCAACCTGAGGCTCTACTGCGACAGAGGCAGTTTGCTCCTGGTGAATTTCCTGCTCGCGTTGGTCTTCAACCTGCTGATCCTGCGGACGAACGACAGGGTAGCTGATCCATACTTTACCGGACGCCAATTCAGGAGAAGCACAGGCGACGGTCAGCGGCATTGGCGACTGAGCCGGATAACGCTCGTCACGATAACGACGACGACGCTGTCCACTTACGCGCAGATGGCGAGGGGAACGGCGGGAACGACGTGGCATACCGTTGGAGTCACGCGCTTCGCTGTTGTCTTCCTGCTCAGGTGCGACAACGGCTGGCAGATCAACTTTCGCCAGTTCGGTACGCGGAGTCGGTACGGACTGCTCAACGGCTTGAGCGACAACGACCTCAGCTGCCGCAGCGGTAGTTGCCACTTCGGCTTCAACCGCCGTGCTGTCTGTATAACGCACTTTCTGGTTCAACTGACGCTGTTTACGACGGGTCTGAGGCTGACGTACGCGCTCTTCCTGCTCGGTATCCTGCGCTTGTTGTTCAGCCAGGTTCAGCTCTTTAACTTCCTGCTGCGCCTGACGCTTGTCATCGTTGCGGCGGCGGTTGCGCTCGCGACGCGGGGTCTGCTGCTCATCACCTGATTTCGCTTTGTCAGCGACATCACTGGATTGCTGGCGATTATCGCGCGCTTCCGCATTTTGCTGCTGGGCCTGACGACGGTTACGACGATTGTCATCGCGATTTTCGCCGTTTTCCGCACGTTCGTTACGGTTGTCACGATCGCCACGGTTATCGCGGTTATCACGACGATCGTTACGATCGCGACGATTATTTTGACGTGGTTTACGGCGGTCCTGCTGACGTTCCGTCTTCTCTTCAGCTTTCGGTGCAGGTTGTTCAACCGGCTTCGCTTCTTCGTTACCGCCGAAGATAGACTTCAGTGCGCTGAAGAAACGGCTAATCAAACCAGGCTGAGAGGCTGTTGCTGCGGTGGCAGCAGCAGCTTTAGGCGCTACGGCTTTAACAGCGGGTTCTTGCACGGTTGGTGCTGGCGGCACGTCTGGCATAGCAAAGGTCGCGAGTGCCGGTTGCTCTGGCTGTTTACGCTCGACATACTCTTGTTCTGACGGCAGTTCCATTGCTTCTTCGTGCAGCTTCGGCAGCAAGTAGCTCAGGGTTGGCGTTTCTTCGCCTTTGCGGACGCGCAGCACGGAATAGTGCGGGGTTTCCATCTGATCGTTTGGCACGATTACACAGCGCACGCCATTCTGACGCGTCTCGATGGCGTTGACCGCAGTACGCTTTTCGTTGAGCAGATAAGAGGCAATCGGCACAGGAACGATAGCGTGAACTTCCTGGGTATTCTCTTTCAGCGCTTCTTCTTCAATCAGACGCAGAATAGACAGCGACAGAGATTCATTATCACGTACGGTACCGGTGCCGGAGCAGCGCGGGCAGACGTGATGGCTGGACTCACCCAGCGACGGGCTCAGACGCTGGCGGGACATCTCCAGCAGGCCGAAGCGAGAAATATGGCTGATCTGAATACGCGCTCGGTCCTGACGCACGGCTTCACGCAGGCGGTTTTCAACCGCACGCTGGTGGCGAACCGGCGTCATATCGATAAAGTCGATGACAATCAGGCCGCCGAGGTCGCGCAGACGCAGCTGACGCGCAATTTCATCGGCTGCTTCCAGGTTGGTGTTGAATGCGGTTTCTTCGATGTCGCCGCCGCGGGTCGCGCGTGCGGAGTTGATATCGATAGCGGTAAGGGCTTCAGTGCTGTCGATGACGATGGAGCCGCCGGACGGCAGACGCACTTCGCGCTGGAACGCGGACTCAATCTGAGATTCAATTTGATAGTGGCTGAACAGCGGGATTTCACCGGTGTACAGTTTGATTTTGCTGCTGAAATCCGGACGACCCAGCGCGGCGATGTGCTGACGCGCCATCTCCATGACTTTCGGGTTATCAATGAGGATTTCGCCAATATCCTGACGTAAATAGTCACGGAATGCGCGGACGATGACGTTGCTTTCCTGGTGAATCAGGAACGGAGCAGGGCGGCTGTCGGCGGCTTTTTGAATGGCTTCCCAGTGTTTCAGGCGGAAGCTCAGGTCCCATTGCAGCGCTTCGGCGGATTTGCCGACACCTGCGGTACGCACAATAAGCCCCATACCATCAGGCAGTTCCAGGCTTGCCAGCGCTTCTTTTAATTCGGTGCGGTCATCGCCTTCAATACGACGGGAGATGCCGCCCGCGCGCGGGTTGTTCGGCATCAGAACCAGATAACTACCCGCCAGGCTGATAAAGGTGGTCAGCGCAGCGCCTTTATTGCCGCGTTCTTCTTTATCGATCTGAACAATGACTTCCTGACCTTCGCGCAACACATCTTTAATGTTGGGACGACCATGGGAGTTGTAGTTAGCGGGGAAGTATTCGCGGGCAATTTCTTTTAACGGAAGGAAACCGTGACGTTCAGCGCCGTAATCAACAAAAGCAGCTTCCAGACTCGGTTCAATACGGGTAATTTTCCCTTTATAGATGTTGGCTTTTTTCTGTTCGTGTCCGGGACTTTCGATATCCAGATCGTACAGACGTTGCCCATCTACAAGGGCGACACGCAACTCTTCCTGCTGAGTCGCGTTAATTAACATTCTTTTCATCGTAACTTACTCATTATTCTTACATTGACGACTAAGCTGCGGGCAGAGTAATGCCTTTCCGGGTGTGAACCGATGGCCTCGTGTCTATTCGCGTCGCCAACCTCACGGTTATCGTCAGCTCAAAGAGGCGCAGAGTGTCGGTTGCCTGTATTTCATACGGAAACACAGCGCAATTATCAGGGGAACAGTCTGGGTGTTACTCTCCAGAAAAGCTTCCTTATTACCGGTAAGGACTGCAACCCGCAGCCCGCTAACTGCCTGAAAGATCAATACGTCTTACGCCATTGCTGCGTTGATGATCGGTCGGGCAAAATTGGGTCATTCCGGAAAAGGTCTTGTTTTAACAAGATTCAACACGGAGACGACCTCATTATTCCACTGCTAACCTTGTTATAGCAAGATGACTTTTGCCATTTATCACCCGGTTACTCACAGTTTTTTCACTTCCGCGTAGTGATTGGTTTAATAACCACCAAATCGGTTATGTCAAACTTAAGTAATAGGGTATAGCAGTTAATATAAGCATAGAAAAATGTGTGGCGCGAATCTTGATGGCTATTTAAAATCGGCCCCCATGAAAACAGAGACTCCAGCCGTAAAAACAGTTGCTATCACTGCTGACGAAGCAGGGCAACGCATCGACAACTTTTTACGCACTCAACTTAAGGGGGTGCCGAAAAGTATGATTTATCGCATTTTGCGTAAAGGCGAAGTGCGGGTGAATAAAAAGCGCATTAAACCCGAGTACAAACTCGAAGATGGGGACATCGTGCGTATTCCACCTGTGCGTGTCGCCGAACGTGAAGAAGAGACTATTTCCCCAAATCTGCAGAAGGTTGCGGCGCTGACTGATGTCATTTTATATGAAGATGATCATATTCTGGTGCTTAACAAACCTTCAGGAACGGCCGTACATGGCGGAAGCGGATTAAGCTTCGGTGTTATTGAAGGTTTACGCGCATTACGTCCGGAAGCGCGTTTCCTCGAACTGGTGCATCGCCTGGACCGCGATACCTCCGGTGTGCTGCTGGTTGCTAAAAAACGCTCAGCCTTACGTTCGTTGCATGAACAGCTGCGTGAAAAAGGGATGCAAAAAGACTACCTGGCGCTGGTGAGAGGCCAGTGGCAGTCGCATGTCAAAACCGTGCAGGCGCCGCTGTTGAAGAACATTTTGCAAAGCGGCGAGCGTATCGTGCGGGTGAATCAGGAAGGTAAACCGTCGGAAACACGCTTTAAGGTGGAAGAGCGCTATGCGTTTGCCACGCTTGTGCGCTGTAGCCCGGTCACAGGGCGCACGCACCAGATCCGTGTGCATACCCAATATGCCGGGCATCCGATAGCCTTTGACGATCGCTATGGCGACCGTGAGTTCGATAAACAACTCGCGGATACCGGACTGAACAGGCTGTTCCTTCATGCCGCGGCGTTGAAATTCACCCATCCGGGGACGGGCGAAGTGATGCGTGTTGAAGCGCCAATGGATAAACAGTTGAAGCGCTGCCTTGAGGTTTTACGTAGCAAAGCCTGATGCGCGTTGCTTATCAGGCCTGCAATCGCGTTATGCGCCGTAGGCCTGATAAGACGCATCGCGTCGCCATCAGGTGGATTAACTAGGCGTTCAGCGGGTTCATCTCTTCCCGGCGCAGCATTTGACACAATGCGATCAGCGGCAGGCCGATCAGCGTATTGGGGTCGCGACCCTCGAGACGCTCAAAGAGAGCAATACCTAACCCCTCACTTTTAAAACTGCCGGCACAATGTAGCGGGCGTTCTTTGCGCAGGTAATCATCAATTTCCGTTTCGCTTAAATGCCGAAAATGAACGTCGAACGGCTCGACCTCAGTTTGTAAATGTCCGGTAGCTGAATTATAAAGCGCCAGTCCGGTGTAAAACGTCACAATATTGCCACGGGCTTTGAGTAATTGTTGGCGCGCATTTTCTTCTGTTAATGGTTTGCCGGTTATTTCACCATCAAGAACACAAATTTGATCGGAGCCAATAATCAGATGCGCTGGATAACGTTGGGCGAGAGATTGCGCTT
Source organism: Citrobacter sp. wls708 (assembly GCF_005281255.1). NCBI lineage: Bacteria > Pseudomonadati > Pseudomonadota > Gammaproteobacteria > Enterobacterales > Enterobacteriaceae > Citrobacter > Citrobacter sp. wls708. Next base: position 52,321 of record NZ_SZXE01000036.1, read on the forward strand.
TTTGTTGCGCCAGTCGCGAGACTAAATGGCGTGGCGCTTCGCCGGGTAACGGCGTTTCATCCACCTCAGGAGCCGCGCATTCAAACGGAATTGCCAGTTTTTCAAGTAAAGCGCGACGCCAGGGAGAGGTCGAGGCAAGTATAAGTTGAGGCATATTTTTCCCCTCGCATATAGCGTATTGATGAGAGCCATTTTAAACTATTGACTTCGTCCTACAAGCTGGCTGTATTGGCTTGTCTTGAGCGATTTTAAGTCGATGACCCGCAATGTGTGCGAATTATTGGCAAAAGGCAACCTCAGGCTGCCTTTTTCTTTGACTATATGACGTTACAAAGTTAATATGCGCGCCCTATGCAAAAGGTAAAATTACCCCTGACTCTTGATCCGGTTCGTACGGCTCAAAAACGCCTCGATTATGAAGGTATCTATACTTCTGATCTGGTTGAGCGCGTCGCCGATTCTGTGGTCAGTGTGGACAGTGATGTGGAATGCTCCATGTCGTTCGCTATCGATAACCAGCGCCTTGCCGTGATAACCGGTGATGCGAAAGTGTCGGTTACGCTCGAATGTCAGCGTTGCGGGAAACCGTTCCCACTTCATGTTCACACAACATATTGTTTTAGTCCTGTCCGTTCTGACGAACAGGCTGAAGCACTCCCGGAAGCGTATGAGCCGATTGAGGTTAACGAATTCGGTGAAATCGATCTGCTTGCAATGGTTGAAGATGAGATTATCCTCTCCTTGCCGGTAGTTCCGGTGCATGATTCTGAACACTGTGAAGTGTCCGAGGCGGACATGGTCTTTGGCGAATTGCCTGATGAAGCGCAAAAACCAAACCCATTTGCCGTATTAGCCAGCTTAAAGCGTAAGTAATTGAGGAGTAAGGTCCATGGCCGTACAACAGAATAAACCAACCCGTTCCAAACGTGGCATGCGTCGTTCTCATGACGCTCTGACCGCAGTCACCAGCCTGTCTGTAGACAAAACTTCTGGTGAACAACACCTGCGTCACCACATCACTGCCGACGGTTTCTACCGTGGCCGTAAGGTAATCGCTAAGTAATCACGCATGACTCAATGGATTTCCCGCTTCGGTGAGAAAGACAGAGAGCGCACGCGTGATGAAGCTTAGTGAGGCTTTCCCCGGGTAACTGGGGAAACACCTAACCGGGCAGCGACGATACCTTGACACATCTAACCCTGGCGTTAGATGTCATGGGGGGAGATTTTGGCCCTACCGTGACAGTGCCTGCAGCATTGCAGGCACTGAATTCTAATTCGCAACTCACACTTCTTTTAGTCGGGGATCCCGATACAATCACGCCATTACTTGCCAAAGCTGACTTCGAACAACGTTCACGTCTGCAGATTGTCCCTGCTCAGTCAGTTATTGCCAGTGATGCCCGGCCCTCGCAGGCTATTCGCGCCAGTCGTGGAAGCTCAATGCGTGTTGCCCTGGAGCTCGTGAAAGAAGGTCGAGCGCAAGCCTGTGTGAGTGCTGGTAATACCGGCGCGCTAATGGGACTTGCGAAGTTATTGCTCAAACCCCTTGAGGGTATTGAGCGTCCTGCGTTGGTGACGGTTTTACCGCATCAGCAAAAGGGCAAAACGGTGGTGCTGGATTTAGGCGCCAACGTGGATTGTGATAGCACGATGTTGGTGCAATTTGCCGTTATGGGTTCCGTGCTGGCAGAAGAAGTCGTTGGGATTGCTAATCCTCGCGTTGCGTTGCTCAACATCGGCGAAGAAGAAACTAAAGGTCTCGACAGTATTCGGGATGCTTCTGCGGTGCTAAAAACAATCCCTTCCATTAACTATATAGGCTATCTTGAAGCCAATGAGTTACTGACTGGCAAAACTGATGTACTGGTCTGTGACGGCTTTACAGGTAATGTCACATTAAAGACGATGGAAGGTGTTGTCAGAATGTTCCTTTCACTGCTGAAATCTCAGGGTGAGGGCAAAAAACGGTCGTGGTGGCTGCTTTTATTAAAACGTTGGTTACAAAAAAGCCTGACAAGGCGATTTAGTCACCTCAACCCCGACCAGTATAATGGCGCCTGTCTGTTAGGATTGCGCGGCACGGTGATTAAGAGTCATGGTGCGGCTAATCAGCGAGCATTTGAGGTCGCGATTGAACAGGCAGTGCAGGCGGTGCAGCGACAAGTTCCTCAGCGAATTGCCGCTCGCCTGGAATCTGTATACCCAGCTGGATTCGAACTGCTGGACGGTGGCGAAAGCGCAAACTCACGACCGCACAGATAATAGCGCGTTTGTGAAAGCTGTCAGCGTACCAGCGTTTTGCTCGTGGCGGTATATAACCAAAAAGTGACTGAGCGTACATGTATACGAAGATTATTGGTACCGGCAGCTATCTGCCTGAACAAGTGCGTACTAACGCCGATTTGGAAAAAATGGTCGAGACATCTGATGAGTGGATCGTCACTCGTACAGGTATCCGTGAACGCCACATTGCAGCGCCAAATGAAACAGTTGCGACGATGGGCTTTGCCGCCGCAAACCGTGCGCTGGAAATGGCGGGCATCGAAAAAGACGAAATTGGTCTGATTGTGGTTGCCACCACATCATCCACACACGCATTTCCAAGCGCGGCATGCCAGATCCAAAGTATGCTGGGGATCAAAGGCTGTCCGGCGTTTGACGTTGCGGCCGCTTGTGCCGGTTTTACCTATGCCCTGAGCGTTGCCGATCAGTACGTTAAGTCTGGCGCAGTGAAGCATGCGCTGGTCGTTGGATCTGATGTTCTTGCTCGTACTTGTGATCCAACCGATCGTGGGACGATCATTATCTTTGGTGACGGCGCGGGCGCGGTGGTACTGAGCGCATCTGAAGAGCCGGGTATTCTCTCCACGCATCTGCATGCTGATGGTCGTTATGGTGAGTTGTTGACGCTGCCTAACGCCGATCGCGTAAATCCGGATAACCCGATCCACCTGACGATGGCGGGTAACGAAGTATTTAAAGTCGCGGTGACCGAGCTTGCCCACATCGTTGATGAAACGCTGGAAGCCAATAATCTCGACCGTTCTGCGCTGGACTGGCTGGTGCCGCATCAGGCAAACCTGCGTATTATCATCGCGACAGCGAAAAAGCTGGGCATGTCGATGGATAATGTCGTCGTTACACTGGACAGACATGGCAATACGTCCGCGGCTTCCGTACCGTGCGCACTGGACGAAGCCGTCCGCGACGGGCGTATCAAAGCCGGGCAGTTGGTATTGCTTGAAGCCTTCGGGGGTGGATTCACCTGGGGCTCCGCGCTGGTTCGTTTCTAGTATAAGGATTTTAACATGACGCAATTTGCATTTGTGTTTCCGGGGCAGGGTTCCCAGACCGTTGGGATGTTGTCTGAAATGGCAGCAAGCTACCCAATTGTTGAAGAAACTTTTGCTGAAGCATCAGCTGCGCTGGGCTATGATCTGTGGGCGCTGACTCAGCAAGGTCCGGCAGAAGAACTGAATAAAACCTGGCAGACGCAGCCAGCGCTATTGGCTGCATCTGTCGCGCTGTATCGCGTATGGCAGCAGCAGGGGGGTAAAACACCTGCGCTGATGGCAGGTCATAGCCTGGGCGAATATTCTGCGCTGGTATGTGCGGGTGTAATTGATTTTGCCGATGCCGTCCGTCTGGTTGAACTGCGCGGCAAATTCATGCAGGAAGCCGTACCGGAAGGTACTGGCGGCATGTCTGCGATTATTGGTCTGGACGATGCCTCTATCGCTAAAGCGTGTGAAGAGTCTGCTGAAGGGCAGGTCGTTTCTCCGGTTAACTTCAACTCGCCGGGTCAGGTGGTTATCGCCGGGCATAAAGAAGCCGTAGAACGTGCAGGTGCTGCCTGTAAAGCCGCTGGCGCCAAGCGTGCGCTGCCGTTGCCGGTCAGCGTGCCTTCTCACTGCGCGCTGATGAAGCCTGCCGCTGAGAAACTGGCCGTTGAATTGCAAAAAATCACTTTCAACGCGCCGACTGTTCCAGTTGTGAACAACGTCGACGTGAAGTGTGAAACTACCGCAGGCGCGATTCGCGATGCGCTGGTTCGTCAACTGTACAGCCCGGTTCAGTGGACTAAAACCGTTGAGTTTATGGCATCTCAGGGCGTAGAGCACCTGTATGAAGTGGGACCAGGCAAAGTTCTCACCGGTTTGACGAAACGTATTGTTGACACCCTGACCGCTTCGGCACTGAATGAGCCGGCAGCGCTGTCTGCGGCGCTAGAGCAATAAAAGAGGAAGCCCATGAATTTTGAAGGAAAAATCGCGCTGGTAACCGGTGCAAGCCGTGGAATTGGCCGCGCAATTGCTGAAACGCTCGTTGCCCGTGGCGCGAAAGTTATCGGGACTGCAACCAGTGAAAGTGGTGCGCAGGCCATTAGCGATTACTTAGGTGCAAATGGTAAAGGTCTGATGTTGAATGTGACCGATCCGGCATCTATCGAATCTGTTCTGGAAAATATTCGCGCAGAATTTGGTGAAGTCGATATTCTGGTCAATAATGCCGGGATTACTCGTGATAACCTGTTAATGCGCATGAAAGATGACGAGTGGAACGATATCATCGAAACCAACCTGTCATCTGTTTTCCGTCTGTCAAAAGCGGTAATGCGAGCTATGATGAAAAAGCGTCATGGGCGTATTATCACTATCGGTTCTGTGGTTGGTACCATGGGAAATGCGGGTCAGGCTAACTACGCTGCGGCGAAAGCAGGTCTGATCGGCTTCAGTAAATCACTGGCGCGCGAAGTTGCGTCCCGTGGTATTACTGTAAACGTTGTTGCTCCGGGCTTTATTGAAACGGACATGACGCGTGCGCTGTCTGATGATCAGCGTGCGGGTATACTGGCGCAGGTTCCTGCGGGTCGCCTTGGTGGCGCTCAGGAAATCGCCAGTGCGGTTGCATTTTTAGCTTCTGACGAAGCAAGTTACATCACAGGTGAGACTTTGCACGTCAACGGCGGGATGTACATGGTTTAACCACGATTGAAAAATATTTGCGTTATTAGGGGGAATGGCCTCAAAATAACGTAAAATCGTGGTAAGACCTGCCGGGATTTAGTTGCAAATTTTTCAACATTTTATACACTACGAAAACCATCGCGAAAGCGAGTTTTGATAGGAAATTTAAGAGTATGAGCACTATCGAAGAACGCGTTAAGAAAATTATCGGCGAACAGCTGGGCGTTAAGCAGGAAGAAGTTACCAACAATGCTTCCTTCGTTGAAGACCTGGGCGCAGATTCTCTTGACACCGTTGAGCTGGTAATGGCTCTGGAAGAAGAGTTTGATACTGAGATTCCGGACGAAGAAGCTGAGAAAATCACTACCGTTCAGGCTGCCATTGATTACATCAACGGCCACCAGGCGTAAGTGAACATCTCCAGGCGGTCATTCGACCGCCTGAGTTTTATCTTTTTATCCCACTTGAATTATTTTCCCTCCCTGGAGGACAACCGTGTCTAAGCGTCGTGTAGTTGTGACCGGACTGGGCATGTTGTCTCCTGTCGGCAATACCGTAGAGTCTACCTGGAAAGCTCTCCTTGCCGGTCAGAGTGGCATCAGCCTGATCGACCATTTCGATACTAGCGCCTATGCAACGAAATTTGCTGGCTTAGTAAAGGATTTTAACTGTGAAGACATTATCTCGCGCAAAGAACAGCGCAAGATGGATGCCTTCATTCAATATGGAATTGTCGCTGGCGTTCAGGCCATGCAGGATTCTGGCCTCGAAATTACGGAAGAGAACGCTCACCGTATTGGCGCCGCTATTGGCTCTGGTATTGGCGGTCTCGGTCTGATCGAAGAAAACCATACCTCTTTGGTAAACGGTGGACCGCGTAAGATCAGCCCGTTCTTCGTTCCGTCGACGATTGTTAACATGGTGGCAGGTCACCTGACCATCATGTACGGCCTGCAAGGGCCAAGCATCTCCATCGCGACCGCCTGTACTTCAGGCGTACATAACATCGGTCATGCCGCACGTATCATTGCATACGGTGATGCAGACGCGATGGTTGCGGGTGGTGCTGAAAAAGCCAGTACACCGCTTGGCGTGGGTGGTTTTGGCGCGGCACGCGCGCTGTCTACGCGTAATGATAACCCGCAAGCGGCAAGCCGCCCGTGGGATAAAGAGCGTGATGGCTTCGTGTTGGGCGACGGCGCAGGCATGGTGGTACTGGAAGAGTACGAGCATGCGAAAGCGCGCGGCGCGAAAATCTATGCTGAAGTCGTTGGTTTTGGCATGAGCAGCGATGCTTACCACATGACGTCACCACCGGAAAACGGTGCAGGCGCTGCGCTGGCAATGGTCAATGCACTACGCGATGCGGCTATCGAAGCGGGTCAGATCGGCTATGTCAACGCGCATGGTACGTCTACGCCTGCAGGCGATAAAGCTGAAACCCAGGCAGTGAAATCTGTCTTTGGCGATGCGGCGAGCCGTGTGATGGTAAGCTCAACCAAATCCATGACCGGTCACCTGTTAGGCGCTGCGGGCGCGGTAGAGTCTATTTTCTCTATCCTGGCGCTGCGCGACCAGGCTATTCCGCCAACCATCAACCTGGATAACCCGGATGAAGGTTGTGACCTGGACTTCGTTCCTCACGAAGCGCGTCAGGTGAGTGGTTTGGAATATACTCTGTGTAACTCCTTCGGCTTCGGTGGTACCAACGGTTCTTTGATCTTTAAAAAGATTTAAGTCTCGTCAGGTGATGCGTTAGCATCGAAATAAAACTGAAAAGGTCCGCTTGTCGGGCCTTTTTTTATTCGGTTTTTCACCCTTGTCCTGTGTTACTCATCCTGCCAAACTAGCGGACCAGATATAAGGAGCCTCCATGTTCTTAATTAATGGCTGCGAGCAAAATCTGCTGGCCGTAAGCGATCGAGCGACCCAATTTGGCGATGGTTGTTTTACTACCGCGCGAATTATCGACGGCGAAATTTGCCTCTTTGCAGCGCATCTTGCGCGTTTACAAGACGCTTGCCAAAAGTTGCTGATCGCTTTTGAACAGTGGTCAGAACTGCAAGATGAAATGAAAATGCTGGCTCAAGGACACGCGCGTGGTGTATTGAAAGTCATTATTAGCCGCGGTAGCGGCGGTCGGGGATACAGCGGCGCAAATTGTCACAACGCCACCCGTATTCTCTCTGTTTCAGCCTGGCCCGAACATTACGATCGTTGGCGCCATGAAGGGATTACGCTGGCGTTAAGCCCAGTGCGTCTGGGGCGTAACCCTATGCTTGCCGGACTTAAGCATCTGAATCGCCTGGAGCAGGTATTGATTCGCTCTCATCTTGAGCAGACGGATGCCGATGAAGCGCTAGTTCTTGACAGCGAGGGATGGGTTACGGAATGCTGTGCGGCTAATTTGTTCTGGCGTAAAGGTAATGTGGTTTACACTCCCCGGTTGGATCAGGCCGGAGTGAACGGCATTATGCGACAATTCTGTATCCGTATGCTGGCACAATCACCGTTCAGTCTTGTCGAAGTGTATGCCGGGTTGGAGGAGATTATGCAAGCCGATGAAATCGTCGTCTGTAACGCATTAATGCCGGTTATTCCCGTGCGTACCTGTGGCGACACGATGTTGTCTTCACGTTTGTTATTCGATTTTTTAGCCCCACTTTGTGAGCACCCGAATTAGTCATGAAAAAACTGTTACTCGTTGTCCTGTTATTGCTGGTTGTGCTGGGCATTGCCGCGGGCGTAGGCATGTGGAAAGTTCGCCATCTGGCGGACAGTAAGTTATTGATTAAAGAAGAGACTATTTTTACGCTGAAAGCGGGTACAGGCCGCCTGGCTCTCGGTGAACAACTGTATGCGGATAAGATTATCAATCGTCCGCGTGTCTTCCAGTGGCTGCTGCGTGTGGAGCCTGACCTGTCGCATTTTAAGGCGGGTACCTATCGCCTGACGCCCGACATGACGGTGCGAGAAATGCTGCTATTGCTGGAAAGCGGTAAAGAGGCCCAGTTCCCGTTACGTCTGGTGGAAGGGATGCGCCTGAGTGATTACCTCAAACAACTGCGCGATGCGCCCTATATCAAACATACGCTGAGCGACGATAACTACGAGACTGTCGCTCAGGCGCTGAAGCTGGAAAACCCGCAGTGGGTGGAAGGTTGGTTCTGGCCCGATACCTGGATGTATACCGCGAATACGACCGACGTAGCACTGCTAAAACGTGCGCATCAAAAGATGGTTAAAGCGGTGGATACCGTCTGGGAAGGGCGCGCTGATGGCTTGCCTTATCAGGATAAAAATCAGCTAGTGACAATGGCCTCGATTATTGAAAAAGAAACTGCGGTTGCCAGCGAGCGCGACCAGGTGGCCTCGGTCTTTATTAACCGCTTACGTATTGGCATGCGTTTACAAACCGATCCGACGGTGATTTACGGCATGGGGACACGGTATAATGGCAAATTGTCGCGTGTGGATTTAGAAACGCCAACCGCCTATAACACCTACACCATAACCGGGCTGCCGCCTGGCCCGATTGCCATGCCGGGAGAGGCCTCATTGCAGGCTGCCGCACATCCGGCAAAAACGCCGTATCTCTATTTCGTGGCAGATGGTAAAGGCGGCCACACATTTAACACCAATCTTGTCAGCCATAACCGGTCAGTACAGGATTACCTGAAAGTGCTTAAGGAAAAAAATGGGCAGTAACTATATCGTCATCGAGGGCCTGGAAGGCGCCGGAAAAACCACTGCGCGTAATGTGGTGGTAGAGACACTTGAGCAACTCGGTATTCGTGACATGGTTTTTACCCGCGAGCCTGGTGGAACGCAGCTCGCTGAGAAACTAAGAAGTCTGGTGCTGGACATTAAGTCGGTAGGCGACGAGGTCATTACCGACAAAGCCGAAGTCCTGATGTTTTACGCCGCGCGCGTACAGTTGGTCGAAACCGTTATTAAACCTGCGCTGGCGAGAGGCGCATGGGTCATTGGCGATCGTCACGACCTGTCGACCCAGGCGTATCAGGGCGGTGGCCGCGGTATAGATCAAAACATGCTGGCAACGCTGCGTGATGCGGTACTCGGAGATTTTCGCCCGGACCTGACGCTCTATCTGGATGTCACTCCAGAAGTCGGATTGAAGCGTGCGCGTGCGCGTGGCGAACTGGACCGTATTGAACAGGAATCTTTCGATTTCTTTAATCGTACCCGAGCGCGCTATCTTGAACTGGCTGCCAAAGATGCCAGCATTCGTACGATTGACGCTACGCAGCCGCTGGAGGCTGTGATGGCTGATATTCGCAATACCATTACTCAGTGGGTGAAGGAGCAGGGCGCATGAAATGGTTCCCATGGTTACGACCTGATTTTGAAAAACTGGTAGCGAGCTACCAGACGGGTCGTGGTCACCATGCGTTACTGATTCAGGCGTTACCCGGCATGGGCGACGATGCGCTGATTTACGCGCTCAGTCGCTATTTAATGTGTCAGCAGCCGGAAGGACATAAAAGCTGCGGACACTGCCGCGGCTGTCAGCTGATGCAGGCGGGGACCCATCCGGACTACTATTCGCTGCTGCCGGAAAAAGGCAAAAGCACGCTGGGCGTTGATGCGGTACGTGAAGTCAGTGAGAAACTGTACGAGCATTCACGCCTGGGCGGGGCGAAAGTGGTGTGGATCCCGGATGCCGCCCAGTTAACTGATGCCGCCGCTAATGCGTTACTGAAAACGCTGGAAGAGCCTCCGGCGCAGACCTGGTTCTTCCTCGCCAGTCGCGAACCTGCGCGTTTATTGGCCACGCTGCGTAGCCGCTGTCGGTTACATCACCTTGCACCACCGGCAGAGTCATACGCTATCTCCTGGCTTACCCGTGAAGTGACGGCGTCACCGGAAGCATTGTTGAGCGCATTACGTCTGAGTGCGGGGTCGCCTGGCGCGGCATTAACGTTGCTACAGGCTGAAAGCTGGACGCACCGCACAGATTTCCTCGCCGCGCTGGCGAACACCCTGCAATCAGGCGACTGGTATATCCTGTTAGCGGCGCTCAACCACGATCAGGCTGCCGCTCGTTTACACTGGCTGGCCACGCTGTTGACGGATGCCTTAAAGCGTTCTTATGGGATTTCCCATTTAACCAATCCTGATGCTCAGGATCTCATCTCTTCTATCGCCGAGCGGTTATCCGTCGCCCAGATACAGGCGATACTCGGTGATGTTTGTCATTGTCGTCAGCAGTTGCTGAACGTGACGGGCATAAACCGTGAACTGGTATTAACCGATCTTATTCTCCGTATTGAGCATTACCTGCAACCAGGCACCGTACTGCCTGTTCCTCATCTTTGAGAGAGACATTATGTTTTTAGTCGACTCACACTGCCATCTTGATGGCCTGGATTATCAATCTCTGCATAAGGACGTGGATGACGTGTTGGCGAAAGCGGCCGCACGCGATGTGAAATTTTGTCTTGCCGTCGCAACCACCCTGCCGGGATACCGCAGTATGCGTGAACTGGTTGGCCAACGTGACAACGTGGTTTTCTCCTGCGGTGTGCATCCGTTAAATCAGGCTGAAACTTATGATGTTGAAGACCTGCGTCGTTTTGCCGCCGAAGACGGTGTGGTAGCGATGGGAGAAACCGGGCTGGATTATTTTTACACGCCGGAAACGAAGGTGCGCCAGCAGGAATCTTTCATCCACCATATTCAGATTGGCCGCGAGTTACAGAAACCGGTTATCGTGCATACCCGTGATGCCCGAGCCGATACATTATCAATTCTGCGCGAAGAAAAGGTGACGGATTGCGGCGGCGTACTACACTGTTTTACAGAGGACAGAGAAACGGCGGGCAAATTGCTGGATCTCGGCTTTTATATCTCGTTTTCCGGCATCGTCACGTTCCGTAATGCTGACCAACTGCGTGATGCTGCCCGTTATGTTCCTCTGGATCGTTTGTTAGTTGAGACGGATTCTCCGTACCTTGCGCCGGTGCCGCATCGTGGAAAAGAGAACCAACCTGCCATGACGCGTGACGTTGCGGAGTATATGGCCGTAGTGAAAGGTGTTGCCGTGGAAGAACTGGCGCAGGCAACCACTGATAACTTTGCCCGCCTGTTTCACATCGATGCTTCTCGCCTGCAATCAGTCCGTTAACTGACTTTTTTTAAAGCTCGTAATTAATAACTAAAGCGAGTAAAGTTCACCGCCACAAAATGGGCGGTGAATAACCAGTTAGACACATTCAGAAACTCATTTTATCGGAATGTGCGAATTTTGCGGCCATTCACAACTGAATTGTGATAGCCGTCAAACAAATACAGACTGAATTATTTTACTCTGTGTAATAAATAAAGAGCACTTAGATGCTCTGTCCACGGCGAGGCTCTCCCCCCTTGCCAATGCGTGAGAACGTAGAATACACAAAATCATTCAAGCGGCATCAAGGCGGCAAGTGAGTGAATGACAGGAGCTTACTCGAGTAAGTGACTGGAGTGAATGAGCGCAGCCAACGCTGAGGCGGTTTGAAGGATGAAGTGTATAAGCACAAATACTCAGGAGCACTCCTAATTATGTTTAAGAATGCATTTGCTAACCTGCAAAAGGTCGGTAAATCGCTGATGCTGCCGGTATCCGTACTCCCGATTGCAGGTATCCTGCTGGGTGTCGGTTCCGCTAACTTCAGCTGGCTGCCAGCCGTTGTATCGCACGTAATGGCAGAAGCAGGCGGTTCTGTTTTTGCGAACATGCCGCTGATCTTTGCCATCGGTGTTGCGTTAGGCTTCACCAACAATGACGGCGTATCTGCACTGGCATCCGTTGTTGCCTACGGCATCATGGTTAAAACCATGGCTGTTGTTGCGCCGCTGGTTCTGCATTTACCTGCTGAAGAGATCGCCGCTAAACACCTTGCTGATACGGGTGTTCTCGGGGGGATTATCTCCGGTGCGATTGCAGCGTATATGTTCAACCGTTTCTACCGTATCAAATTGCCTGAGTATCTCGGCTTCTTTGCGGGTAAGCGCTTCGTTCCTATTATTTCTGGTCTGGCTGCCATCTTCACAGGCGTGGTTCTGTCCTTCATTTGGCCGCCGATCGGTACTGCTATTCAGACGTTCTCCCAGTGGGCTGCATACCAGAACCCGGTAGTGGCGTTCGGTATCTATGGCTTCATTGAACGCTGCCTGGTGCCGTTTGGTCTGCACCATATCTGGAACGTTCCTTTCCAGATGCAGATCGGTGAGTACACCAACGCTGCAGGCCAGGTGTTCCACGGCGATATCCCTCGCTATATGGCGGGCGACCCGACTGCGGGCAAACTGTCCGGTGGTTTCCTGTTCAAAATGTATGGTCTGCCGGCTGCCGCTATCGCTATCTGGCACTCTGCTAAACCAGAAAACCGCGCGAAAGTGGGCGGTATTATGATCTCCGCGGCGCTGACCTCGTTCCTGACCGGTATTACCGAGCCGATCGAGTTCTCCTTCATGTTCGTGGCGCCGATCCTGTACATCATCCACGCGATTCTGGCTGGTCTGGCATTCCCGATCTGTATCCTGCTGGGTATGCGTGACGGGACATCGTTCTCTCACGGTCTGATCGACTTTATCGTTCTGTCCGGTAACAGCAGCAAACTGTGGCTGTTCCCGATTGTCGGTATCGGTTATGCGATTGTTTACTACACCATCTTCCGTGTGCTGATCAAAGCGCTGGACCTGAAAACGCCAGGTCGTGAAGATGCGACCGAAGACAGCAAAGCGGGTGCGTCCGGCGAAATGGCTCCGGCTCTGGTTGCTGCATTCGGTGGTAAAGAAAACATCACTAACCTCGATGCGTGCATTACTCGTCTGCGCGTTAGCGTGGCTGACGTTGCCAAAGTGGATCAGGCTGGCCTGAAGAAACTGGGTGCGGCGGGCGTCGTGGTTGCTGGTTCCGGTGTTCAGGCGATCTTCGGTACCAAGTCCGATAACCTGAAAACTGAAATGGATGAGTACATCCGTAACAGCTAAGCAGTAAGACGTTGGGGAGAACTAAGGCAGCCTGCGGGCTGCCTTTTTTATTGTCTTAATTGGCCTGAACGCGAATAGGCGCAGTGGCGGCGAACAGCCATGGACGGGCTTCTGCGTTTACGCGTGGGGACAATGTCTCTCTGACCTGCTGGTGATAATCATCAATCCACTGTTTCTCAGCATCGCTCAGCAGATGCAGTTCCACAAGGTTCAAATCAATCGGCACCAGCGTCAGCGTTGAGAAACGGCAGAAGCCCGGACGGCTGTTGATAATCTCCACCTGATTCTCAATGCGGATCCCATATTGCCCGGCCAGATAATAACCCGGTTCGATGGTGATGATATTGCCCGCCACCAGAGGCCAGGGGTTAACTTTTTTGGCAATGCGATGAGGTTGTTCATGGATAAGCAACTGATGGCCTACGCCGTGCCCGGTTCCATGATCAAAATCCAGTCCCAAATCCCACAACGCCCGCCGACTAAAGGCATCCAGTTGATGGCCCTGAGTACCGCTGGGGAACTGCAGTGAAATAAGTGACAAGAAGCCTTTCAACACGGCGGTGTAGTGCAAGCGTCGCTGCGGATCCTGTGGGCCAAATGCCAGGGTGCGCGTCGTATCCGTTGTACCATTATGATACTGACCACCGGAATCATTCAGGTACATGGCCTGCGAGGTAATTGGCGTATTGGTTTTTTCGCTGGAGTGGTAATGACACATCGCCGCATTGCTGGCAGAGGCTGAAATCGTGCTGAAACTCTGCTCGATAAATCCCGGCTGCTGCTGGCGAAACTCCAGCTGTTTAGCCTGCGCTTCCAGTTCGGTGATTGGATTGCCCGCCGCTTCGCGTAAAGGGACCTCATGCGCCAGCCATGCGAGGAAGTTAACCCAGGCTGCGCCATCCTGTTCATGGCATTCCCGATAGCCTGCCAGTTCAATGTCATTTTTGTGCGCTTTCATTAACGTAATAGGGTCGGGGGCCCACAGGATGTGGCCGCCATGTTCTTCTATGGCAAAACGCAATGCCACCGGAGCGTAGTCTTTATCGACCAGAAAGCGCTTCCCATTTGCCAACTGCTGACAGCGAGCCAGGAAGCTCTCTTGCGGGGCCAGCGTAAGCGTATCCAACAGCGATGCGGGGAGTTGCTGTGTTTTATTGCTATCGACAAACCATTCCAGTTCGCCGCTGCGATGGAGCAGGGCAAATGAGAACGGCACCGGAACCATAGCAAGATCCGAACCACGGACATTAAGCAGCCAGGCAATGTTGTCCGGCAGCGTAATCGCCAGCACATCGGCCTGATGTTGAGTGAGCTGCTCCACGACGCGGGCACGTTTCTGTGCGCTGCTCTCACCGCTGATGTCGAGGGGCATTTCGCGAATGATGCCGCAAGGCGCTGCCGGACGATCTAACCATACCTGGTCGAAGGGATCTTGCTCCAGAGGTACCAGCTCGCAGTGGGTAGCCGACAGCGCTTCAAACTGGCTGTTAACCATCAGCAGCGGCTCAAAGCCGATACGTGTACCCGCTGCAATGTGAGACTGCAAATAGTCTGCCAGCGGTTCGTCGTGTAAATGGTGAATTTCAAAATCATCCAGCGAGACTTCATTGCGTACCTGGACCTGATAGCGCCCATCGACAAATATTAATGCGCGGTCGCGCAGGACCAGCGCGAGTCCCGCTGAGCCGCTAAAACCAGTCAGCCAGGCCAACTTATTATCATGCGGCGTACAATCTTCACTTTGGTGAGCGTCGGCGCGCGGGACAATCATACCATCCAGCCCCTGCGCTATCAGCAGGTTACGCAGGGCGGAAAGAGGGGTTGAGTTGTGCATAGTTACCTCAGGCCTTAACGGAACGGCGGTTCGTTGAACGTACGTAATTTACGGGAGTGCAGTCGATCGCCTTCGGCGCGAAGACGATCGATAGCCCGGATACCTATTTGCAGATGCTCGGAAATGGCGCCTTCATAAAAACGGTTGGCCTGACCGGGTAGTTTAATCTCGCCGTGCAGCGGTTTGTCGGAAACGCAAAGCAATGTGCCGTAGGGGACGCGGAAGCGGTAGCCCTGGGCGGCGATAGTGGCGCTTTCCATATCGATAGCTACCGCACGGCTGAGGTTAAAGCGCAGCGCAGAGGCGGAGTAACGTAATTCCCAGTTTCGATCGTCGGTGGTGACAACGGTACCGGTACGCAGGCGCTGTTTGACCTCTTCGCCGGGCATGCCGCTGACCTCTTTGGTCGCGTCATACAGCGCGCGTTGCACTTCAGCGATGCTCGGAATCGGAATATCCGGTGGGAGTACAGCATCCAGCACGTGGTCATCACGCAAATAAGCGTGGGCCAGAACATAATCGCCAATTGCCTGACTTTCACGCAGGCCGCCACAGTGCCCAATCATCAGCCAGACATCAGGGCGCAATACGGCGAGATGATCGCAAATAGTTTTGGCGTTAGACGGGCCGACGCCGATATTCACCAGCGTGATCCCCTGACCATCAGCGGTAATTAAATGCCAGGCGGGCATCTGGTGTTTCTTCCAGGCGAGATCGGAGATGGCTTCTTCTGGCGCTTCGGTTTCGGCGGTGATCCAGATCCCGCCCGCGCATGATAGCGCGATATACGGACTGTCCGGGTCGAGGATCTGGCTGCAGCCCCAGCGTACGAACTCATCGACATAGCGGGTGTAGTTGGTGAACAGCACAAAGGGCTGGAAATGTTCAACCGGCGTGCCCGTGTAATGACGCAGTCGCGCCAGCGAAAAATCCACGCGTCGGGCATCGAAGTGAGACAGCGGAGAAAATTCCGCCGGATGAAAAATCCCGTCCGCCGTTTCGTCACCAATCTGCGACAATTCAGTGGTGGGGAAATGACGCGTTAATCCGGCGCTCATCGAGCGATCCAACGTCAGTTCTGAACCGTCAATCACATAGGGATAGGGGATTTCATGCTGCGATGGCTCAACGGAGATATGCGCATCATAATCCTGATACAGCAGCGTGAGCTGTTCTTCAAGATAAGGACGAAAGAGCGACGGACGGGTAATGGTGGTGGTATAGCAACCCGCATGGGTAAAACGGCCATAGGCGCGCGTTTTTGGCGGATTAGTGGCGCTGCCATCCCAGGTGACACGAAGTGACGGGTAGACAAAAAGACCGTTCTGGCGGGCGATTATGTCAGGGAGCGTCCCTGTTTCAATATACTTACCAATGGCGCTACGCAGTGATTTAACCGACTGTTCGTACAGCGCGTCCAGTTTATCCAGTGCCTGAGCCGGGGTCAGGCTGGCGCCCTTATTGTTCATGTCTGTCTCCTTGTTCCACAGATATACCGCTCTCCCGATAGTATGTCACAGGAATGTGAAACAAAAGTCAGACGTTAAGGAAGATGGTGCGAAGACCGGACGGCCCTCGCACCAGGGGTTTAACCGTGCTGCTTATCCCGCATCAACAGCGCGGTAGTGGCGGAGATAAGACAACCCGCCACCAGATAAATAGCTACGCTGTGCCAGTCTCCGCCTGAAAATGTTACCAGTGCCGCCGCAATAAAGGGGGTAAAACCGCCGCCAACCACGCTGGCCACCTGATAACCAACGCCTGCGCCGCTATAGCGATAGCTTGCGCCAAATAAACCGGTAAACATAGGCTGCTGCACGCAGACCACCATATCGTGTGCAATGTTGGCCAGCATAATCGCGAAGAACACGATCCAAAAAATAGACTGGGCCTCCAGCGCCATAAAGAATGGGAAGGCGCTTAGCGTCCCGACCAGTGCCCCGGTAATGTAGACGCGACGACGACCAAAGCGGTCGGCAAGCCACGCAAAGCAGGGGATGGTCAGACAGCTCAGCCCGCCGACCAGCAATCCGATATTCAGAAACAGCTCGCGTGGCAGGCCGAGGTTTTGTGTCGAGTAGTTAAGAGCAAATGCGGTGACGATATACATCGTCAGCAGTTCACACAGGCGCAGGGCGATAATTTTTAAGAATGCGCCCGGATGTCGGATTAAAGCCTCAATGACCGGAAGCCGCTTTTTCTCGGGCTGTGGCGCCTGTTGCTGCTGTTCGAACTCGGCCGATTCATCCATTCTGTTACGCATCCACAACGCGCCTAATACCAGCACGATGCTGAACAAGAACGGAATACGCCAGCCCCAACTGAGGAACTGCTCATCGGTAGTTTGAGAGCTAATCAGCGAGACCAGGCCGGTAGAAAGCAGCAGACCGACGCCGTACCCGACCTGTACACCGCTGCTATAAAAGGCTTTTTTATTTTTCGGCGCGCTTTCGACGGAGAGCAACGCGGCTCCGCCCCATTCACCACCCACGGCGAAGCCCTGAATGGCGCGCAGCGTCACCAGTAGAACAGGGGCCCACCAGCCAATGGTGTCAAAGGAAGGAATAATGCCAATCAGCGCCGTGGCGATCCCCATCATCCAGACGGTGAGCATCAGCATACGTTTACGCCCAAGACGATCGCCGAAGTGGCCGAAGATGACCCCGCCTAGCGGGCGGAACAGAAATCCGACGCCAAAGGTAGCGAAGGCGGCAAGTGTTCCCATCGCCGGACTGACCTGCGGAAAGAACTCGCGGTTAAAGACTAACGCAGCGGTGATGCCATAGAGCAGAAAATCATACCAGTCGACCACGGCGCCCGCGAAGCTACCAAGCGCAGCGCGTCGGGCACGGTTGAGCGAAGAGGCGTCCTGTTGGGGACCCGTGGAGGTGAGGGTGGAATCCATAGTTATCCTGTCTGTACTGTCTTTTAATTATTAGTATTTGAGTTGGGTTACACACATTGCAGCCGATAGATTACCGGACGTTATGAGATTACCGCGACAGACATGAAGAGGAAACGATTATATCCCTCGCAGAGGGCAACATGAATAATTAGACGAATGAGAAAATTGAAAAGCAAAAAGCCTGCTCGAAAGCAGGCTTTTCTGAATTTGGCTCCTCTGACTGGACTCGAACCAGTGACATACGGATTAACAGTCCGCCGTTCTACCGACTGAACTACAGAGGAATCGTGTGAACGAGGCGCATATTAGCGAGGGTGATGAGGGTTGTCAAAGGACGAAATGCAATTGTGCGTTCGTTTGCTGACAAAATCAGCAAAGCGGCGAACTTTCCGCCTTTTTATGCTTTTGCCCCATTCTGGTGCGTATCTACCTTTTCCAGGGCAGCCACAGTCATCTGTATAAGCGTACAAAAAATGTCGTTCTTCACTTTGCTCCTTACCTGACGCGGCGTCAGCGTAAAACGCCGCTGCAGACGAAACTGGCAAGTATTTTGCAATCCTGAATCACATGACTGCCAGCACGGGTTCTGGTATTCCGACAGGAGGCAAAATGAACTTCAGACGACTGAAATATTTCGTAAAAATCGTCGATATTGGTAGCCTGACCCAGGCAGCGGAAGTGTTGCACATCGCGCAACCCGCGCTGAGCCAGCAGGTCGCCACGCTGGAAGGCGAACTGGATCAGCAATTGCTGATTCGTACCAAGCGCGGCGTCACGCCCACGGAAGCGGGGAAAGTGCTGTATACCCACGCCCGAACAATTTTACGTCAGTGTGAACAGGCGCAACTTGCGGTCAATAATGTTGGTCAGACTCTGAGTGGTCAGGTTTCTATTGGCCTGGCACCGGGTACGGCGGCATCATCCATCACTATGCCACTGTTACAAACAGTACGTGCCGAACTGCCCGATGTACTGGTCTATTTGCATGAAAACAGTGGGGCAGTGCTAAATGACAAGCTTCTCAGCGGACAATTAGACATGGCTGTGCTCTATGAGCGCTCGCCCGTGGCGGGCATAAGTTGTCAGCCGTTGCTGAAGGAGGATCTTTTCCTGGTGGGGACGCGTGATTGTCCAGGCCAAAGCGTCGATTTAGCCGCAGTGGCGCAGATGAATCTGTTTTTGCCGCGGGATTACAGTGCGGTGCGTTTGCGGGTGGATGAGGCTTTTTCGCTACGTCGCTTAACGGCCAAAGTCATTGGTGAAATCGAGTCTATCTCGACCTTAACGGCTGCCATTGCCAGCGGTATGGGCGTCACTGTGTTACCCGAATCGGCAGCCCGCGCACTGTGCAATGCAGCACATGGCTGGATGGCGCGGATTACCACCCCATCAATGAATCTGCCGCTCTCATTGAATGTGTCGGCCATGGGGAGCTTGTCGCCACAAGCGCAGGCAGTCAAGGAGATCCTGTTGTCGCTGGTTAGCCGACCGATGCTGGAAAACCGTGAGCTGCAGCTGGTGAGCTAAAGCTTATTCCCAAGAGGAATAAGATGCAGGTTTTTATTATTTGTTATGCCGGGCATCAGACTTTAACAATAGCGTAATGTCTGATGTGCCCGGAGCGAAAAGTGAATTTCCAGCAACTTAAAATAATCCGCGAGGCGGCCCGTCAGGATTACAACCTGACGGAAGTCGCGAATATATTGTATACCTCGCAGTCGGGTGTCAGCCGACATATTCGTGAACTTGAAGATGAACTTGGCATCGAAATATTTATTCGTCGCGGGAAACGCCTGCTGGGCATGACCGAACCCGGTAAGGCCTTACTGGGCATTGCCGAACGTATTCTGAATGAGGCCAGCAACGTCCGCCGTCTGGCGGATCTGTTTACCAATGACACGTCAGGTGTTCTGACGATAGCCACCACGCATACCCAGGCGCGCTATAGCCTGCCCGCAGTGATTAAAGCTTTTCGTGAGCTTTTCCCGGAAGTGCGTCTGGAACTGATTCAGGGCACGCCACAGGAGATCGAAGCGTTGTTGCAAAATGGCGGAGCAGATATTGGGATTGCCAGTGAACGTCTGAGTAGCGATCCACTGCTGGTGGCTTTTCCCTGGTTTCGTTGGCACCACAGTCTGCTCGTTCCGCACGACCATCCACTCGTCAAGACATCGCCTTTAACGCTGGAATCCATCGCCCATTGGCCGTTAATTACTTATCGACAGGGAATTACGGGACGTTCGCGTATTGATGAAGCGTTTGCCCGAAAAGGGTTAGTGCCGGATATCATACTCAGCGCCCAGGATTCGGATGTGATTAAAACTTATGTGGCGTTGGGACTGGGTATTGGGCTGGTGGCAGAGCAATCCAGTGGCGAGCAGGAGGAGGGCAGTTTGACCCGTCTGGATACCCGGCATTTATTTGATGCCAACACCGTCTGGCTGGGGTTGAAACGAGGACAACTACAGCGCAACTATGTCTGGCGATTTATCGAGCTATGCAACGCAGGGTTATCCGTGGATGAAATCAAACGCCAGGCAATGGAGCCGGATGAAACGGTGATTGATTATCAGATATAAAGCGGGCTTTTCAATATCAATTACGTTGCCACTGGCGCTCTTTTGAGTGCGCCAGTCTTCCACTGACTCTGCGGCCTGCATTGCGCCGTTGTCGGTAGCGAAAAATTAAGCCTCGGTAATAAATGAGACAAAGCGATTAAGCACCCGGCTGACTTCTCGGTTTTTAAGCCATATCATCATAGTGTTCACGTTACCTATCTGTGGGGTAATCGTATGGCTACGGATAGGGAAATTATGTTCATACTGTCTGACTACGCTCTCTGGCAACAGGGCAATCCCCATTCCGGCACTCACGCAGCCAAGGATCGCCTGAAAAGAGCCGAACTCCAGGGGATCGGCATAATCGACTCCCTGCAGCCGCAGCCATTGTCCCAGACGGGAGCGATAGTTACACCCCTTAACAAAGACCAGCGGTCTTGTCACTTTGAGGTCCGCGCCGGTAATGACATTCCGGTGCTCTGCCGCCGTCACCAGTACCAGCGTTTCCTGACATAAAATGTGCAATTGCAGAGGCGAATTTTCCGTGTGCAGTGCCTGATGATCGGCAACGAAAGCGATTTCCAGTTCATTGTTCAGGATGTGCTGCACCAGTACCTCCGTGGGGGAGGTTTTCAGGTTTAGCTCAACGGAAGGCATTTCGCGGTGGAAATTCGCCAGTATCGAGGGCAGACGTACCGCTGCGGTCGTTTCCATTGCGCCGATGCGTAACGGTCCCGCCACTTTTGTTCCATGCATGGACAATTCCGCTTCGTGTAACAGGGCCAGAATTTTGTTGGCATAGCGAAGAAGAAGCTCGCCTTCAGGGGTGATGTAGAGACGATTTTTCTCACGGACAAACAGAGATACGTCAAGGCTGGCTTCCAGCTGTTTGAGACGGGTTGTGACATTCGATGAAACGCAGTGCAGACTACGCGCAGCAGCAGATATGGAACCCGTTTCCGCAACCGTTTTAAACAAGTTAAGCGAGGTACTGTTCATAGAAGGCATTACCTAAAGTGAATGTTTTCGTCATTTTTATTAACTTTTTATTATCATTTCCTTATGTAAGATAACAATCAAACTTAATTCGTCTTTTGAGGCCAAAAAATGGATATCGATCACAGTGCTGTTGGCCATCGTCAGCTGAGTACTGCTGTATTTGGTATGATCGTCTTGACCTTAGGAATGGGAATTGGGCGTTTTTTATATACCCCTATGCTTCCCGTTATGCTTCATGAAGGGCTTTTTACCTTTTCGCAATTATCCTTAATTGCCAGCGCAAACTATGCAGGTTACCTCGTCGGCAGTCTCCTTTTCTCCTTTGGTATTTTCAACGCAGTCAATAAGTTAAGAATGCTGTTACTGGCTTCAGCGTTACTCACAGCCCTGCTGATTTTTTTGATGGCACAAGTGACTCAGCCTGAAATTATTCTGTTAATCAGATTCCTTGCGGGTGTGGCAAGCGCGGGAATGATGATATTTGGTTCAATGCTGGTGCTCCAGCATACCCATAATCCTTTTGTTATCGCCTCACTGTTTTCAGGCGTAGGAATAGGCATTTTTATCGGTAATGAATATGTCATTGCTGGCGTGTCTTACGCGTTAGATTCACACTTGTTGTGGATTGGTGCTTCCATACTTTCAACGATATTTTTCGTCATCCTGGTAATTTTATTGCCGAAAGATAAGCATATGATCCCGCCGGTAAAAGCAGTCGTAAGTGCGGAACCTGAAATCCAGTGGTGGAATTTAGCCTTACTGTATGGTCTGGCCGGATTCGGCTATATCATTGTCGCTACATATTTACCGTTAATGGCCAGGGGGGTTGGCAACACCTTTTTAGCCGACCATATCTGGTCCATTGTCGGTCTTGCCGTTATTCCTGGATGCTATGGCTGGTTATGGGCCGCGCGTAAGTGGAATATATTATCCTGCCTAAGTGTTAACTTAATTGTTCAGGCGATTTGCGTAGTCATGGCCATATTTATTAACTCACCACTGCTACTAACCATTAGCTGTATTGGTTTTGGCGGCACATTCATGGGGACAAGTTCTTTGGTCATGCCGCTGGCAAGAAAAATAAGGGCACCAAAAAAGATTAACCTTCTTGGCCTCGTTACGCTGACTTATGGGGTCGGGCAGATCGTCGGTCCATTAATTGTCAGTGCCTTCCAGAGCAATAAAAATGGAATGACCTATTCCATATTATTGGGTGCAGCCTCGTTATTTATCGCAGCAGGGATTAGCTATTTACAATACAGTAAAGTTAAATATTCAGACAGTTGGAGCAAAGAATGAAAAAAATGACAGTGGCTATACTGGGTATGGGACCGCGTGGTTTAAGTATTCTGGAAAGGATTTGTGCCCTGCATACAGAGTATGCGATTAATGAACATATGCAGATCATTATTATTGATAAAAATGCCATGGGTGTGGGAGCGCATAGTTTGTCTCAGCCCGACCATTTATTAGTTAATACTGTTGCCTGTCAAATAACATTGTTTGGTGATGCGACCGTAAAAAATGCCGGCCCTTTTCGCCCGGGTCCATGTTTTCATCAATGGGCTAACAATCAGGGTTATCGCAAAGTGGGTGATCGCTATATAAAAAGCGAAACAGGTTTAGCTATTGATGCAAATGATTACTTGCCTCGTCGCTTATTGGGAGAATATTTAAATTGGGCGTATGAGAGAATACTAAAAAATCTGCCAGCCAGTCTGACGGTAACGCAAGTAAATCAGCAGGCAACTAATCTTTTTATTCAGCAAGATAAACGATCAGCCATTGTTTTAGAAGATAATCAGAGGATTGTTGCTGACTTTGTTTATCTGACAACCGGCCATGGCGACAATATGAAAACGTTGGAAGATCATTATGTCGAAAAATTTATTGCCAGCAGCAATAAGCAAAATGAACTGCTGGAATATTATTCCACGCCTTATCCGGTTGATAGGTTAAATAATATTCACTCCCGAGCTAAGGTTATCGTCCAGGGCATTGGGTTGACAGCTTATGATGTTATTTCCCAATTAACGCTGGGACGTGGTGGACGGTTTGTGACAGACAATGGGATGCTTCGCTATCACCCTAGTGGCAATGAACCTGATATTTTTATTTATTCCAGACAGGCTCTGCCTTTCAGCAGTCGCGGCATGAATCAAAAAGGTATTTCCGGTCAATACCGACCACGATTCTTAACTTCAGCCGCAATTAATGAATTTCGTGTCCAGAATTTAATCCATAATGCCACATCAAAAATAAATTTCATCGAACAAATTTTCCCGTTGCTGCATAAAGAAATGTGCTACGTCTATCGATCTACCCTGGAGGGGAAGTGGCAGGAACCCACGACATATGTTGCTGATGTGCATGATGCCGCGGTTATCGATAGCATACTTTATCCTCATCGCAATCAGGAACATGCCTCCCTGGAAGAATATAGCCAATGGTTTATTGATTTTTTACGCGATGACTTGCATGAGTCTGACAAAGGCAACGTCAAGGGCCCAGTGAAAGCGGCGACCGACATTATTCGTGACGTAAGAGATATTTTGCGAGGGGCTATCGATAATTGCGGACTTGACGCGAAATCGCATCAATACTTCATTGAGCAGATCAATCCTGTCTTTAATCGTATTGCTGTAGGTCCGCCGAAACTGCGTAATGAACAACTGTTGGCATTAATGCATGCCAACATAGTTCGTCTGGCAGGAGGAAAGGATCCCCGGTTAATGATGAATGAATATGAGGGTAAGTTCGAGGTTCATTCTGAATTTAAAGATGAGAGTAGCGTAGTGAAAGCTGATGTGTTGATAAAAGCCAAAATTGCTAACTTTTCGCCGTTGCACGACGTTTCAACGTTGATGAGGAATATGACTATCAACGGCATTGTGCGTCCCTTTATGAACGATGGTTATCATCCAGGCGGGCTGGATATTGATATCAATCAGCATCCGATTAACTGCCTTGGGGAAACGCAAGAATCGATTTGGGTGTTAGGCAATCCAGCGGAAGGGGCTAATTTTTACACTTACGTATTGCCCCGACCCCTTGTCAATTCGAGGTTCCTGGTCGATGCCGGGCGCTGTGTAACCGATATGTATCAACAATTGCACCATCGCAATGTTCAGCATGAGGTTGTCATTAATGCAGACTGAGCAAATCCAGACGCACGGTAATCTCTGGCAAAATCTGCAATCCTCAATGATTGTGATCTCATTGGGTGTTTTCCTTGCATCCTGTGTGCTTGCCGGTAAATATCCCGTGATGTCTGCTTTTGCACTCGTTGCGTCAATATTGTATATCCTGTCAACTTTTCCATTCTGGTGGAAAAAATCATCGGCAAGAAGTGGGATCCTCATTTTTATCGCTTCGATGATTTTTCTACTGACAGCAAACAAGAGTGGGGAACTTAACCTCCTCGCTGTTTTTGTACGATATTCAGACGTCATGCTCTTGCTGGTGGGGATTGCATTACTCCGGCAGGTGATGAACGCGATAAATT
Source organism: Citrobacter sp. wls708 (assembly GCF_005281255.1). Classification (NCBI taxonomy): domain Bacteria; kingdom Pseudomonadati; phylum Pseudomonadota; class Gammaproteobacteria; order Enterobacterales; family Enterobacteriaceae; genus Citrobacter; species Citrobacter sp. wls708. The sequence continues at coordinate 77,090 of NZ_SZXE01000036.1, forward strand.
TTAACGCTGCGCTGGGGGCATATTTACTGCAGAAAAAACCGTCTCGAGTCACATTGTCTATAACGTTGCTGACCGCTTTTTTAACCTGGCCAATGAGCCTTGGGGCCATTCCACTCCTGCTTGATAGCCTGAAAAAAGTGGTTCAACCGAAGTTTAACCTGGCGAAGATTGTCACTCGTACGGTATGTATCACGATGGTTTTAATGCCGACGACTATTGGTGCGGCGGCGGTATGGGCAGCTATGCCGGATATCCCTCATGTTCCGGCGATGCTGGTCGGCATTCCCCTGTTTTTATTCAGTATCCTGTTAAACCAGAAATCGCGTGTCCAACTGGTTGCCGAAGATAGTCATACGGTTTCTGACCGCGGCAATATGACCTCGATTCTTGCTTTTATCGGCTTGTTTTGGGGAAGCTTTATTCTATCGTTGAGCGTGCTGGGGTTGAATCCTTTGCAGAGCATCACTTTCACGGCGGTTGTTCTTTTTATCGTCAGCCATTTTGCGAATCGCAAAAAGCAGTGGGCGCAACAACTGTCTGAATCTGCTCAGGGGATCTCCGGCGAAGTGGTATTACTCCTGGCATGTAGCCTGTTAACATCGGTATGTATGATGTTGTTTGCAAACATCCCGCAAGGCATTACAGCGTTTGTTAGCGGTCTTACAACTTTTCAGTGCTATGCCATTATTTTATTTGTTCTGCCCTTGCCTGGTATCCTCGGTATTCATCCCCTAATTATATTTAGCGTGTCGTGGTCGATTTTTTCCGACTATCTTTCCGGCAGCGTGGTGGATTATCAGATTTGGATTTGCCTTTTTATTGCTACGCAACTGCTATCTCCGGTATCGATAAACGCAATTTTTGCTGCCAACAGCCTTAATGTTTCTCCCGGCAGAACCAGTTTCCAGATGCATTATGGTTATGTTCTGCTGTTTAACCTGTTTGCGCTTAGCTACCTCGGCGCATTATCCACAATCATTTAGTTTACAGGAGTTGTTATGCCCTACGTAAATATTAAGATCACTAAAGAAGGTGTGACCGATAAACAAAAGAAACAGCTGATGGAAGGTGCGACTCAGCTACTGGTGGATGTGCTTAATAAAAACCCTGCTACAACCATTGTGGTGATTGACGAAGTCGATACCGATAACTGGGGGATTGGCGGCGTACCGGTGACCGAGTTGCGTAAAAAAAGTCAGTAATAGTGAATGTGATGGCGGGGAACGTGCGTTCCTCGCCTGATATCCGCAGTCATCGTATTTTGCCTGGATGCAGGTAATGATATTGGCCCTTGCCGGTGTCATAAGTTGAGAAAAATAACCAACATACATTATTGTCTCTTTTCTGAGGATGTCATATATGCATGCTTATCATCATATACGTTTGGGTAATACCTCGATTAATGTTAAAAAAAGCTTTGATGAGTTGCTACCTGATCCCTGGCTTAAAGCTGAAGATGGGAAATTTCGTTTTCGAAGTTATCTTCAGGCAAAAGCAGGGTGTGAAAAATATTTTAGTTTGTGCGAGGCTGGAGTTTTCTTTCAGTCTGAAAAACTTAATACGTATTCAGGTGGTATCAGCAGAAAGTATCCAGAAATAAAACAGGATGTTGCCGAAGAAATTATGAATCTGGTATTTAGCAAATTACTGCCATTGCTACCGAAGGATAACTATAACGTTGGTATTCATCAAATAAGAATTACAACACATGATCGACAGCCGGGCTATCCGGCTCCGGAAGGTATACATCAGGATGGCTTTAAGTTCATTGCCGTCTATTGCAGCGAAATGGAAAATATCGCCGGTGGCGATACTACGTTAATCCCTCATCACGACGGCGGAAATGACGCAACAACCTTCAAAATTCTGGCGGGGGAGGCGATCATTTTCAATGATGTTAATTATCTGCATTATACCGCACCTATCGTACCGCTGTTGCCCGGGAAAGGATTTCGGGATGTGTTTGTCATTACGTTTGATATCGAGAGTGAAAAATAATGAACATCTTACTGTGTCCACCCAAAATTCTTTTACAACACTCGCCAAACGCCTGGCATGAACTCCAGCAATCAACGCCGTTAGTGATAGCCACCTGCGCCAGTCAAAAAGCGGCGATCTTGCATCATATGGGGAATGATTTTACCTTTCTGTTTTATGAAAACTTTAACGATAATCCCGTGGTAGAACTGGATATTTATCATTATGCACGTTCGAACAACGCCAGCGGTATTTACTTCCTGGCTGAAATTGATGTGCTCAGGGCGGCAAGGATCAGCGATCGTTTAGGTTTAACGCAGGGGCGTGAGAATGCGGCGATCCTGTTTCGCGATAAGTTTCTGATGAAATCCCGTGTGCAGCAATATCAGTTACCGATTCCAGCAATGGCTCGAGTGGGAAATGCGACGGCAATGGCCTCATTTATTGCGCAACACGGATATCCCTGCGTGATAAAACCAAATGATGGACGTGGATCTCTGGGGGTGGTGGTTTTAAAAAATGAAGGTCAGTTATTTAAATATCTGGCGCAGATGAAATCCTCTGAATACCATAATCTGTTAATCGAGAAGTTTATTGAAGGTGAGGCTTATCAGATCAACGCGTTGTATCTGCAGGGGAAACCCATATTTATTTCCGCCTCTCGGGCCACGGTATCTTGTCTTGATTTTCTATCAGGGCAAACCTTAGGGCTGGTCATGGAAGATGATAATTCACTACATCAGAAGTTGATTGACTATACAAAATACCTTGCGAAAGAAGTCTTCCCTATTGAGAAAAACACCTTACTTCATCTTGAGGTATTTGTGGATCAGGGCGGTAATATTATTTTCGGCGAGCTTGCCTGCCGGTTAGGCGGATGTTTCGTTAATGAAGAATTAGGTGCGGCGTTTGGCCTCGATCCGCGTATGACATGGCTGAAGGCCTGTCTGAACGAAACGTATCCGCGGGATTTAGCGCAAAGAATACCTGTTATCCGGGTTGGACAACTGAATGTGCCGCCTTCTCAAGGAACCTTACAGGCTATTGCGGATAAATGTCCGTTACCTTTTGTGATCAATTATCGGGCTACAGGTGTTGTCGGACGTCATTACGATGTGATGAAACTGACGAATGGTGAGATTGTCAGTGCCATTGTTGAAGGTGAGTCCAGTCGTGAAATTGAGGAACATCTTGCGATGCTAACGCAATGGGTGATCGATAATACGCATTGGGTTAAAGATACGGTGCACTGAATATATTCATGACGGTGCCGGCGAAAACTATTGTTATCTGAACAACCGGCCTGGAGAGGTACTGGATGAGAGTATTGGCAGGTATTATCCTCTGTTTTCTCGTCGGGCAGGGATTCACTTTCTGTAACGTTCCGCTGGGCATGATGTTTGGTGCCCTTTTTACCGTGCTTATGCTCAAACGTATTGGGTTCTCCGTATCCTCAATGCCGGGGAGTATCACGGTTATCCAGCTTTCTCTCGGAATCTCGATAGGGATTATGTTCAGAGATTTTTCATATGGCGAGCATCGGCAGATAGGCCTTTTGTTTGCTTTGTTATTACTCTGCTTATCTTTACAATTTACCTTGAGTTACTTCTGGTGTGTGCGGCGGTTAGGCTGGAGTAAAGAAGAGGCGCTTTTAGGTGCGGTGCCAGGAGCGATGGCGGCGGTACTGGCGTTAGCCTCCCATATTAAGACGCCGCCACAAAAGATTGTGATCTCGCATTCTCTGCGTCTCATCACCCTGACGTTTCTGGCCGGGTATATCACGCGTGGGGCATCTGCAGATATTCTGGCTGCGACTCCAGCCGTTTTTTTCTCCGGGCACAATCTGCTCTGGCTGACCGGAATGGTATTAGCAGGATATATTGCGGGGAAGTTTCTGGAGCGCTTACATTTCCCGGCACCCTTTATGATAACCTCGCTGGTTTGCGCGGCGGCATTGCACCCTTTATCTTCACAACCACTAATTTTTCCCGATCTCTTTAATCAGATTAGCATGGTGTTGATGGGGATCTTGCTGGGGCATCATTTTACGACTTATTCGATGGCTGAATTTAGTCGTCATCTTTGGTCTTCGGTACAGCTTGTTCTGATTGGACTGGGGGTGACGATAATCATGGCATTTATCTCGGCGCGCTTGCTGGATTATCCCTTCCCGGTGTTGATGCTCTCCTGGGTTCCTGGCAGCGTAGAGTCGATGTCATTTGCCGCGCTGGCGTTAAAAGCGGATGCGAGCTTTGTTATGGCGAATCATATTATTCGTATGCTTCTCATTCATACCGTTCCAGCATTGGTTTTCTTTCGCAAAAGACAGATGAAAGTAGATTAATGTCTTCCTTGAAGAGCAAGGCATTGTTGTGGCGTTGCGGTTATTATTGCGCTTATCCGCCGCTGGCCTAAAGGTGAAGGATTGATTGCTGAAGCGTTAGATGTTGCGTCTGAAAAAATCTGGCCTTCGCGTTATCGCTGATGTCCTTCCGGCGCAGCTTGGATATGAAAGCTGCTCCGCAGAGGTTTTATTAAAATATAATATCCGGAGGTGCTCTATGTATACCACTCGTCTGAAAAAGGTGGGCGGATCCATCATGCTGGCGGTCTCTCCCGCCGTGCTGAAAACGCTGGGGCTGTCGACGGACAGCGAAGTGGGCATGACCATTGATGATGGCTGCCTGATTATTGAACCCCAGAAACGGCCCCGTTATTCGCTGCGACTAGCACAGAACTATAGATATGGCGGCCCGGAACGGCAAGCGTCTGGAACGCATACCTGACGCCGTTGTCAATGAGGTGCTTGCCAGGCTGGATGCGATTCTGTGTTAACACCAGAGACGCAAAAAAGCAAAAAGCCTGCTCGAAAGCAGGCTTTTCTGAATTTGGCTCCTCTGACTGGATGCGACATCTAATGTATCTATTTGAATTTTAATTAATTTAATTTTAAACCTTGAAATGAGGCCCTTAATAAGGCCCCAAATATTATTACTGCTTTGAAATGTGATATGTATCGTGTTTTAGATTGTTGTTCTGGTTGTAGAACGATATGAAAACTGGCTTTGTGCCAGAATCTGGAACGCGCAAGGATCACCGGTTATAGCGGTGAATTTCTCTATCTTTCCTCAATTGTACTTTCCCCATTCCTCATGTTTTGCCTTGAGCTCCCACCAGATTTGAATCAACTCGGAAAGATGCCTCTGATCGGCCGGCTTCGCTACCGTAGGTGGGAAAACATTTTCATTTGGGGTGTTGAAAGATTGGGAAGAATGGGCAAAATTGGATGCATAACTCTATGTCAGCACTACGAATTATGGTAAAAATAACGATGTGTGTTGACTAAAAAATCTCAACAGAGGATGTGTTGGTGAATCAAATAAAATCGATGAATATCAATAAGTTATTATTAGATGTTGATAATCCACGTTTTCCTACTTCAGCAGAGAATCAGCGTGATGCTATAGCACGAATGCTAGAGCTTCAGTATGATCGAGTCTACCGTTTGGCTAAAGACATAGCCTCTAAGGGTTTAGACCCATCTGAAAATATCTTAGTTTACCCGAGTGATGATGAGGACGGTTTTTTTGTCGTTGCTGAAGGGAACCGGCGCGTAACTGCCCTTAAACTTCTTTTGTCACCGAAACTAGCACCAAATGATAAGGCCCGAAAGGCGTTTGAAAAGCTCAAATTAACTCAGTCTAAAACTATCAAGATTGTCGAAAATTGTGTGCTTTTTGATGACGATGAGTACGAACATTGGGTGAATCTTAAACACACGGGGCAAAATGGCGGAGTAGGGCGAGTTGAGTGGACGGCAACTGAAAAAGGTCGGCATTTGGCAAGAATGGGTAAGTATTCTTTTGGTAACCAATTGCTGACTTTTATCGATCTAAATTCATCTTATTATGAAAAAATTATTGAGAAGAAGAAGCTCCTAAGAATAACTAACATCACTCGTCTTTTTGGTGATTTAAAAGTCAGGGATTATTTTAATTTAAAAAGCATAAATGGGATTTTGTACTGTTTTCAACCCTATCAACGCTTCTTGACTCAACTCAATAATATTCTCACAGTCATGATCGAGGAAGATGAAAAGGGTAAGGCTTGCTTCACTGTTAATCGAATTCGTAGCCAAGGTGATCGTGTCACTTTTGTTTTTGAACAAGATATCAAGCCTTATGAAAATGAACTAAAAAAGCCATGGAACTTGCTAGACCAGAATTCATTTAGTTCGACTGAGAATGATAACGGCGATTCTGATGATGGCAGTTCTGCTGAAGATGGCGATGAAGATGATCGTGATGCATACAGCGGAGGTAAAACTGAAGGGAAAGGTGGCAGTAACCCCGATGATAAAGATCAGCCTAGCGCTGGATCTGACCAAGATGGGCAGCCAAAACCTAAAGTAAAAATAAAAACACCACCGAAAGCTGATCGTAATAATTTAATTCCTTCATATGTAAAACTTAATTTTAGAGGGCATAAAAAGTGTTCTCGTATATTCAGTGAACTAAAGAATCATCTGACATTTGATTCTACGCCAAATGCAATTTCAATTTTATTAAGAATATTTGTAGACCTCTCGGTAAGTGCTTTCATAGAGGATAATAAGCTTAAGCCGAAGGAGCCACATCGAAATCCAGGACTTCATGATAAAGTTATAATGTGTGCTCAATTTCTTCGGGATGAGAAAAAAATGACAGGAAGTCAATGTACTGCCGTCATAACACATTCAAGCCAAATAACTAAGCATGATGGTTCTTTGCAGCAATATGTACATAATCCTCATCTGCTGCTTTCCAAAGAAGCAGTGAACACTGAATGGGATAACTTTGAGTTATTGCTTAGCCTGATCTGGGGCGATTAGTATAAGACTGAATCTGGACAAGGAGGTTTGGATTTTGATATACTTAACGATCAGGATTGTGAGGGACATATGAAATTTTATACACCATTAAGATACCCTGGCGGAAAAGGTAAGCTTTCTTACTTTTTAAAGGACGTTATTGAACAGAACGAGTTGAATGACGGCGCGTACGCTGAACCATACGCTGGCGGGGCTGGTGTTGCTTTGGAGTTGTTGCTCGAGGAGTATGTCCGTAAAATATATATTAACGATGCCGATTACGCTATATATGCGTTTTGGTCTTCGGTTGTGGATGATACTGACAATCTTTGCAAAATGATTAACTCTGCGGAAATAAGCATCGAGCAATGGCGTTTGCATCGTCATATTATTTCTAATCCATTAGAGTATTCACGGCTCGAAGTAGGGTTTTCAGCTTTTTTCCTGAATAGAACAAATCGCTCTGGCATTCTTAAAGCTGGGGTAATTGGCGGGAAAGAACAAAGTGGTAAGTGGAAAATGGATGTGCGCTTTAATCGGGCTGATTTAATAGGCAGAATCGAAAATATAGCTAATTATAATCAACGTATTGTTGTCAGTAACCTTGATGCAATTGATTTTCTAGAAAGTTTCGCCAGTACGAATAAAAACAATATTCTATTGTACTTAGATCCTCCTTATTATATTAAAGGACAAGGGTTGTATAGAAATTTTTATGAGCATGATGATCATGTTTTGGTAATGGAAAAACTAAAGGGGCTTAATTTCCCTAAATGGTTAGTTTCTTACGATAATGCCAAAGAAATAAAAGATATGTATAGTGATTTCTCTCAGGTTGAGTACTCTTTGCAATACACAGCTCAGCAAAAAAAAGCTGGCGAAGAAGTAATGATTTTCTCACCTGATATGATAATCCCAAACACTCTCAAAGGGGTGGCAGAATCAATGATCGCCTGATTCAATTATCTATTTCTATGTGCCTGCATTTGTAGGCGCATGAATTTGCCTTTGATTTTACCTACTTCAAGCCTCATTTTCCTCCAGACCCTGCATAGCAATCACTACCTTATGTACTTGCATTAAAACCGACCTATATAGCGGGCAGGCGTGGCGGGGTAAGCATTGCGCGCTGAACATGGTATTTGTTTTTATCTATCAACGTCTTAGTGCGTATCTGTGGTGTTGCCGTGGTCGCGGGTGAGCAACGAGGTGCGGTGAAGCGGCGACGGCGTGTCGTGGCTCTGAGGGCGTTGTGTGCGGTGGGAGTGAAGCCGCTACGATGGGTAGCTGTGGTGGGGTTATTAGTCGTCGCCGAGTGAGTATTTTTCGAAGCGGATAATCTCTTCACCCGCCCACTCGTTCAGCTCCATGAAGCGCGCCTGCACCGGGGTAAGCTCGTTACGCACAAAGACCTTTGCCACCTTCTCAACGTCACCCACTGAGCCGACGTTCTCCGGCTTGCCACCCATGGGCTGGAACGGGATGCGGTGCGCATCAAGGAGGTCAGTGGCACTGACTTTCTTGATATTAAAAAAATCATCCTTCGTTGCGATTTCACTCAGCGGCACAATTTTAATCCCATCCGGTTCGCGGTGCGGCGCGTAGGAAAACAGATTCTTAAATGACCTGTTGACCGGGCTGATTGCGACGGTGTCACCGGCAGGCCGTCGACGGATGGCGGCTGACATTGCGAAGAAGCTACGTGCTTCACAACAGCACCGCATCAAAACACCGACCGCACCGGACGGCACCCCGTATGCCACCCGTACACACCAGCCGGTCAGGAATATAAATGTGTTGTTCTAAAGCGGAGTGATACTCTTAGTGTCAAAATCTACGAGGTTGATATGCCACCAGTGAAGGTGTTATAGTAAGAGCAGAAAAGATTTATGGTTGAAAGATACATGGGCACTCCATTCAATATTTTTGAGAATGGATGCTGCTGCAGGTGACAGATTTTGCGTATGCGGAAGATGCACCTGAAGACCGATGTGTAGTTGGTTCGTAACATTCGCATTCGCTTGTGTTACTGAGTCGGCAAGCATCTAAAGGTCGATGATAAGTTCGAGTTATAACATTCTGAGTAATAAAATATCATTGTGTTATAGCAAGACATTCATTGAAAGTATTTTTCAATAGTAATACGGGTAAGTTTACCCAAAAAAAGAAAGGCCAAGCTCAGCTTGGCCTTTTGATTATTGATACTCCATGAAGTCGCTTGTAAACATATTTATGTGTGATTTATCTTTTATTGATTCTAATATGTCATGACAGTTATAGAAGTTTCCTGATATTTTTTTTCCATTTTTTTTCTGAACATTAAAATGTCTGTATTCATCCAATCTATGACCAAATCGATATTTTGAACTTATTGTACATAACACGCCGTGTCCATTTTGAGTAGATGTCCCTTGCTTTGAATGATTCTCATGACCAAATACGAAATTATTCAAATTATCATCTACAAAAACTCGTCCTGGGCTAACATTGGGGACTTTCTTATAGCAATCATCTTTGAGTTTCTTGATGACGGCGGCAATATTTGAAATGTCTACAGTGTGTATGGATTTTAAACTATCATAAAAATCCCTGAGGATTTTTTTATTGAAGTTCCTATAAGGCAATCTCATCAAAATATTATTATTTATAAATAATTCTTGCTTTAAGTGGAAAAATTTTCTTAACGCAAGATTAATCAGAGCTTCATTTTTTTGTTTCACCTGTCCATCGGTCAATTCTGCAATTGGTGATAAGCTGAACACCATAAAAAAAAGGCCTAAATACTTACGTAGATACTCATAATAATCAGAATCGCAAAAAATAATTGTCCCGCTGAAAGCAGAGTAAAAATCACCAAGTTGTTGTTCAATCGTAGTCAAGAGCTCCTTATGATTAGTCCTGTCTGGAGTTTTAACATTTGAAATAATACATCTCTCTCCTTTTGATGAAAGCGCATTTACAACAGGGTTTGATATTGATTTCTCGAACAAAATTAGTTGCCTGTCATCCTTTGTCACCAAGATGAAGTTAATCATAATTTATCACTTCAATAGTCGTACAATAATATCAGTAGGGATTGTAATTCTTCTTAGATCTTCATCTTCAAGATTATTCAGGATTGTAAGAAATTCTAATGTGGTTTTTTTCTTATCTATGTTTTCGTTTTTTTTAATTGCAGATAGGGTGGATGAGGATTTTGATTCAAATGCTTCACCATTAGGTACTAAACCAATGTACTCAGGTTTAATTTTGTCTTTATAGATATAAGCATCCAGTTCCGCTAAATATTTTTCCACCCATTCTTTTATTCCTTTAAAGTCTTTTTCTTCCTTGATGTTTTTAAATTTATCACCAAGCGTGCTCAACAAAAGTGGTCTTTTCTTTCTGGTCCAATTTAACTTGATTTCTTCTTTTATTTGCTGAACTAATTCTTCCATCTCATTTTCCTTCTTTGTGTTTATAAGTTGTTAAACTTGTCATAATTTTGCCCTTACACACGAACATGGCAAACACGATTATATGTACTCCTTCATTGAAAACAATAGCATTGTTATCGTGTTTGACTCTTGCCTAAACTGCTGATACTCAGGGCGGGAAATGGCACCACGGCCAGCGGAAAGGCATCCCTCAGATAACCATCCAGCGCGGTGACGGTGACCGGCATCAGTTTACCATTGCTGACCGTGGCGCTTACACTGGCGTAACAGCGAAATGGCTGAACACCAAAGACCCGAAACCGGCAAAGCAAAAACAGGCGGTAAACCTGAAGCGTAAGCCCGCGAGGGTGAATATATGGCCGGCGAGTCTGACCATGTTTTCGCACTGACGACTATTTACGCGACAAAGGCGCAAGCGATGCGTGCGGCTCAGGCGAAGTGGGATAAATTACTGCGTGGCGTTGCGGAGTTCTCAATCATGCTGGCGACCAGTCGCGAGGATATTTATCCCGAAATGCTGGTCAGGGTCTCGGGCTTTAAGAGCGTCATAGACGAGCAAGCATGGATAATCAGTAAGGTGGCCCATAATCTCGGCGGGAACGACTTCACGACGGCTGTAGAGCTCGAGGTGATGCTTTCTGATGTAGAGTATGAAGCGGATGAAGGAGTGTCTGGAAGTGGTTATAACCAATTGTTTTATAATAATTAAATGATTAAAGTTAGGTCATTGAATCCAGTCGATGAGGTGAAAAAATGTTTCATTGCCCTTTATGCCATACAGCCGCCCACGCGCGAACCAGCCGTTACGTTACTGACACCACCAAAGAGCGTTACCACCAGTGCACAAATATTAATTGTAGCTGCACTGTAAGTATCCCACTTAAACGACCCATTCTCTTTTAGAGAGCCTCTGGCATGTGGATTAGGTTACCCGAAAGCGAACTTCTGCTCTTCGCTCTTAGCTGACTGTCAAATTTGCCCATAAACCTGCGCTACATACCGCCCACGACCGTCGCCATGCCCCAGATCCATCGCCACCATTGCCAGCGCCTCTTTCCTGCTGAACCCCTGCGCCAGGTAGTGACGGAGGGCATCCTGCGCCCACGCATAACGCAGAGAATGCGGGGAATATGCGCCAGTGAGGCCAATACGCGTCGCCTGGTTGTGCCAGTAATCCATTGCACTTTTCAGATCAGGCTTATCAATCAGTCTGCCGTTACGGTTTTCCGCCACCAAACTAGCATTGTCCAGCGCCTTTCTGACTGCACCAGCATCCAGAATTACCGTTTCGCGGGGTCGTCCGCCTTTGGTGCCGAAAACCACGGTTAAGCGAGAGTCACCACGTTCAACGGCCTGTTTCCATGTTTTTAATGATTGCGCACTTTGCACTGCCTCCTGTGAGCGCAATCCTATCAGCCGCGACAGTTCCAGTGCTGCCGTCAGACCCGGATCTTTCGCGCGGGCCGTTTCCAGCACATAGCAGTAATAATCCGGTGTGATGGCCTGGCGCGTACCACTGCGCGATGCGCCAGAAAGCCCCAGGGATTTATTTGTCAGCCTCTCATGCTCAGCAATCTGCTTACGCCCGGCCTGTTGCAGTACGGTACGCAGCGAGGCCATTTCATTCTGTAGCGTGCGTTTGCTAATTCCCTGCACCAGCCTTTCATGAATGTAGTTTTCGATGTGGCGAACTTTAATCTGCGCCACACGCTGGATCCGGACGTTCAGCACCCGTAAATGGAGGTCGAAACGCTGCACGATATGAATGCGATCGTTCACCGTTTTATGGCTGCCGCCACAGTGTTTTGCCAGCGCCTTCATTTCACCACCTAACTTACCCATACACTCCCCCTTAATTTTGAGAACACAAACAGTCTCCGGCGTATGCTTTTTGGCTGCGCCAGAACGATACCTTCACGCCGGAGTGGCAGATTGTTGAGGTATAGGGAGTTTCAGCCAGTACCCGGTACGGACTGCCTGCCAGAGCAGGAATTCTCCGGGGCATCATGCCCCCCTCGGTATCGATCTTTTTCTCCTCTTTTTTGCTGACAGCGGCCCCAAAAGGACGTATCAGATTAGGGAATATGCGCAGAAGCCCTGAATACAGTGGCATGGCGCGGTGTAGTGGTTGTGCGTCACTTTGTCGCTTTGCGCGACGCAAAGTGACGCACCGGTTGAGGGCCGGACGCGAAAGATCGCGGATTCTGGTGCAGATTGACGGTCACGCGGCAGCAAAGCCTGACGGCAATGCAGGCCGCAGTCCGTAGGGTAAAGGGGGCTGATCCTTAGCCGGACAGGGATTGACCCAGGAATTTCAGGTGTCGTGGAATGCTGACCAGCGAGCTGGCGCAGCGAAATGACGTATTGTCGGTAAAGTATGACCTCTGTCGCAGTGACCTGCGAGCCGGTGTTTGCGGAGGTATTCACTGGTAGGGGCTGCCATCCTGAGTTCCTCAGGCGCTTCTTTCAGGCCATGAAGCATGGGCGCTGTCAACGACAGCATTGTGCAACCCGGAGCTTACATCCGGGCGATGGACGTGAAAAGGGGAAACTCTTTTTTGATAAAAAAGAGTTTCCTGTAGATTTTTTCGAAATTGTATGAATGTAAATCTGCCGCGCTTCGCTTGTCTTCTTTCGTCCCGTCACCAGCAAAAAACGGGTGACCGAACGAAAGAGGCTGCCCGGTAATCCATCTGCTCAGAGGTCTAAGCCTTTTGGCCTTTTCAGGGTAAGTCCTGTTACCTTTAAAGGTCTTTACCTTTAGCCTTTTATCTTTTGGCCTTTTCTGGTTCTGGCTCAGCTGGATTTATTTTTGTTATGCAAAATCAGTATGCTGGCTTTGTTGGTATTGTTCGCTTTTAAAAATATGGAAGAGAGGTTTTCAGCTACTGGAGAATATTTGATTGGCGTACATATTTGGGAACAGCTATGAGTTGCGCGATTTTTCCGATATAAAGTCTTAAATAAGATTTTCTGGCTAATATAATGGCTGTGAAACATTCATGGAAGTTATGATTTATTCAAATATTCTTGCTGAACCAACATGTAATTCCCTGATTTTTAGATGGAAGTTATAAAAACATAATTAAAAAGCTAAGTGACGTAATGTCTTTGCTATATAGATCACATATCCATAAATTTATCAAAATTAAATGAATTGATTGCTTCATTAAAAAATTATTTTATTCCAGTCAGTTATGAATATTGTTTATAGACATTAACTATCGAAATCTTATGAAATAACAAGGTATCCCTATAATTGTTAATGTTATGGGTTGTAATGTTATCATTGTGTATTAGTATTGTTATTGCTCATAGTGAGCATAACACATCAACTATGCAGGAGAATGTTATGTCTAAAATCAAAAATCGTTTTGGTTCACAGTTGGCTTCTTTTAACTCTCCGGTGAAAAAAGGACTCTATAGCCAGTCACCGGGAAATTGTGCAAGTTGTTCTAATAGCTCCAGTGCTAATTGTACTGGCGGTCTAGGCTAAAATTTGCCTTTACATGGCCGCAATATGATGTGCGGCCATTATTAAAAATAAGGATGAATAATGATCTATTCACGAGCGCCAATCACGATTAGTGATAACGGGAGTAATGCCTTTTTATATAGTCCAAAAGGATTGTTCATGATTGATAATCCAGAAATGGCATTACTACTCAGATACATTGAGAAGCAGAACCTTATAAAACAAGATGAGATAGAAAAATTTTGGCTGGAAAATGGCATAAAGGATATTGATATTTCAGAAGTGATCGAATATCTGACGGAGGATGTTCAGGTATTATTAAAGGTGGAGTCTGATTTTGAGTTTAAAAAAATATATTATATTTCAAATGGATTTATTAATGAGAATATTATTCAAAAATGTTTCAGTTGGGATAGTGTTATAAGTTTGGATGTTTTTCTAAAATCAGATAAAACCAATAACAATGCTCTTTATATTATAGATATGATGGGAGGGGGTAAACCTTCAGAGATTGGTATTATTCAGGAAAAAATAGGGGGGAATTCTACAGTAATATTCCTTTTAATGGTAGGGGATAAATTTATTATTAGCCATGCATATTCCAGGGACTACCTTACACCATGCATATTATGCCTTTATGATTATGTTATGGATAAGGTTTTTATGGATAGACAAAATAAAATAAGTTCTATGTCTGATGTTATAAACCATATTAATGAAAATTATGGGATAAAAGCACCTGGTGCCCCTGTTAGTGAACTGGATTTATTTTATTTAATGCGAGAGTTGGAGCAATACTTGTTAACATTCAAGGGAGATGGACGAAGTGCCTTTACAGGTTGTGATATCAGTATGTCTAAGATCATAAATATCAATTCGTTAGAAAAAACATCTCTTTGCATCCCGTTTTCTCCAAAATGTGATTGTCTCCATCATTATCATAAACAGAAGGGGTTTAGAAATGCATGATTATCTTCTTTCTAAGGTTGGTGACTATATTGACGAGAGTATCAAAAATGAAATATGCGAATTATACGTTAAAACCTGTAATAGATATGCAGCAAGATGTTCCCCATTTCCTGTCGTTAAGACACTTTTAAATGATAGTGATATTCTTGCACTTGAGCGAACAGAACATGAGTTTTCTGTGAGCAAGATAAAGTTGGCTTATAATAATAAAAAAGAATATTGTGAGCTTAGACTGCCTTCAGCAAAAAAACTTAAATCCCATCCCAAACTTGATAAGTATATATCTGAGAAAGTAATTGTTGATAGTTTTGGAGCTAGGCAAGTTAATAATACAATAATATTTCCTTATCCAAGTGGTGGAGCTTTATATTCAGGACAGGTTGTTATATTTATAAAGAATGTAAAAGGGTATGATGTGGGGGCCTACCATTATCTCCAAGTCTCAAATCAGCTGGAAAAACTTAATAGCTTTGATGAGGCATTTGTTAATGAATGTCTGTTCATTAATAAAGAGGATAATTTTATTAATTATGATTTTTTTATACTTTATGGTTCGTTGCTGGATAAACATATTTGCAAATATGGATATCGAGGTCTTCGGTTGGCTATGTTGGAGATAGGATCTATGTACAAAAATCTGGAGTTTTTCGCACAAAAAGCATCATTGAAAAACAGAGTGTGGGGTGGTTTCAATGATGAAGCATTGACCGTTTCTCTTGGATTAGATCCAAGATCGTTTGTACCTGTTATTTGTCAAATTGTAGGGAGAGAATAATGCTAGGACCAAAATTTTTCCGAACAACGACTGACATTTCAGCGAATATAGTTTTCCCGAGGATGATGAGGACTCATATTGAAAGGGGAATTGCCAGTTGTTCGACAGGTTATGGTAGGGCAATCTTAAAAAAATCTTTAGGTGAAGCACTCGAAAGACATATGTGTTTCGCCAAAGCAGATAATGATTCTGAGTGTCACACCATATCGGAATTTGAATCTATAGTTTCTGAGTGGTTTGTTAGGAATTGTGATATAAAACCGGATCCAGCTCACCGATTTTCTACAACAGAGATCACAGAGCTTTCCTCTGATACTAAATACATTGCCCCAACAGTTGCATTTTATTTAGGTGAAAGTGAGGATAGTCAAATCTACGGCGAAAGAGACAGTTCTGGAACTGCTTTACATCAATCTTGGGAGTCAGCCTTTATAAATTGCCGCGATGAGTTTTGTGAAAGACAATCGCTTACATTATTCTGGTATTTTGGGCATTGCCTTTCTTCTATATCTTTGAAAGAAAATTCGACATTTGATGGACTTAAACGGGAGTTTCCATTTATTCCATTAATGCTATCACTGGGTGATATATTGATATTTGATATATCTTATTTCTGGCCAGTCAGAACCATTATGTGTGTGTATGTATCTGATACTGGTTTAGTTAGATTTGCTGCAGGTGCCTCTGGAAATGCTGAATATCTATGTGCTGTAGAAAAGGCTCTTTTAGAAATGTACCAGGCATTTGTGCTCATGAGAAATTTAATGGATAAAAGAACTCGTGATTGTACTGATATAAATGATTCAATAATTGAAGGTTACATTACACATAATAGTAAAAAACAGTAGATAAATTCAAGAACATACACTCATTGAAACAGTCAGCAGAATTAACTAGAGATGGAGATATGATATTTAGAAAGAATTTTTATAATGAGCCTGTATTCTTGCATAAAAGAGAAGTCAGCTATGTAGACAAAAAATTTGTTTATTGTGTGATGAAAAGTGTCTACGGGTTCAAAACAATGAGTCTTAATGAAACTCACCGAATTATAAATCTTAATGCTGCAAAGCATTATGGATATGAAAAACAAATTAACAAAGGATATATACCATTCGCATGAAAAATATTCTATATTTTGCATCAAAAACCTGGACTATGATTGATCGGCGAAGCAGGTTTTTTTTCAACTTATCAGTTTTTTTATTTGTTCTAACAACAATATTGCGTATATCTGGTCCTATACTGTTTTCTTTACTCGTTGAAAATGTAAGTAATCAGGCATCGGGATATGTTGTAATGATATTTTGTCTTATTTATGCTTCAGTATTTTGTGCTTCGAGATTTTTAGAGGAATTTCGGTTAGCATGTTACATATACTTTGAACAGATACTTCAAAAAAGCCTAATATTGAATACATTAGATAAGTTTTTTACTCTTTCATTTGAAAGTGTACGAAAACATAGTAGTAGTGAAACTTCAATCATAGTTGATCGAGGTCTGGGAGGTATCAGAACAGCTCTTTACAATGCTGTTTTTACGTTATTCCCACTAATGGCAGAGTGTTTACTACTCCTTCTTGTTGTTGGGGTAAAAATAGATATTCTATTGACATTTGAACTGCTAGTCTTAATTCTGTCTTTTTTGGTAGCAACATTCTACCTTTCTACCAGAACACAGTTGTTACAACAGAAATGGTTCGCTACTGCTTCTAAAAACTACCAGATTATGTCTGAAGGTATCAGGTCCTTCGAATCATTAAGGTCATTTAAAGAAACACAATGGTTGAAAGATAGGTATGAAAATGCGACTGACAAATTTATCAGTGAAGTAAAACGCTCCCTGAAGCCAGGTATTATTCTTGGCGTCATTCAGGGTGTGATTTTATTATTGCTATTTTTACTGTCTACAGTTTCTGTATTAGATATTGCAGAGTCAACGGGCAGAAAGGTTGCCTTACTTGTAATGATTAATGGTTTGTTACTACAAATTGCAGTTCCTTTGTTACAGTTTTCTTCATCCTATAAATTTTTCATACAAGGTTTATCAAGCGCTAAGCAACTTTTTGATTTAATTCAATTGCCTGAATCAACTGAGAAAACTCCCCATATATCTACTCCAGATGTGGATCAGAGTATTCTAATTAATGATGTTGAAGTGATATATGTTAATAATCAGGCAATAAAATTTAAAGATATAACAATTCCAACAGGGAGGATAACAGTTTTTGCAGGACCTTCGGGGGTTGGGAAATCATCTCTGGCTAAGTGTATTGCTGGTATTGTTGAATACAAGGGGACAGTTGAGTCAAACTTTTCTATTGATACGGTGTATTATTTGCATCAACACGTTGATATTTTTGATCTGAGTTTTAAGGATAATATAACCTTGGGTAGAGAATATATTGATGGTAAATTTACCAGGATAATAAGAGCCTGTGGTTTCAGTGATGAAGAAATAGACATGCTCTCCAGTAGAAATCTAGGTGAAGGAGGTGGAAATATTTCCGGAGGACAGGCTCAACGTATCGGTATTGCAAGAATGCTTTACCACGATGCGAAGCTAATGATTTTGGACGAACCAACATCAGGTCTGGATGATATAACAGTTTCTAATGTGATCGATACAATCAAAAACGCAGCTCAAGGGTTAACATGTATCATCGTCACACATGATAAGAGAGTAAAAGATATTGGGGATGTTGTAATTGATATTGAACAGCATGTCATAATCAAATAATTTTCATGTCTTCAATTAGTTGTAATGCTGTTTTCAGTATAAGGCTCAACCATCTGTTCCCTCTCTCAGGAAGGAGTGAACAGATGGTTAATTTACTAATCGTTGTTTCATGTTACAAGGCTTCCCTCAAGTTGCCTGCATACTGGTAAGGCGACACATACTGCTCAGTATTTGCATCCAGATAATCCGCCCACCACTGCATCATAGCAATCCGCTCCTCCAGATATTCCGCCTTATGAATATAGGCGGCGCGCACGCTGTTTCTTTCCTGATGGCTCATCTGTTTTTCAATCGCTTCTTTGCTCCACAGTCCCGACTCACTCAGCGCACTGCACGCCATCGCCCGGAAGCCGTGACCGCAGATCTCTTTTCGGGTGTCGTAGCCCATCACACGCAATGCCTTGTTGATGGTGTTGTCGCTCATGCACTTATCCTGGTCGTATTCGCCGGGGAAAATAAATGCCAGATGCCCGGAGAGCGCTTCAGTTTGCTTCAGGATCGTAATCGCCTGCTCGGACAATGGAACAATGTGCTGCGTTTTCATCTTTGTACCACGGTGAGAGAAGCGCACGTTTTCGATCTGCTCCCGTTCTTCCGGGATTATCCAGAGCTTCTGCTGCCAGTCGATTTCACTCCAGCGGGCAAAGCGCAGTTCGCTGGAGCGCACAAAGAACAGTAACGACAGCTTAAGCGCGTACCGTGTCAGCAGTCTGCCGGAGTAGTTATCCGACCGGGATAATAATTCTGGTAGTTTCTCAAGCGGCAGGGCCGGGTAATGCTGTGTTTCCGGTGGCGTAAATTCACCGTCCAGATCCAACGCCGGGTTTGACCTGATTACCTGCTTTTTCACCGCATAACGCATGATCTCGGTGACGTAGTTTTTCAGCCGCGCAGTGATCTCCAGAAAGCCTTTGTTCTCCACCTTACGCAGGGTAAACAGCAGATCTTCCGTGACGATTTGATCGATGTATCTGTCCCCGATATCCGGGAAAACATACATTTCCAGCCTGCGCTGGATAGTTGTCGCATAGTGTTCAGACCAGCGGCGGTGATCGGCATGCCAGTTCATGGCGATCTGGCGGAATGTCTGTCCGTTTTTCTTTTTCTGTTGTGCGATTTTTTTGTCAACGGCGGGATCGACCCCTTCACGCATTTTACTGCGTGCCGCATCACGGAGCTGGCGTGCCGTAAGCAGGGAAACATCCGGGTAAGGGCCAAAGGCCAGCTTCTTCTCTTTCCCGTCAATGCGGTACTTCATATACCAGAGTTTTGAGCCGTTGGGTTTGATCAGCAGGTACAGTCCGGCACTGTCGCCGAGTTTGAAGGGTTTGTCTGTGGGTCTGAGCTTGCGGATAGCGGTATCAGTGAGTGACATAGCGGGGGGCTCCATTCGTTCAACGAACCGTAAGGCCCCCGATTAAGCCCCCAAAAACTACAGATGTCAAGAAGCCCGGTAATCCTTACCAGGACAACCGGGTCAATCTAACTGCTTGTTTTTATAACGTATTAAGACTCACTGAGATGTCTTAATACTAAAATCTGGCTCCTCTGACTGGACTCGAACCAGTGACATACGGATTAACAGTCCGCCGTTCTACCGACTGAACTACAGAGGAATCGTGTGAACGAGGCGCATATTAGCGACACCACTCAGCGATGTCAAAGCCTGAATCGATAAATTCAATCGTTTGCCGAAATATTCCCCATTTCGCCGATTATTCAGGCGCAACAGGTTGTTTTATGCACTTTTCCTGTTGGGGACGCGGGTATTTCCATAACCAGCGGCCGGTCACCATACGCCAGTAAAATAATGCGGCGCGTACGGCCCAGTCGAAGAACATCCCTAACCAGACGCCGACTACGCCCCATCCTAAAACGATCCCCAGGGTGTAACCTACCACAACGCGACAGCCCCACATGCCCAGCATAGATACCCACATTGCGAAACGGGCATCGCGTGCGCCCTTAAACCCAGCAGGTAATACCCAGGAGGCTGCCCATATCGGCATAAATGCCGCATTGAGCCAAATCAGAATGACTATGACCTCTTTTACGTCCTGATCCTGGGTATAAAACGAGGCCATTACGCCAGCAAAAGGGGCGGTTAGCCAGGCAATGGCAGTTAAACCAATGGTCGACAGCCAGAATACATGCCGTAACTGAATTTCGGCTTGGGCAATCTGGCCGTTTCCCAAACGCCTGCCGGTGATGATTGTCGACGCAGAGCCTAAAGCATTTCCCGGTAGGTTGATGAGCGCGGCGAT
This sequence comes from Citrobacter sp. wls708, assembly GCF_005281255.1. Taxonomy (NCBI): domain Bacteria; kingdom Pseudomonadati; phylum Pseudomonadota; class Gammaproteobacteria; order Enterobacterales; family Enterobacteriaceae; genus Citrobacter; species Citrobacter sp. wls708. Next base: position 97,575 of record NZ_SZXE01000036.1, read on the forward strand.
AGAAAATGCAATGAAGTTTCCGGCAATTACGCTGGTGCCCATCCCTGAGACAAACATCTGCGTTAACAGTTTACCGCCATTAAACAGCACTGACTCGATGCTGGCTGGAATACCGATCCCCATCACCTCCCAGATAATGGCGAGGTTGAGTGGCTTAAAATAACTTTTGAAAGTGATACGTAACGCCGGATTAAAACCAATCATCAGTACCCAAATAATAGCGATCGCACCTATGTAGCGTGAAATGGTTAGTCCGAGTCCGGCCCCCACGAATCCCAGTCCTTGCCAGGAAAAAATCCCGTAGATCAGTATACTGCTGATGACGATATTCAGAATATTCATGCCGCCATTAATCAACAGCGGTATTTTGGTATTGCCCGCACCACGTAGGGCACCACTACCGATTAACGCAATAGCTGCCGCCGGGTAGCTGAGCACAGTTAGCTCCAGATAGGTAAGTGCCAAAGCCTTAACGTCGGGCGTTGCTTCACCTGCGACAACGTCAATAATCTGTTGACCAAAATAGTGAATGACTGCAGCCAGCACGGTTGCAAAAATCGTCATGATCACCAGCGATTGTCTGGCAGCAGCTCTGGCCCTGCGCCGATCTCGTTTTCCCAGGCTAAAGGCGACTACCACCGTGGTACCCAGATCGATGGCGGCGAAAAATGCCATGATAACCATATTGAAACTGTCGGCGAGACCGACACCTGCCATCGCTTCTTTTCCCAACCAGCTCACCAGGAAGGTACTCAGGACACCCATTAACAGCACACAGGTGTTTTCCAGAAAAATAGGGACCGCAAGCGGAGTGATTTCGCGCCAAAAGAGAACTTTATAACTCTTGCGTTTGGCATACCAGGGCGTGCGGGAAGCGACCTGACGTAAGGCAGCGGAGACGTTCAAAGTGGACCTTAAAGAAGAAAGTTGAAACCTCATTTCAAATGATGAGGGAGAATCCAAAAAGCTGCAAAGTTTTTTCCATTTAAAATGTCTGCAAATGCAACAAACTGTCGAGAGAAGCATCAATTGAGCGTTATTCAGGAAAATGGGGTTTGACAAAAAAAATTTCGCCGCTAAGATTAGCCTCCACAACGATTCCTCTGTAGTTCAGTCGGTAGAACGGCGGACTGTTAATCCGTATGTCACTGGTTCGAGTCCAGTCAGAGGAGCCAAATTTAAAAAGCCTGCTTGGGAAACTAAGCGGGCTTTTTTGCTTTTGTTTGGCTGCCTGGCGCAGTTACCTGGCGAGCTGCTTTTTGAGTTGAGTTATACAGTGTTGTTTTTCCACACTGAGTACCGGCGATTAGCACGCCAGTTGATTGCTCCACGTAATCCCTCTCTATGGGAGAATCATTGAGATTCTCTATAACCACTAACATTCCATACGCATACAGATGATACGGCACAAATGAAGCATCGTTTCAGTACTATGCTTAAGCGATAGCATAGGGAAATGGTTATAAGAGCGGCGCTGACCAGGGTTTTTGCTTAAAAAATCGAGGGTTAAAGTTGAAAGAGCGTGAGTAACTCGCTCATACTCTATACTCGCAGTGTTACCCGGCGTAGCATGGCATAACGCCTGGGCTGTTAATGAAAAAGGAAAACGTCGTGGCAGAAGAAACTATATTCAGCAAAATTATCCGTCGTGAAATTCCATCGGATATCGTGTACCAGGATGAACTGGTCACAGCGTTTCGTGATATTTCCCCTCAGGCACCTACGCATATTCTGATCATCCCTAATATCCTGATCCCCACCGTCAACGATGTGACGGCAGAGCATGAGCAGGCGCTGGGCCGAATGATTACCGTTGCGGCGAAAATCGCGGAGCAGGAAGGTATTGCTGCGGATGGATACCGTTTAATCATGAATACCAATCGTCACGGCGGGCAGGAGGTGTATCACATTCATATGCACCTGTTGGGTGGACGTGCGCTTGGTCCAATGCTCGCACATAAAGGTCTTTAAGCATGACCAGAGGATGCATTGCACTTTCACTGGGCTTGCTGTTGCTGGCAGGCTGTCGCTCACACCCCGAAATTCCGGTCAGTGATGAACAGTCTCTGGTGATGGAATCAACGATTCTGGCGGCGGGCATAACCGCAGAACAGCCCGTGTTAACAACATCTGATATTCAGGCCTCAGCATCCTCGCGACTCTATAACGAAAGACAAGAATCCGTCACCGTGCATTATCGGTTTTACTGGTATGACGCCAGAGGGTTGGAGATGCACCCTCTGGAAGCGCCACGCAGCGTGACTATCCCGGCTCATTCGTCGGTCACACTGTACGGCAGCGCCAATTATCTGGGGGCGCACAAGGTTAGACTTTATCTATATTTGTAAGGGGTGAATCTTGATGATCAAAATGAATCGCTACGCATTGCTTGCCGCGCTGGCGATGTTTCTTTCTGGGTGTGTGGCTCAACGTGAACCCGCGCCGGTAGAGGAAGTGAAGCCGGTACCGGAACAGCCCGCGCAGCCGCAACAGCCAGTACCAGTAGTACCAACGGTGCCAAGTATACCGCAGCAGCCGGGTCCGATCGAACACGAGGATCAAACGGCGCAGCCAACACCGCGCCAACGTCACTACGACTGGAACAGCGCAATGCAGCCGATGGTAGGTAAAATGCTGCAGGCCGATGGTGTCAAAGCGGGTGGTGTTCTGCTGGTTGATAGCGTGAATAATCGTACCAACGGCTCGTTGAACGCTGGCGAAGCGACTGAAACCTTACGTAACGCGCTGGCGAATAACGGCAAATTTACCCTGGTTTCCGCCCAGCAACTGGCTGTCGCCAAGCAGCAGTTAGGACTGTCGCCGAACGATAGCCTTGGAACGCGCAGCAAAGCGATTGGTATTGCCCGTAACGTTGGTGCGCAGTATGTGCTCTACTCCAGCGCATCTGGCAACGTCAATTCGCCGGCACTGCAAATGCAATTAATGCTGGTACAAACTGGCGAGATAATCTGGTCAGGTAAAGGTGCAGTTCAGCAACAATAACAGACTGACGCGCGATGAAGTGCTGTCGCGCTACTTTCCGCAGTATCATCCCGTCGTAGCCTGCCACCACGGCCTGAGCGGCGGGAGCTGCATTATCGAATATCAGACCCACCGTTTAGTGCTGCGCTGTCATCACGACCCCGACGCGCCTGAATCGCATTTTCTGCGCCAATATCATGCCTTAAAACACCTACCGGAAAATCTTGCGCCCCGACCTCGTTTTTATACGCGTGGCTGGATGGCAGTCGACTTTTTTCAGGGTAAGGTAGAATCCAGATTACCGGACGCCGACGAACTTGCTGACTTATTGTATTATCTGCATCAGCAACCCCGACTGGGCTGGCGAATCAGTCTGCTGCCGTTACTCGAACAGTACTGGCAGTGCGGTGATCCGGCGCGTCGTACACCACATTGGTTACGAGCGCTGAAGCGGCTAAGAAAAAGCGGCGAGCCCCGACCTTTGCGGCTGGGGCCGCTGCATATGGATGTCCACGGTGACAACATCGTGCGCGGGGCGTCAGGGTTGCGGCTGATTGACTGGGAATATGCCGGAGACGGCGATATCGCCCTCGAGCTGGCGGCGGTGTGGGTCAGTGATGAACTCCAGCACCAACAGCTGGTCAGCGCCTATGGCCGACGAGCACGCATTGAGCCAACCGTTTTGTGGCGACAGGTCAGGCGATGGCGACCCTGGGTAATCATGCTAAAAGCGGGGTGGTTTGAGTATCGCTGGCGACAAACCGGCGATCAACAATTTATCAGGCTGGCCGATGAAACCTGGCGGCAGCTAACAATGAAAGGATGAGGAGAGCAGTGTGGGCCCAGTAATGTTGGATGTCGAAGGGTATGAGCTGGACGCTGAAGAGCGAGAGATTCTGGCGCATCCGCTGGTAGGTGGGTTGATTCTCTTTACCCGAAATTATCATGACCCGGAACAGTTGCGTGAGTTAGTGCGCCAGATCCGTAGCGCGTCACGTAATCATTTGGTCGTGGCGGTTGATCAGGAAGGCGGACGCGTGCAGCGTTTTCGCGAAGGTTTTACCCGCCTGCCTGCGGCCCAATCTTTTGCCGCGCTACACGGTCTGGAAGAGGGCGGCAAACTGGCTCAGGACGCCGGCTGGCTGATGGCCAGCGAAATGATCGCCATGGATATTGATATTAGTTTTGCACCGGTTCTGGACGTGGGACATATCAGCGCCGCGATTGGCGAGCGCTCATACCATGCCGATCCGCTGAAAGCGTTGGCGATGGCGACCCGCTTCATTGACGGTATGCATGCCGCTGGCATGAAGACCACCGGTAAACACTTCCCCGGGCATGGAGCGGTGACGGCGGATTCGCACAAAGAAACGCCAACCGATCCACGTTCAGAAGCTGAGATTCGTGCGAAGGATATGTCCGTGTTCCGGACGTTAATTACGGAAAACAAACTCGATGCCATTATGCCTGCGCACGTTATCTACAGTGATGTTGATCCGCGTCCGGCGAGTGGTTCGCCTCACTGGTTGAAGACGGTACTGCGTCAGGAGCTTGGCTTCGACGGCGTTATTTTCTCTGACGATCTGTCGATGGAGGGTGCGGCGATTATGGGAAGCTACGCCGAGCGTGGGCAGGCATCGCTGGATGCTGGTTGCGATATGATCCTGGTCTGCAATAATCGTAAGGGAGCGGTCAGTGTGTTAGATAATCTGTCGCCGATCAATGCAGAACGTGTTACACGTTTGTATCATAAAGGTTCATTTTCACGTCAGGAACTGATGGACTCGACACGCTGGAAGACGGTAAGCGCCCAGCTCAACCAGCTTCATGAGCGCTGGCAGGAAGAGAAAGCAGGTCATTAACGCACGTTTGGCGAGGATGCGATGATTATCTATTTACACGGTTTTGACTCTAATAGTCCGGGCAACCACGAGAAGGTGTTGCAGCTGCAATTTATCGACCCGGATGTCAGGCTGATTAGCTACAGTACACGGCATCCTAAACATGATATGCAGCATCTGCTGAAAGAAGTGGACAAAATGTTGCAGCTTAATGTGGACGATCGTCCGCTGATTTGTGGCGTCGGGCTGGGGGGATATTGGGCAGAACGTATTGGTTTTCTGTGTGATATTCGTCAGGTGGTATTTAATCCTAACCTGTTCCCATATGAGAATATGGAAGGGAAAATCGACAGACCTGAAGAGTATGCTGACATTGCGACAAAATGCGTGACCAATTTTCGTGAAAAGAACCGCGATCGCTGCCTGGTGATCCTCTCTCGCCATGATGAAGCTCTGAACAGTCAGCGCTCGTCAGAAGAGCTGCATCATTTTTATGAGATCGTCTGGGACGAAGAGCAGACGCATAAGTTTAAAAATATCTCCCCGCATTTGCAGCGCATTAAGGCGTTCAAGACGTTAGGTTAAGCCTGATGAGCGTCTAAAAAACCAGCTTTCGGGCTGGTTTTTTTGTCCTTAACCTTCCGGTTGTCTATCTTTTCAGCATCAAAACTTGATGCACATCAATTTTGGTATGACCAATGCACCGTTCGTGTTATTCTCACTCTCGAAGGACATTTTCATTATCGTAACTTGTTGTTAATTAAAGGCTATGCCAATAACTTTTAATTAACAATTGGTTAATAAATTTGAGGGGGTCACGTTGACTACACCATTGAAAAGGATCGTGATTGTCGGCGGCGGTGCTGGCGGACTGGAAATGGCGACGCAGCTGGGTAAAAAGCTGGGGCGTAAGAAAAAGGCCAAAATTACGTTGGTGGACAGAAACCACAGCCATTTATGGAAACCGTTACTGCATGAAGTGGCGACCGGTTCTCTGGATGAAGGTGTGGATGCGCTGAGCTATCTGGCGCATGCCCGTAACCATGGCTTCCAGTTCCAGTTGGGCTCGGTGGTTGATATCGATCGCGAAGCGAAGACCATTACTATCGCTGAGCTGCGCGATGAGAAGGGCGATCTGCTGGTTCCTGAGCGTAAAGTGCCGTATGACACGCTGGTGATGGCGCTGGGCAGTACGTCCAACGATTTCAACACGCCGGGCGTCAAAGAGAACTGTATTTTCCTTGATAACCCGCATCAGGCGCGTCGTTTCCACCAGGAGATGCTGAATCTGTTCCTCAAGTATTCCGCGAATCTGGGCGTTAACGGTAAAGTGAATATTGCCATTGTCGGCGGCGGCGCGACGGGGGTTGAACTCTCCGCGGAACTGCACAATGCGGTTAAACAGCTGCACAGTTATGGCTATAAAGGACTGACCAATGACGCGCTGAACGTTACGTTGGTTGAAGCCGGTGAGCGTATCCTGCCGGCATTGCCGCCGCGGATTTCCAGCGCCGCGCACAATGAATTAACCAAACTGGGCGTACGCGTACTGACGCAGACGATGGTTACCAGCGCTGACGAAGGCGGGTTGCATACCAAAGATGGCGAATACATTGAGGCTGACCTGATGGTGTGGGCCGCAGGGATCAAAGCGCCAGACTTTATGAAGGATATTGGCGGTCTGGAAACGAACCGGATTAACCAACTGGTGGTTGAGCCGACGCTGCAAAGCACACGCGATCCTGACGTGTATGCGATTGGCGACTGCGCTTCCTGCGCGCGTCCGGAAGGTGGATTTGTGCCGCCGCGCGCTCAGGCTGCGCACCAGATGGCGACCTGCGCGATGAACAATATCCTGGCGCAGATGAACGGCAAGCCGTTGAAAGCGTATCAGTACAAAGATCACGGTTCTCTGGTCTCGCTTTCTAACTTCTCTACCGTCGGTAGCCTGATGGGCAACCTCACGCGCGGTTCAATGATGGTAGAAGGCCGTATTGCGCGCTTTGTCTACATCTCACTGTATCGTATGCATCAGATTGCGCTGCATGGTTACTTCAAAACCGGCCTGATGATGCTGGTCGGCAGTATTAACCGGGTGATTCGTCCGCGTCTGAAACTGCATTAATATTGACCTCAGGCGTCGGACAATTTCACGCATCCGACGCCTTCCTTCAGAGTTCTCTGAATCATCTCGCTTTATCCCTGCCTTCCGCTATTTTCATCCGTAATCTGATTGGCATTCCTTACCTTCTGTTGCAAAGTTTTTGCTAATAGCAAAAAAGGAGGAAGTCCCGTGAATAAATCAATGTTGGCGGGTATAGGGATTGGCGTAGCTGCTGCGCTGGGTGTTGCAGCGGTGGCCAGTCTTAACGTTTTCGAGCGTGGCCCACAGTATGCACAAGTTGTCTCTGCAACACCGATTAAAGAATCGGTAAAAACGCCACGTCAGGAGTGTCGGAACGTGACGGTCACGCACCGCAAGCCGGTGCAAGATGAAAACCGTATCGCGGGTTCTGTGCTGGGTGCCGTAGCTGGCGGTGTTATCGGCCACCAGTTTGGTGGCGGACGCGGTAAAGATATTGCCACCGTGGCGGGTGCATTAGGCGGCGGCTATGCCGGTAACCAGATCCAGGGTTCGATGCAAGAAAACGATACGTACACCACCACGCAGCAGCGTTGTAAAACGGTGTATGACAAATCAGAAAAAATGCTGGGCTACGACGTGACGTACAAAATTGGCGATCAGCAGGGGAAAATTCGTATGGATAAGGACCCCGGCGCGCAAATTCCGTTGGATAACAACGGACAGTTGGTACTGAATAACAAAGCGTAAAATAGCATTATCCTGAACATTAGCCCCCCATTCGCTCAGGCTGGGGGGCTTTTTTTATCAGAAGGTTAAGGCGTAGTTCAGACCAAAGGTACGACCCCGGCCCTTGTATTCATACAGTGACGGGCTGCCATAAGTTGGGCTGTACAGCAGTGGCGCACGTTGTCCCCATAGCGTGGTGTACTCTTCATTCAGCAAGTTTTCCACGCTGAAGGTCAGCTTACCTAACGGGAGCTGGTAGCTGCCGATAAAGTCCATGGTGTTATAGCCGTCCAGCTTATTGCCGCTGGCGTCACTCAGATCAAATGTTTGCTGGCTCTGTACACGCAGCGACCACGGTTCAGGCGCCCAGCCGACCCATGCGGTTGCTTTAGATGGTGAAGCCAGAGTGACATCCCATTTCTGCCATTTACCGTTTTGTTTCACTTCGGATTTAATGACGTTGAAGTTGCCGCCCAGACTCCAGTCAGTATCGGCGATGAAATAATCTACCGCACCTTCCAGACCATAAATCCGACGATCGTCGGGCTGTACGTTTATGGTCATATCACTGCGGTTGATAACGATCGATTTATCCGAAGTGGAGTAATAAGCAGCCAGTTGCGTGCGCAGGTTATCGCCCGTGTAACGCCATCCCAGCTCGTACGAGTTAACTTTAATCCCTTCCAGGCGAGAATCCGCCACGTTGACGCTGCGCAGAAGTTGATAATGATCGCCAACCAGAGAATAGGTGCCGTTACCGTAATATTTCCCCGGATCCGGAAGCTCAACGCCTTGAGAGAAGTTAAACCAGGTTTGCTGGCGCTCAGTCAGGTGGGCGAGGATCCCGGCGTTAAACAGGAAGTTATCGTAATCGGTTTTGCCGCCCGGAATGGTATCGGCGGAGTTTGCAAGGCCCGTCGCGATTCCCTGCTGTTGGGCATAGCCAACGAAATCATCAACCCTGTTTTCGGTCCATTGATAGCGTACGCCGCCACTGAGAGTGAAGATATCGTTTATGTCATAGCTGTTTTGCAGGAAAGGCGCGAAGTTGGTGATGCTGTAACCAGGATAACGCCCGGTAGTATAAGCGGTACGGTTGTCCATGCCACCGGAGGGCAGAGAGTAAGCCAGATCGAAGAATTTCTGATTGGAATCGAAGGTTTCATGATCCGCATCGATACCCCACGTCAGTTCCCAGTCATCCATTACCTGGCTGTTGAGAGTGATTTTGGCACCGAACTGGTCGGTATCCTGCTGTGAGGCGGAGAAACTGGTGACCTTGCCTTTGCTCAGCGTAGGGAAGGGGTAGAATTTTAGCGATTCGTCGCGGTAATAGATTTGACTGACCAGGTTCTGACCAAAGAAATCTGCATCGGAATACTGCAGACTGATCAGATGGCGCTCGGTGCCGGGAATACGATCGGAGTTCAGTCCGCTGCTGGTATAAGCTTTACCGTTTCCGGTCACGGCGGACATGTTCTCGCCGAGATCCAGCCCGTAATCTTCATCCCCCTGACTCTTGTAGTACTGGGTAACCAGTTGTAATTGACGGTTATCATCCAGCTCAATCGTCCCGGTGCCCATCACGTCCAGACGATCGGAATGCTGCAGGCCGGTTTGGGTGTTATCCAGCAGCAGAGCATCGTGGTTGCCGTCATACCAACCGCCAAACCGTTGATACGCGACGGACATACGACCGGATGCACGATCGGTTCCTCCACTCACCGCGGCGGCGACGCGTTCGTCATGATCGTTACTGTTATTAAACCCGCTTTTACTGCCCAGTTCGAGTTCGACTTCACGCTCAGGCTGACCTTTTTTGGTGACGATGTTGATCAAACCGCCGGTACTTCCTCCGCCATACAAGGATGTTGCGCCTGAGATGACTTCAATATGAGCAATGTTAAACGGGTCAATGGAGTCAAGTTGACGGCTGTCGGTACGGGAGGAATTCAGACGGACACCGTCTATCAATACTACGATGGCGCGACCGCGCATGTTCATGCCGTAATTGGTTCGTCCCTGACTGCTGACATCAATTCCGGGGATTAACTGAGCAAGAACATCCTTGAACTCTTTACCACCCTGAACTTGCTGTTCAATTTCGCTTCCTTCAATAACCCAGGTCGTTTGCGCCATTTCTGCCACGGTGCGTTGGCTGCGGTTAGCGCTGACGATGAGATTCTCTTCCTCCGCTGCGATAGCCGGTAGGGTTAAGGATAATAAGAGCGGATTGAGCACCCAGAGACGCTTATGCATTTGTATTCCTTTTAAAAAGTCGGTCTGTTTTTGTTATTGCGGTAGAGAAACCGATAGTTACATTGGGAAACAGGTGTTAAAACAAATGCGAATATTGCTGATAATAATTGTCGTTATCAATACATTTTTTAAAAAAGATCTGCTAATGCGATGAAAACAATAAGGAATGAAGGGTTATTGGTACAAAAAACCGAGGGCTTTTAGCCCCCGGCGGTGTCATCTGTTCGTGGAAGAGAGAGGAGAGGGTTAAAGTTTGATGAGTTCGGGCCACAGCCGTAGGGTGGTGTGTGCGATCTGCATCAGTTTCTCAAATGACGCGCCTTCGCGGGCGCTAATCGACATACCCTGTAAAATGCAGTTCAGATATTCGGCCAGCTTTTGCACGTCGCAGTGGGCCGGAATTTCGTCACGCTGCTGGCGCTGACGAAGGAACTGGGTAAGCGTCTGTTCCTGCATCGCATGGCGTGATTTCACCGTGTGGGCGATCTCGCGGGAAGAGGCCGCCAGCGTCGCGGACGTATTAATCATAAAACATCCTGCCGGAGTATCTTTACTGGTAAAGCAGGTCGCTATGGCGGTGAAATAGTCTTCCAGTGCTGACTGAAGGCTTTTTTCTTCGCAAAACAGCTGAGCTTCGTGTTTCGCCGCGAAGCGAGTTATATAGCGGTCCAGCACGGCACGAAACAACCCTTCCTTGTTGGTAAACTCCGCATACAGCGTGGGCGCTTTCGCACCCGTTGCTTCCACGAGATCGGCGAGCGATGTCGCTTCATATCCGTGCTGCCAGAAGAGTGTCATGGCCTTATCAAGCGCGGCTTCCCTGTCGAACACTTTTGGTCGGCCACGGCTTTTTTTTGCACAACCTGTCGTTTCAGTTGTCATGGCGCCGATGTACCTTTGTTGGCTTTAGTGAATAATCATTATAAAAATATTCCCCGCCACACTCCAGCGGATTAGCGATAAAAATAATTTATAGCTATTAGCATGAAAAATAAGGTCTTTATCTTTTATATAACGATCATTATAAAAAAATGTTGACGTGTGACCTGGATCACATCTATGATTTACCTATCGATCGTTAAGTTAATCATTGCGACACCCATTCATCTGCAAAAGGTCACTATTATGAAAAACGTAAAAACTCTGTTTGTTGCTGCTGTTCTTAGCTCACTGTCATTTGCCAGCTTCGCCGCTGTTGAAGTTCAGGCCACGCCTGCAGGTCAACAGAAAGTTGGTACTATCTCTGCAAATGCGGGGACGAACTTAGGTTCTCTGGAAGATCAACTGTCGCAGAAAGCGGATGAGATGGGCGCGAAGTCTTTCCGTATTACTTCCGTTACCGGTCCTAACACCCTTCACGGGACTGCCGTTATCTACAAATAAGATTTAACCCATCGCAATGCCACTGCGAGTTAAATAAAAAACCCCCGCGGAATAAAATCCAGCGGGGGTTTTTTTTATGGGTAATGTTTACATCGGTTGTTGAGCCACGTCGTGATGACGGGTGACATCGACCGGCATGCCTGAGCGAATCTCCATCGCATGTTCCATGACGGCAGGGTCCGTTTGCGCCGCATTCTTAAAGGTCTGCATTGCGGCGTTCAACACGATCGGCAGCAGTTGCGGGTCATCATTGATCTTTTCTGACAGCGGCTGGTGCACTTCCACCAGCCGCATGCCGTTAGGTTCGACTGAGGCTTTGATCGGCGTGTTAATGATATTGACTTTGGTTCCTGGCTTCACTTGACGGAACAGGGTTTCAATATCACCGTCGCGCAGACGAATACAGCCGGAACTGACGCGCATACCGATACCAAAGTCAGCATTGGTGCCGTGCAGCAGATAAACACCGCCGTATGCGGCTAAGCGAATTGCGTGATGGCCCATCGGGTTATCTGGCCCGGCAGGGACAACGGCAGGAAGATCGATGCCGTTTGCTTTATAGCGCGCGCGGATATTTGCCGTAGGCGTCCAGGTGGGATTAGCGCGTTTATCGGAAATGGTGGTTACCATGGTGGGCGTCAGCGTATCACCACCTAACTGGCCAATGCCAATAGGATATACGGTCACCGAATTTGTCCCCGGCTGGTAATAATAAAGACGCAGTTCGGCGAGGTTGATGACAATACCTTCGCGCGGTGCATCCGGTAACAGGGTTTGCAATGGGATAGTCAAAACGCTGCCAGGACGAGGCACGAAAGGATCAACGCCGGGGTTGGCCTGCAGCAGCGCTAAAAAGCCGACGTTGTATTTTTTCGCAATAGCTTCGAGAGAACCGCCATTGTCTTCGACAACGTGAACGGTATTCTGTCCCACCAGACGGCTTCCCGGCGGCGGCAGCGGCCAGGTGTTTGCCTGAGCCGGAAATGCTAACGCGAAGGTCGCTGCAAGCGTAAAAAACGCTAACCAGCGAGAGAGTCGTTTATTGTTTAACATCACCATAAATCCATTGTTTTTACGTGGTTTTTATTATGTAAAAGTAAACAAGAATTATGGCCGTTTGCTGTGTCGGGAAGTGCAGGGAAGTGCAAAGAGTTTGTAAATTCACAGGCCGGGAGCGTTATGTGCGCTCCCGGCATGCTCACTATGCTACGGCGTTTTCTTCAAGTTGGCGCATAAACTGGCGTACCCAGTCGATTCGCGTTTTACGCTCGCTCAGATCCTGCATAAATTTCAGCCGGGTTGGACCGTCCAGACGGAAGTGCTGCGGCTGTTTTTGCAGTAAACCAATCAGCCACACCGGGTTAACGTGGTTTTTCTCTGCAAACTCAATCGTGCCGCCTTTTTCATTGCCTTCAAGCTTTCTGATGCCCAGTTTCTGCGCCTGTTGGCGTAACCGGGCAATATCCAGCAACGTACGGGCCGGGTCGGGCAGCAGACCAAAACGGTCTATCAGCTCGACCTTAATTTCTTCCAACTCGTTTTCGCCTTTCGCACTGGCAATACGTTTGTAGAACGACAGTCGCGTGTTGACATCGGGAATATAGTCATCCGGCAGCAGTGACGGCATGCGCAGTTCAACTTCGGTTTGCTGGCTGGTGAGATCTTCCAGCGACGGTTCGCGTCCTTCTTTGAGCGCATCGACAGCATTTTCCAGCAGCTCCATATACAGCGAGAAGCCGATGCTTTCCATGGAACCACTCTGATCTTCACCCAGCAGTTCCCCGGCGCCGCGAATTTCAAGGTCGTGGGTCGCCAGCGCAAAGCCAGCGCCCAAATCTTCCAGCGAGGCGATGGCTTCCAGGCGCTTTTGCGCGTCGGTGGTCATCGCTTTTGGATGCGGCGTCAGCAGCCAGGCGTACGCCTGATGGTGTGAACGTCCCACACGGCCGCGCAACTGGTGTAATTGCGCCAAACCAAAGTGATCGGCGCGTTCGATGATAATGGTGTTGGCGGTCGGGATGTCGATCCCGGTTTCGATAATAGTGGTACATACCAGAACGTTAAAGCGCTGATGGTGGAAATCGTTCATCACGCGTTCCAGTTCGCGCTCGCGCATTTGACCATGGCCGATACCAATACGCGCTTCCGGCACCAGTTCCGCTAATCTGTCAGCGGTTTTCTGGATATTTTCGACGTCGTTAAACAGATAATAAACTTGCCCCCCGCGCAGAACTTCACGCAGGATAGCCTCGCGAACCACCAGATTGTCATATTCACGCACAAAGGTTTTCACCGCCAGACGACGGGCAGGAGGCGTGGCGATGATCGACAGATCGCGCATGCCGCTCATCGCCATATTGAGCGTACGCGGAATAGGCGTTGCCGTCAGCGTCAGGATATCGACATCCGCGCGCATTGCTTTGATGCGCTCTTTATGACGAACGCCAAAACGGTGCTCTTCATCGACAATCAACAGACCCAGATCTTTTAGCTTCACGTCCGCTTGCAGCAGTTTGTGGGTGCCGATGAGAATATCGATTTTCCCTTCGGCCACCTGCTCCAGAATCTGCGCTTGCTCTTTGGCGCTACGGAAACGGGACAGCATTTCAATACGTACCGGCCAGTTGGCAAAGCGATCACGGAAGTTGTCGAAGTGCTGCTGAGCGAGCAGGGTAGTCGGAACCAGCACGGCCACCTGCTTGTGGTTCTCTACGGCGAGGAAGGCGGCGCGCATCGCGACTTCGGTTTTACCAAAGCCGACGTCGCCACACACCAGGCGGTCCATGGCCAGCGGCTGGCACATATCGCTGAGCACCGCGTTGATCGCCTGCGCCTGATCGGGCGTAGTTTCAAACGGGAAACTGTCGCAAAACAGTTGGTACTGCTCACGATCATGCTTAAAGGCAAAGCCCTCTTTCGCCGCACGCTGAGCATAGATATCCAATAGTTCTGCCGCGACATCGCGCACCTTCTCAGCGGCTTTCTGACGGGCGCGAGACCAGGCATCGCCACCCAGTTTATGTAGCGGCGCATTTTCTTCCGCGCCGCCAGCGTAACGGCTGATCAGGTGCAACGATGACACAGGCACGTACAGTTTGGCGTCGTTGGCGTAGGTGAGCATCAGGTACTCGCCGGTGATACCGCCCGCTTCCAGCGTGGTCATCCCGGCATAACGGCCAACGCCGTGCTCCAGGTGCACCACCGGTTGACCGGGATGCAGTTCGGCGAGGTTACGAATTAACGTATCAGGATTGATGGTGCGACGAGAATCCTGGCGGCGGCGCGCCACGCGCTCCCCGAGCAGATCGCTTTCGCAAATCAGCGCCAGGTTGCGTTTGCTATCAATGAAGCCGTGTTCAGCTGCGCCAATCATCAGATAGCGACCATTGTCGACGGCTTCGTCGAGACGCAATATGCGCTTCGGCGCGATTTTGATACGGGCGAGCAGTTCGCCAAGCGCTTCGCGGCGACCTTCGCTTTCAACGGAGAAAATCACCGGACCGGTGAAGCCTTCAAGGAATTTACGTAACGCATCTAACGGCGCTTTTTGCTGCGCCTGAACCGCGATATCTGGCAACTTCTGGAAGCCGAGGTTAGTATTCGCGGCTTTGTTCGCCAGAGTCTCAGTTTTCAGTTGAACACGGGGCCAGCGTTTAAGTTCGGAGAACAGCTCATCTACGCGCAGCCACAGCGAATGTGGCGGCAGAAGCGGGCGCATCGGATCAACACCCCGGTTCTCAAAACGCGACAGGGTATCAGCCTGGAAGCGCTCCGCACTGGTCTCTATATCGCCGGTATTGACCAATAACGTATTGGCGGGGAAATAGCTGAACAGGGGGGGCAGCGGCTCGCTGAAAAACAATGGCTGCCAGTATTCGATCCCGGCAGGTAACGTGCCTTTGCTGACCTGCTGGTAAATATGTTCGGCGTCGCGTTTAACTTCAAAGGTATCGCGCCACTGGCTGCGGAACAGCTCAATCGCCGTTTTATCGGTCGGGAATTCATGCGCGGGCAGCAAATTAATGGCGTCGACTTCTTCCAGTGTGCGCTGGGTGTCGGTATCAAACAGACGCAGACTGTCGATTTCATCATCAAAGAAATCCAGTCGATAAGGTAATTCGCTGCCCATGGGGAACAGATCCAACAATGCGCCGCGCGTGGCGTATTCGCCGTGCTCCATCACCTGATCAACATGACGGTAGCCCGCGCTGTCCAGTTGTTCGCGCAGGGCGTCGCGCGAAAGCCGCTGACCTTTTTTCATCACCAACGCATGACCATGCAGATAGCTGTGCGGACAGACGCGCTGCATCAGCGTGTTCACTGGCACAATCAGTACACCGCGCTGCATCGCGGGGAGTTGATACAGCGTGGAAAGCCGCGAGGAGATAATCTCCTGATGAGGGGAAAAGCTATCGTAGGGCAGCGTTTCCCAGTCCGCCAGGTTCATTACCATCTGGTCGGTAAACTGACGAATTTCATCATGCAGTCGCAGGGCATTTTGCATGTCCGGCGCGATCAGTACGACAGGACCCGCATGACGTTCAGCAATTTCAGCGACCAGCGTCGCGCAAGCTGCGCCGGTCAGTTCGCCTAACTGGCGCTGGTCGGAAGCGCTGGCCGGGAGCGTGTAACGATGTTGTTCAGGCATTCGGTTGTCAGGATCTCGTTTAGATATACATCTGATAAGCAATGTTCTTTATTATCCGTGATCGTTTCTCATAAGCAAATTGATTCGCCCCCTGATGGGGGCAAAAAGCGCGTTGAAATTAGCGCGAGGCCGTCGATAAAGACGGTGGAGAAAAGAGCAAGTCGGCAATGGTTTTTTGCGAAATCTTACGCACCAGCAAGCCAAACAGAGTGCACAACAGCAGGCAGGCGAAGGGATAAACCAGCAGCAGGAGCAACTCGCCGTACGCAGGCCAGGCGGCATGATTGATTTTGGGGATTAGCGCTAAGCTGAACAGCTCAACCAAAATACGGTGGGTGGTATAGATGGCGATAGTATTGGATCCAATCACGCTTAACGGGCTGGATGCGCGCATACCAAAGCGCTGCTCGAACTGATAAAACAGCTTCATGATCAGTACAATAGACAGGAGGGAAAGCAGTAGCGAAATATTTGCCAGCCACGCGACCACAGCGGCCACTACGCTAACCATAAATATGAGCGTATGGCGGCGCAGAGGCACCTCTTTGATCCATACCATCAGCGTTGCGCCAAACCAGGCGCCGAGGCTGTACCAGGGCAGATTGCGCATCACGCTGTTCATTCCCCACCACGGCGTGGGGAAAAAATTGATCGCCACGCTCAGCACGACAAACAGCGTCAACAGCGGTAACGCCCAGCGGTTGAACATCTTACACAGCACAAAATAGACAATCAGCGCATACAGATACCACAAGCTGGTGCTGGCGGTCAGCATCCCGTGGGTAAAGCCAGCGATTGAACCGGCATACGCGGCGTTGGCAGCATGACTCAGATCGCGTTGCGGAGCCAACCAGTTATTGAGCGAGACTAACGCCAACCATTGCACGACTCCCCATAGCACCAGCACCCAGGCAATACTCCAGATCCGTTTATCCACACAGGTTGTCCAGGGAACGCTATCGATGTAGCGGCGGATCAAATAGCCTGAAATAAAGAAAAATACCGGCATACGAAACGGCGCCAGGTACAGATTGAGGTAAATCCAGCATTTGCTCAGCATCTCTGAAAGCGGATACTGAAAGGTGGTGAGGTGTGGGTAAAACGTAATGACTGAGTGATATATTACCACCAGACAAATGCATAACCCTTTGATTTGATTAATCCATAATTCTTTTTTATTCATTGAGACAGCGTACCCATATTGTTTGCTATAGCCTGCCATCCTGCGCAACCCGCTGTACGCTGTAATGCGTAACTGTCTGCATTTTGTTTTTTTAGGATAAAGATCAGGGACCCGGACTGAAGGGGGAGGGGTAACTACAGCGGATTGATTTATCTATCCTTTTAGGAATAGTGCTGACGAACACTTACGGTTCAGTCATTTACCCATTCCGCTTTCGCTTATATACTCGTGACTTTGCTAACAGCAACCAGACGGATTTCATGTACCAACCTGTCGCTCTATTCATCGGCCTGCGTTATATGCGCGGGCGTGCAGCAGATCGCTTCGGTCGCTTCGTTTCCTGGCTCTCCACCATCGGCATTACTCTCGGGGTAATGGCGCTGGTCACAGTGTTGTCAGTGATGAACGGTTTCGAGCGCGAGCTGCAAAACAATATCCTTGGCCTGATGCCCCAGGCTGTTCTCTCGTCTGAACAGGGTTCCCTAAACCCGCAGCAATTGCCGGAAAAAGCGGTGGTGTTGAACGGCGTCAACCGCGTTGCACCCATAACAACGGGTGATGTGGTGCTGCAAAGTGCGCGTAGCGTGGCGGTTGGCGTAATGCTGGGTATCGACCCGGCGCAAAAAGATCCGCTCACGCCGTATCTGGTCAATGTGAAGCAAACAGATCTGCAACCGGGTAAGTATAATGTCATCCTCGGTGAGCAGCTTGCCGGGCAGTTGGGCGTTAACCGTGGCGATCAAATTCGCGTAATGGTGCCGTCCGCCAGTCAGTTTACGCCGATGGGGCGTCTGCCTAGCCAGCGTCTGTTTACGGTGATCGGCACCTTTGCCGCTAACAGCGAAGTCGACGGCTACCAGATGCTGACCAACATTCAGGATGCGTCACGCCTGATGCGCTACCCGGTGGGTAATATCACCGGCTGGCGTTTGTGGTTGAACGAGCCGTTAAAGGTTGACACGTTGAGCCAGCAAACGCTGCCGCAAGGTACCAAATGGCAGGACTGGCGCGAGCGTAAAGGGGAATTATTCCAGGCCGTGCGCATGGAGAAAAACATGATGGGGCTGCTGCTCAGTCTGATCGTGGCGGTGGCGGCTTTTAATATTATTACCTCGCTGGGTCTGATGGTAATGGAGAAGCAAGGGGAAGTGGCGATTCTACAAACTCAGGGGCTAACGCCGCGGCAGATAATGATGGTGTTTATGGTTCAGGGGGCCAGTGCCGGGATTATCGGCGCGCTGCTGGGCGCAGGGCTGGGCGCATTGCTCGCCAGTCAACTGAACAACCTGATGCCCATTATCGGCGTGCTTCTGGATGGCGCTGCGCTGCCGGTCGCCATCGAGCCGCTGCAGGTTATCGTCATTGCGCTGGTGGCGATGGCCGTCGCGCTGCTGTCTACGCTTTATCCTTCCTGGCGCGCTGCCGCCACTCAACCCGCTGAGGCTTTACGTTATGAATAAGATCCTGTTGCAATGCGACAACCTGTGCAAACGCTATCAGGAAGGCTCAGTGCAGACCAATGTCCTGCACGATGTCAGTTTTTGCGTTGGCGAAGGCGAGATGATGGCGATTGTCGGCAGCTCCGGCTCCGGTAAGAGTACGCTGCTCCATCTGTTAGGTGGGCTGGATACACCAACTTCCGGCGACGTCATTTTTAGCGGTCAGCCGATGAGCAAGCTCTCGTCTGCGGCGAAGGCGGAACTGCGCAATCAGAAGCTGGGCTTTATTTACCAGTTCCACCATCTGCTGCCGGATTTTACCGCACTGGAAAACGTAGCGATGCCGCTGCTGATTGGTAAGAAAAAACCGGCTGAAATCACCGCGCGCGCGCGCGATATGCTGAAAGCGGTAGGGCTGGACCATCGTGCCAGCCATCGCCCGTCTGAACTGTCGGGCGGCGAGCGTCAGCGCGTGGCCATTGCCCGTGCGCTGGTCAATAACCCTCGTCTGGTGCTGGCGGATGAACCAACGGGTAACCTTGATGCGCGCAACGCGGACAGCATTTTCGAGCTTCTGGGGGAGCTTAACCGCTCTCAGGGCACGGCATTTCTGGTGGTGACGCACGATCTGCAGTTGGCGAAGCGCATGAGCCGCCAGCTTGAAATGCGCGATGGTCGCCTGACGGCTGAACTGAGCCTGATGGGAGCAGAGTAATGGCTTCGCCTTTATCGTTATTGATTGGCCTGCGTTTTAGCCGAGGTCGGCGGCGCGGCGGTATGGTCTCGCTGATTTCGGTGATTTCTACCGTTGGCATCGCGTTGGGTGTGGCGGTGTTGATCGTCGGGTTAAGCGCCATGAATGGCTTTGAGCGTGAGTTGAACAACCGTATTCTGGCCGTGGTCCCGCACGGTGAAATTGAGGCCGTCAACCAGCCGTGGAACAACTGGCAGGAAGCGCTCGATAAAGTACAGAAAGTGCCTGGTATTGTCGCCGCAGCGCCCTATATCAACTTTACCGGACTGGTGGAGAGTGGGGCGAATCTACGCGCGGTGCAGGTGAAGGGCGTTGACCCGAAACAGGAGCAGCGTTTAAGCGCGCTGCCATCGTTCGTGCAGAACCACGCCTGGGATAATTTCAAAGCCGGTGAGCAGCAAATCATCATTGGTAAGGGGATTGCCGATGCGCTGAAGGTGAAGCAGGGCGACTGGGTGTCGATTATGATCCCTAACGCCAGTGCGGACCATAAGTTACAGCAGCCTAAACGCGTGCGTTTGCACGTGACGGGCATTTTGCAGCTGAGCGGTCAGCTCGATCACAGCTTTGCCATGATCCCCATGGAAGATGCGCAGCAATACCTGGATATGGGATCCAGCGTTTCCGGGATCGCGCTAAAAGTTAACGACGTCTTTAACGCCAATAAACTGGTACGTGACGCGGGTGAAGTCACCAATAACTATGTTTATATTAAGAGCTGGATTGGCACCTACGGCTATATGTACCGCGATATCCAGATGATCCGCGCCATCATGTATCTGGCGATGGTGCTGGTGATTGGCGTGGCCTGTTTTAATATCGTTTCCACGTTAGTGATGGCGGTAAAAGACAAAAGCGGTGATATTGCGGTATTAAGAACCCTGGGGGCTAAAGATGGTTTGATCCGTGCCATTTTTGTCTGGTACGGCCTGCTGGCGGGTTTGTTCGGTAGTCTGATAGGCGTCGTCATCGGGGTGGTTGTCTCGCTGCAGTTGACGCCGATCATCAACGGCATCGAGGCGCTTATCGGCCATCAGTTCCTGTCTGGCGATATCTATTTCATTGACTTCCTGCCATCGGAATTACACTGGCTGGATGTGATCTACGTGCTGGTGACAGCATTAGTGCTGAGTCTTTTGGCGAGTTGGTATCCGGCGCGTCGCGCCAGCAATATTGATCCTGCGAGAGTACTTAGCGGCCAATAACAATAAGAAGGAGCGGTGATGTATTACGGATTTGACATCGGCGGGACCAAAATTGCGCTGGGAGTATTTGATAACCAACGCCGTTTGCAATGGGAAACACGCGTCCCTACGCCTCGCGACAGCTATGAAGCTTTCCTTAATGCGGTCTGCAATCTGGTAATGGAAGCGGACCAGCGATTCGGCGTCAAAGGTTCGGTGGGTATCGGCATTCCTGGCATGCCGGAAACAGAAGACGGTACGCTGTACGCGGCCAATGTGCCTGCCGCCAGTGGTAAACCGCTCCGTGCCGATCTCAGTGCCCGCCTTGACCGCGATGTTCGCCTGGACAACGATGCCAACTGTTTTGCCCTCTCTGAGGCCTGGGACGACGAGTTCACTCAGTATCCGCTGGTTATGGGGTTAATCCTCGGCACCGGTGTCGGCGGTGGACTGGTGCTTAACGGTAAATCTATCACCGGACGCAGCTATATCACCGGTGAGTTTGGTCATATTCGTTTGCCTGTCGATGCGCTGACGCTGATGGGATTTGATTTCCCACTGCGCCGCTGCGGATGCGGTCAATTGGGCTGTATTGAAAGCTATCTCTCCGGTGGTGGATTTGCGTGGTTGTATCAGCATTACTACCATCAACCGCTGGATGCCCGTGAAATTATCGCGCTGTGGGAGCAGGGGGATGAGCAAGCGCGCGCCCATGTTGAACGTTATCTGGATTTACTGGCAGTCTGTTTGGGGAATATCCTGACCATCGTTGATCCTGATTTAGTGGTGATTGGTGGTGGTTTGTCGAATTTTTCCGCTATTACGACGCAACTGGCGGACAGATTGCCACGCCATCTGCTGCCGGTTGCCCGAGTGCCGCGTATTGAGCAGGCGCGGCACGGTGATGCGGGCGGAATGCGCGGGGCCGCTTTTTTACATCTTACCGATTAATACAAAGAGGTTGTTATGCTGTCGCGTCGGAGTCATCGGTTAAGCCGCTTTCGTAAAAATAAACGCCATTTGCGCGATCGCCTGCGTCAACGAATCTTTTTCAGAGACAGAGTGGTGCCTGAATTGATGGAAAAACCAAGAGTGCTGGTACTGACGGGAGCGGGGATTTCTGCCGAGTCAGGTATTCGAACCTTTCGCGCGACGGATGGTCTTTGGGAAGAACATCGGGTCGAAGACGTTGCGACCCCGGAAGGGTTTAGTCGCAACCCGGAACTGGTTCAGTCGTTTTATAACGCCCGTCGTCATCAATTGCAGCAACCAGAAATCCAGCCCAACGCGGCGCATATCGCGCTGGCAAAACTTGAAGCCGAGCTGGGTGACCGTTTTTTACTGGTGACGCAGAATATTGATAACCTGCATGAACGCGCGGGCAGCCAGAATGTCATCCATATGCACGGCGAACTGCTCAAGGTTCGCTGTTCGCAAAGCGGACAGATTCTGGAGTGGACGGGCGATGTGACTGCGGAAGACAAATGCCATTGCTGCCAGTTCCCGGCTCCGCTGCGACCGCACGTCGTGTGGTTTGGTGAAATGCCGCTGGGAATGGATGAAATTTATATGGCGCTGGCAATGGCGGATGTGTTTATTGCCATTGGCACATCAGGCCATGTTTACCCGGCCGCGGGTTTTGTGCATGAGGCGCGGCTGCATGGAGCGCATACGGTAGAGTTAAATCTCGAGCCGAGCCAGGTGGGAAGCGAATTCGAAGAGAAGCATTACGGTCCGGCAAGCCAGGTGGTGCCTAAGTTTGTTGAGAAGTTATTGAAAGGGCTGTAATTTTTTTTTGCCGGATGGCGGCAAATGCCTTATCCGGCCTACGCTTCGCATTGATGTAGGCCCGATAAGCGTAGCGCCATCGGGCATTCCTTACAACGCTGAATTAGCGTCCTGCTTTCAGCTTCTGATAATACTCTTCATAAATGGCGCTGGCGGAGCCGACGTCATTTTGCCATTCCCCTTTATTGATGGTATCAGCATCAGGGTAGAGCGTTTTATCGTTCGCCACTTCCGGGCTCAGCAGCTTACGTGCCGCAAGGTTTGGCGTTGGATAACCGATAGTTTCTGCGACTTCTTTCGCCACGTCCGGGCGCAGCAGGAAGTTAATCAGCTTCAGCGCACCTTCTTTGTTTTTCGCATTAGCCGGAATAGACAGACTGTCCATCCAGAAAATACCCCCTTCCTTCGGCCACACCACTTCCAGCGGGGTCCCCGCCTGGCGCGCGACATATGCGGAGCCGTTCCACACCATCCCCAGATTGACTTCGCCTTCCATATACGGGTTGGCCGGGTTGTCAGAGTTAAATGCCGCGACGTTAGGCATCAGCTTCTTCAACTCGTTATAGGCGGCTTCAATCTCTTTTGGATCGGTGGTATTGCCGGAATACCCCAGCTTGCGCAGCGCCATCTGGAAGACTTCACGCGCGTCATCGGTTAACAACAGGCTACCTTTGTACTCCGGTTTCCACAGGTCGGCCCAACTGGTTACGGTTTTCGGGTCGATGGCATCGCTGTTGACGCCAATGGCCGTCGCACCCCAGATATACGGAATGGAGTAGTCATTGTTGGGGTCAAACGGCTTGTTGAGCATTTCCGGATCGAGGTTGTGAAAATTGGTCAACGTCGACTTGTCGATCTTCTGGATCATGCCTTCTTTACGCATTTTATCGACGTAATAGGTAGACGGAACCACCAGATCGTACGCACCGTCTTTATAGGTTTTGAGCTTGGCGTACATGGTTTCATTCGACTCATAGGTCGAATAGATAACCTTAATGCGGGTCTCTTTGGTGAACTGCTCCAGCAGTCCTGGCGGCACATACTCAGTCCAGTTATAGAAATAGAGCGTGTTGTTGTCATTCGCGTGAGCGGCGCTCATGCCCAGTGCCAGAGCACCCGCCGCGAGCAGGTGGCGTGACCATTTTTTCATCATTTAACGTCCCCTGAATTAAGGGCCTTAGCGGCCCTTGGTTTTATCACGTGCAATAAGCTGGCTGGCGATCACCATAACCAGCGACAGAACCAACAAAATGGTCGCCAGTGCGTTCACCTCGGGTGATACGCCGACTTTTACCATTGAGTAGATTTTTAAGGGCAAAATTTCATAACCCGGCCCGGTGACGAAGGATGAAACAACGACGTCATCCATCGACAGCGTAAAGCTTAGCAACCAGCCTGCGGCCACCGCAGGCATTGCCAGCGGCAGAATGATCTTGCGCAGGATAGTCACTTCACTGGCGCCCAAATCTTTTGCCGCTTCCAGCATTCGCACATCAAAGCCTTTCAGACGTGAATAGACCGTCACCACCACAAAAGGCAGACAGAAGGTAATATGCGAAAACAGCAGCGACCAGAAGCCGAGCTGAATGCCAATTAACATAAACAGAACCAGCAGCGAAATCGCCATTACGATATCGGGCGACATCATCACCACAAACAGCATGCCGCTGACAAAGGGTTTCCCGCGAAAACGGTAGCGATAAAGCGCGACCGCGGTGAGTGAACCGATCAGCGTGGCAAACGTTGCGGAGAGCACTGCCATCGTCAGGGAGTGTTGCGCCGCCTGCAGCAGGCTGTCGTTGTTCACCAGCAGACCGTACCACTTGGTAGTAAAACCTTGCCAGTTGATGCCAAAGCGCGAGCTGTTAAAGGAGTTCACAATCAAAATAATGATTGGAATATACAGATACGCGTAGATAGCGGTCATAAAACCGCCACGAAGCAGTCGACCGATCATTCGAGTTCTACCTTCTTGTTCAGCAAGCGCGAGGCGCGCCAGTAGACCAGCAGCATCAGCCCCATCACGATAGTCAGCGTTATGCTGGTAGCTGCGCCAAACGGCCAGTCGCGAATGTTCAGGAACTGCACTTTAATCACGTTACCAATCAACAGGTTTTTCGCCCCGCCCATTAAATCGGAAACGTAAAACAGCCCCATTGCCGGCAGCATAACCAGCAGACATCCGGCGATAATTCCCGGCATCGTCAGCGGAATAATGATGCGGGTAAAGGTCTGAAGTTTGCTGGCGCCTAAATCGCGTGCGGCTTCCAGCAGCGGTTTATCGAGCTTCTCAATGCTGGAGTAGAGCGGCATCACCATAAACGGTAGCAGGATGTACACCAGGCCGATAATCACCGCGCTGGGGGTAAACATGATGCGAATGGGGGTATCAATAATGCCGAGCCACAACAGAAACTCGTTGAGATAGCCTTTGGTACTGAGGAAAATTTTGAGTCCGTAGATGCGAATAAGCGAGTTGGTCCAGAACGGAACAATCAGCAGGAACAGCAGCAGCGGGCGCACTTTTTCCGGCAGCTTTACCAAAAACCAGGCAAACGGATAGCCGAGTACCAGACAGGCGAGCGTGGCAATCAACGCCATATTGAGGGAGTGAACCAGTACCTCAAAATAGAGCGGATCCAGCAGGCGAGTATAGTTTTCCAGCGTAAAGACCATTTTGACGAAATTAGCGTCGTCACGGGTCAAAAAGCTGGTGCCGATGATCATCAGGTTGGGCAGAAAGACAAATAACACAAGCCAACCGACAATGGTGACGATCACCACACTCTGGAATTTACTTGTGTTCTTCATCAGCCAGTACGACCTCCCAGCTTTCTACCCAGTTAATCGCCATTTTCTGGTCGAGTGAGTGGTCGAAGTCAGGATCGTCTTCATTGAAGAATTCACTGACCATCACCATCTTGCCATTTTCCAGTTCCACAACCGACTCCAGCGTCATGCCTTTGTAGTTGCGTTCACGCACGTAGCCGATAAGACCTTCAATATGATTATCGTCGTTGATCTCATCAACGCGCAGATCTTCCGGGCGCAATAATACGTGCAGTTTTTGCCCAGGCACCACCGCGAAGTTGACGTAAATGTTGCACTCGCGACCTTCCACATTAGCACGAACGCGCTGATCGTCCAGACGCTCAATGACCGTCGCGTTAAACATATTGATTTCGCCGATAAACCCGGCGACAAACAGATTTTTCGGCTCTTCGTAGATTTCGCGCGGCGTACCATCTTGCTCAATCTTGCCATCGCGCATTACCACAATACGGTCTGACATGGTCAGCGCTTCTTCCTGGTCGTGCGTGACAAAAACAAAAGTGATACCAAGCTTACGTTGCAGCGCTTTCAGTTCGTTCTGCATCTGTTTGCGCAGTTTGTAGTCCAGCGCAGAGAGGGATTCATCTAACAGGAGCAAACGAGGTTTGTTGACCACCGCACGGGCAATCGCCACGCGCTGTTGCTGTCCACCAGAAAGTTGATGCGGCTTTCGTTGGGCGAATTCTTCCAGTTGTACCATGCGCAGGGCTTCGGTAACACGAGGAGGGATATCAGCAGCGGGTGTTTTCTGCATGCGTAAACCGAAGGCCACATTTTCAAACACGGTCATGTGGGGAAATAACGCATAGCTTTGGAAGACGGTGTTCACGTAGCGATTTTCCGCCGGAACGTGAGTGATGTCCTGGTTGTCCAATATGATATGACCGGAATCAACCGTTTCCAGACCGGCAATCAGGCGAAGAACGGTTGTTTTACCGCAGCCAGAGGGGCCGAGCAGCGTGAGAAACTCGCCGTTTTTGATGGTCAAATCCAGGCTGGAAATCACCTCTTTGCCATCGAAACTTTTGCGAATTCCCGCTAATTGCACCAGTGGAGAAAGCGAACGCGGTTGTTTATTCAATTTTTTACTCTGTCCCATGTAAACGCAACGGATGGCTGACCGATGCGGGGTTTGTGGTTAACCACCTTGATGACTCTTAATGAGGGCCGTTATTCTACGGCAAACCATGGTAATCGCCAATCCTTGTTGCGAATTACTGACTTAGCCCTATAGTCAGAGGGGATGTCATGGCGAAATATTCTTACTTGCGGGGATAAAAGTGACCTGACGCAATATTTGTCTTTTGTTGCTTATTGATAATGTTGTCACAAAAAGTGAGGGTGACTGCATGGATAAACTACTTGAGCGTTTTTTACACTACGTGTCGCTGGACACCCAATCCAAATCGGGCGTGCGGCAAGTACCCAGCACCGAAGGACAGTGGAAGTTATTACAACTGCTCAAACAACAGCTCGAAGAGATGGGGCTGGTCAATATTTCACTCAGCGAAAAGGGGACGCTGATGGCAACGTTGCCTGCTAACGTTGCTGGCAATATTCCCGCTATCGGTTTTATTTCCCATGTGGATACCTCACCGGATTGCAGTGGTAAAAACGTTAATCCACAAATTGTTGAAAACTACCGCGGGGGCGATATCGCGTTAGGTATTGGCGATGAAGTTCTGTCGCCGGTGATGTTCCCGGTACTGCATCAGCTTTTGGGTCAGACGCTAATCACTACAGACGGCAAAACATTGCTGGGCGCCGATGATAAAGCGGGCATCGCAGAAATCATGACCGCGTTGGCTGTGCTGATCCAAAAAGAGATCCCGCATGGTGATATCCGCGTGGCCTTTACGCCGGACGAAGAGGTCGGTAAAGGGGCGAAGCATTTCGACGTTGCGGCATTCGATGCGCAGTGGGCCTATACCGTTGACGGTGGTGGCGTGGGGGAGCTGGAGTTTGAAAACTTCAACGCCGCGTCGGTTAATATCAAGATCGTGGGCAACAATGTGCATCCGGGCACCGCAAAAGGGGTGATGGTGAATGCGCTGTCGCTGGCTGCGCGTATTCACGCGGAGGTTCCGGCCGATGAAAGCCCGGAAACGACGGAAGGCTATGAAGGCTTTTATCACCTGGCGAGCATGAAAGGGACGGTTGATCGGGCGGATATGCACTACATCATCCGTGATTTTGACCGTAAGCAGTTTGAAGCGCGTAAACGCAAGATCATGGATATCGCCAAGAAGGTTGGCAAAGGGTTACACCCGGACTGCTACATCGAGCTGGTGATCGAAGACAGCTATTACAATATGCGCGAAAAAGTGATTGAGCATCCGCACGTGCTGGATATTGCCCAGAAGGCGATGCGCGATTGCGATATTGAACCTGTGCTGAAGCCTATTCGTGGCGGAACCGACGGCGCGCAGCTGTCGTTTATGGGGTTACCGTGTCCGAATCTGTTCACCGGCGGCTACAACTATCATGGCAAACATGAATTTGTGACTCTGGAAGGGATGGAAAAAGCGGTGCAGGTCATTGTACGTATTGCGGAGCTGGCGGCGAAACAAAAATAAATGTAGATGCCGGATGGCGCTGCGCTTATCCGGCCTA
>NZ_SZXE01000037.1:0-88827 GCF_005281255.1 Citrobacter sp. wls708
GAGAGTAGGGAACTGCCAGGCATCAAATTGCAGTAAACCGGGATGAAAATCCGGGTGGTGACAAAGAAATTCGGTGGAGCGGTAGTTCAGTTGGTTAGAATACCTGCCTGTCACGCAGGGGGTCGCGGGTTCGAGTCCCGTCCGTTCCGCCACTTATTAGAAAATTAAGCCTGCTACTAAGCAGGCTTAATGATAAAAAAATTTAGGGGCGTAGCTCAGTTGGTAGAGCACCGGTCTCCAAAACCGGGTGTCGCGAGTTCGAGTCTCTCCGCCCCTGCCAGAAACAATCCTTAGCATCCTTGCTAAGGATTTTTTTTATCTGCAATTTGAGCTGTGCCTTTCTGCTGTATTACTTCCGGCATCCTTGCCAGTGCTTTCTTTAATCTTCCAGAATACTTGTTCTTAGCAGATCGCAAATAAGGGCATGTTTGTCGCTGTTTTGCAGCCAGACTGCATATAAAGGACGTGACAGCGTTGTGCTGTCGGTAACCGTGTGTAGATCGCTTTTGGCTTTAGCCCAGTTAACGGGCAACCAACTAAAGCCCTTAAGGACAGAAAGTTGCTGCCTGGCCAGTTCTGCCGAACTGGTGGTAAGTACCGGCACTTCATCCCCCGCGATCAGTCCTGCTTCGTGTTGTTGAAAATCGGGTCCCCATTCCAGGCGTAGGTAATTCAGTTCATCTTTGGTTTGTGAAGGTGAACTGCAATAGAGCGCCAGCGTGAAATATCCCAACAGTTGGCTGCTAAATTCGTCCATTTTGGGCGTTTCGGTGGTGATCAGCAGATCAAGCTGTCGTTCATGTAGCTGCTTTACTAACGACTGCCGTTGAGCGATTCTCGCTTCAAACTGCAGGCTGGTTTGTGGTTCCTGTGACTGATACAAACGCCTTAACCAGTCATTAAGCATACATTCCCAAAGGGATGCGCTGGCACCAATTGAAAACTCGTTATGCCGCGAGGTATTCGCGACCTCCTTGCGCGCTGCTTGCCATGTATTCATCAGCGTTTCAGCGTAAGGCAATAATTTCTCACCCGCCGCGGTTAAACGGATATTGTTTCTGTGTCGGGTGAACAGATTTACACCCAATTGATTTTCCAGTTGTCTGATCCGAAAACTAACCGCCGATTGGGTCAAATAGAGCGCTTCAGCAGCCCTGCCAAAGTGGCGTGTCCGGCTAACCTCCAGGAAAGTTTTTAACAATTCCGTATCCACAACTCGCTCCATAAAATTATTTGTCGTGATGATTTAAATCTTTTGTTTGACGCTCTGTCAAGCGTAACTAATACTCCGCGCCATAAATAGCTCGGCCAAAGAATTAGGAGCGTGCAGGATGGCGGAAAGCTTTACGACGACTAATCGATATTTCGACAATAAATATTATCCCCGCGGATTCTCCCGTCATGGTGATTTCACCATTAAAGAAGCACAACTGCTTGAGCGTCACGGTTATGCTTTCAACGAGCTGGATCTGGGCAAACGTGAGCCGGTAACGGAAGAAGAAAAACTGTTTGTTGCGGTATGCCGTGGTGAACGTGAACCGGTTACCGAAGCCGAACGCGTATGGTCTAAGTATATGACGCGTATTAAGCGTCCAAAACGTTTCCATACGTTGTCTGGTGGGAAACCTCAGGTGGAAGGTGCAGAAGACTACACCGAATCTGATGATTAATAAAAAAGGGCGAAAGCCCTTTTTTTATGTCAGTAGTTTCTGCAAATGAATGAGTAACCTGTCTATCGCCCTATACCCAACGGCCTCCTGCAAGTGCTGACGGGTAATATGATCACATTGCTCGAGATCCGCGATGGTTCGGGCGACCTTTATCAATCGCAGCCAGGCGCGGATAGACAATCCGAGATGCGCTAATGTCTCTTCAAGCCACTGCGCATCATCACTGCGAAGTCGGCAATATTCATGTATATCCTGACTGTCCAGATGCGCGTTTAACTTATTTTGCCGCCGATACTGACGCTCTTGTGCGGCGATAACGCGTTGCTTCACCGTTGCGCTATCTTCCCCTTTCATCGCACTCTGGCTGAGTATGCCGGGCGGAGGCAAAGGGATTTCGAGGGAGAGATCGAAACGGTCAAGAAACGGTCCTGATAATCGATTGAGGTAACGCAGCGTCTGCTCTGGAGTGCAGCGGTTATGGTTCCCCTGATAATGACCCGTTGGGCTTGGATTCATTGCAGCAATGAGTTGAAAGCGTGCAGGGTAGGTTATTTTAGCCCGAGTGCGGGATAAATGGATCTGCCCGGACTCGATAGGTTCACGCAGGGCATCCAACGTGCGTCGCTCAAACTCAGGTAATTCATCCAGAAATAGTATGCCGTTATGCGCCAGAGAGATCTCTCCCGGCGCAGGAATAGACCCGCCACCTACCATGGCGGTTAATGAAGCACTGTGATGCGGTGAGCGAAAGGGGCGCTGCTTCCACTGTTTTTGTATCGTAGTGGAATTGACCAGGCTGAGTATCGCAGCACTTTCTAGTGCCTCATCGTTGCTAAGCGGCGGGAGTAGTCCTCTGAGGCGACTGGCCAGCATGGTCTTTCCCGTCCCCGGAGGGCCGATAAGCAGCAGGTTGTGACCGCCAGCCGCAGTGAGCTCCAACCCGCGTTTACCTTGTTCCTGACCGATGACATCGCTCAGATCATCGGCTAATGGCTCTGGCGTGAAGTCTGCAGATAACGGTCTGTCTAAATCATGCTTCCCTTCGAGAAATGCGCATACGGACTGTAGGTGATCGGCAATCAGACACCCTTCACCATGTATCAGTCCAACTTCAGCGGCATTCTCTTTTGCGACAATAATTCTCCTGCCTGCGCGTATTGCTTCGGTTGCGCTTGAAATCGCTCCTGGAACGCCGCGTAGCGTGCCTGTAAGCGCTAATTCGCCTACCAGCTCGTAGGTATCGAGATTATGGGCTGTAAGCTGCTCAGAAGCGGCCAGAAGCGCAACTGCGATAGGTAAATCATATCGCCCTCCTTCTTTGGGAAGATCGGCAGGAGCGAGGTTAATGGTTATCTTCTTCGCCGGGAATTCATACCCACTATTAATAATCGCACTGCGAACCCGATCGCGGGCCTCTTTCACCGTTGTTTCTGGCAATCCCACCATGGTTAAACCAGGTAGACCATTGCTGATATGTACCTCAATGGTAATGGCTGGCGCATTCACGCCAAGCGCGGCGCGTGTATGAACAATCGATAGTGACATAACCCCTCCTGATGAAGGCATTATGCGGTAATGCATCACAGCAAAATTTAACTTTATCGCGGATTTTAGGTGCTGATTCACGTATTTTTCTGCAAATTAAATCTTTTGCATGAAACCAGGGATAACGCTCGCAAACGTATTTATGAGGTGTTGTCGCGGGGGAGTGTGTGCTCAAGCATGACCTGAAACGTGAAATATTTTCATTTTTTAATTTTTTATATAAAAAACAAGGCGATTTATCAAAACCGTTACCGGGCTCAGAAAAACGAATAAAAAAAATTCTTGTGTTATTTGCAAATTCTATGGTAACTCTTTAGGTATTCCTTCGAACAAGATGCAAGAAAATATAAAAATGACAGCCCTTCTACGAGTGATTAGCCTGGTCGTGATTAGCGTGGTGGTGATTATTATCCCACCGTGCGGGGCTGCACTTGGACGAGGAAAGGCTTAGAAAACAAGCCTTAACGAACTAAGACCCCCGCACCGAAAGGTCCGGGGGTTTTTTTTGACCTTAAAAACATACATGAGGAGCAGAAAGTGAACGGTAGCATAAAATTCTGTTTCTCAAGATTTACGGCGGGGATGTAACTATGAATGGGGCACAGTGGGTGGTACATGCGTTGCGTGCACAAGGGGTTCAAACCGTCTTTGGTTATCCCGGTGGCGCAATTATGCCGGTTTATGATGCGTTATATGACGGCGGCGTAGAACACCTGTTGTGTCGACATGAGCAGGGCGCGGCGATGGCGGCGATTGGTTATGCTCGTGCTACGGGTAAAACCGGTGTTTGTATCGCTACGTCCGGCCCAGGCGCGACCAACCTGATCACCGGTCTTGCCGATGCGCTGTTAGATTCTGTCCCCGTTGTGGCGATCACCGGCCAGGTTGCATCACCTTTCATCGGAACGGATGCGTTCCAGGAAGTGGACGTTCTCGGTATGTCTCTGTCTTGCACCAAGCACAGTTTCCTGGTGCAGTCACTGGAGGAACTGCCGCGCATCATGGCAGAAGCTTTCGACGTGGCGAACTCTGGTCGTCCGGGCCCCGTTCTGGTCGATATCCCAAAAGATATCCAGTTAGCCAGCGGTACGCTGGAACCGTATTTCACGACCGTCGGAAACGTAGAGACTTTCCCGCATGCTGACGTTGAGCAGGCGCGTAAAATGCTGGCTCAGGCGCAAAAACCCATCCTGTACGTAGGTGGTGGCGTGGGTATGGCGCAGGCGGTCTCTGCCCTGCGTGAGTTTATCGCGCTTACCCAAATACCGGTCGCTTGCACGCTGAAAGGCCTGGGCGCAGTAAACGCGGACTACCCGTACTATTTGGGCATGCTGGGAATGCACGGTACTAAGGCGGCGAATTTCGCGGTGCAAGAGAGTGATTTACTGATCGCAGTGGGCGCACGTTTTGATGACCGGGTAACCGGTAAGCTGAATACTTTCGCGCCTAACGCCAGCGTCATCCATATGGATATCGACCCGGCAGAAATGAATAAGCTGCGTCAGGCACACGTCGCGTTGCAGGGCGATTTAAATTCGCTGTTGCCAGCATTACAACAACCGCTGAAGATCGACGCATGGCGTCAGTCCTGTGCAGAGCTGCGCGCAGAACATGCCTGGCGCTATGATCATCCGGGTGACGCTATCTACGCGCCGCTGTTGTTAAAACAGCTGTCTGAACGCAAACCAGCAGATAGCGTGGTGACGACGGATGTTGGTCAGCATCAAATGTGGTCCGCGCAGCATATGACCTACACCCGCCCGGAAAATTTCATCACCTCCAGCGGTTTGGGTACGATGGGCTTTGGCCTGCCAGCTGCTGTTGGCGCGCAGGTGGCTCGTCCGAACGATACGGTAATCTGTATCTCCGGTGACGGTTCTTTCATGATGAATGTACAAGAACTGGGCACCGTAAAACGCAGGCAGTTGCCGCTGAAGATAGTCTTACTCGACAACCAGCGCTTGGGCATGGTGCGACAATGGCAGCAGCTGTTTTTCCAGGAACGTTATAGCGAAACCACCCTTACCGATAACCCCGATTTCCTCATATTGGCCAGCGCCTTCGGCATACCTGGTCAGCACATCACCCGTAAAGACCAGGTTGAAGCGGCACTCGACACCATGCTGAACAGCGAGGGGCCATACCTGCTTCATGTCTCAATCGACGAACTTGAGAATGTCTGGCCTCTGGTGCCGCCTGGCGCCAGTAACTCAGAAATGCTGGAGAAATTATCATGATGCAACATCAGGTCGCCGTTGAGGCTCGTTTCAACCCGGAAACGTTAGAACGTGTTTTACGCGTGGTACGCCATCGTGGTTTTCAGGTGTGCTCCATGAATATGGCAGCCGCCAGCGATGCGCAGAATATAAATATCGAATTGACCGTTGCCAGCCCCCGGTCGGTCGACTTACTGTTTAGTCAGTTAAGTAAGCTGGTAGACGTTGCACATGTTGCTATCTGCCAGAGCACAACCACATCACAACAAATCCGCGCCTGAGCGCAAAAGGAAGAAAAATGACGACGAAAAAAGCTGATTACATTTGGTCTAATGGCGAGATGATTCGTTGGGAAGACGCGAAGGTTCACGTGATGTCCCACGCTCTGCACTACGGTACTTCTGTATTTGAAGGCATCCGTTGCTACGATTCTCACAAAGGGCCGGTGGTGTTCCGTCATCGTGAACATATGCAGCGTCTGCGTGATTCAGCCAAGATCTACCGTTTTCCGGTCTCTCAGAGCGTTGATGAACTGATGGAAGCCTGCCGCGAAGTGATCCGCAAAAACAACCTGACCAGCGCCTATATTCGTCCGCTGGTATTTGTTGGCGATGTCGGGATGGGCGTTAACCCGCCAGCGGGTTACACCACTGATGTGATCATCGCCGCGTTCCCGTGGGGGGCATACCTCGGCGCAGAAGCGCTGGAACAGGGGATCGATGCGATGGTTTCTTCCTGGAACCGCGTTGCGCCGAACACCATCCCTACCGCTGCTAAAGCGGGCGGTAACTATCTGTCTTCGCTGCTGGTGGGTAGCGAAGCGCGTCGTCATGGTTATCAGGAAGGTATTGCGCTGGACGTGAATGGCTACATTTCCGAAGGCGCGGGCGAGAACCTGTTTGAAGTTAAAGACGGCATTCTGTTTACCCCGCCATTTACCTCTTCCGCGCTGCCGGGTATCACCCGTGATGCCATCATTAAACTGGCGAAAGATCTTGATATCGAAGTGCGTGAGCAGGTGCTGTCCCGTGAATCGCTGTACCTGGCCGACGAAGTGTTTATGTCCGGTACCGCGGCGGAAATCACGCCAGTACGCAGCGTAGATGGTATTCAGGTAGGCGAAGGCCGCTGCGGCCCGGTCACCAAACGCATCCAGCAGGCCTTCTTTGGCCTCTTCACCGGTGAAACGGAAGACAAATACGGCTGGTTGGATTCAGTAAACCAATAACAATATTAATATTTCCCCAAAATAATTCACGTTGCAGGAAGTCCCAGGAGCTTATTGTAGTAAGTGACTGGGGTGAGCGAGGCAGCCAACGCACCTGCGGCGTGAAGTATGCAGGGGAAAGACAGACGGGAGTTAATCAAGCATGCCTAAGTATCGTTCTGCCACCACCACCCACGGCCGCAATATGGCGGGTGCCCGCGCACTGTGGCGCGCCACCGGGATGACCGACGCCGACTTCGGCAAGCCGATTATCGCTGTGGTGAACTCCTTTACCCAGTTCGTGCCGGGTCACGTACACCTGCGCGATCTCGGTAAGCTGGTTGCCGAACAAATCGAAGCCTCAGGCGGTGTGGCGAAAGAGTTCAACACCATCGCGGTGGATGACGGTATCGCTATGGGCCACGGGGGCATGCTTTATTCACTGCCGTCCCGCGAGCTGATCGCCGACTCCGTTGAGTACATGGTTAACGCCCACTGTGCCGACGCGATGGTCTGCATCTCCAACTGCGACAAAATCACCCCCGGTATGTTAATGGCCTCGCTGCGTCTTAATATTCCAGTGATCTTCGTCTCTGGCGGTCCGATGGAAGCCGGGAAAACCAAGCTTTCCGACAAAATCATCAAGCTCGACCTGGTTGACGCGATGATTCAGGGCGCAGACCCGAAAGTCTCCGACTCGCAGAGCGAGCAGGTTGAACGTTCCGCCTGTCCGACCTGCGGCTCCTGCTCCGGGATGTTCACCGCCAACTCGATGAACTGTCTGACCGAAGCGCTGGGCCTGTCACAACCGGGCAACGGCTCGCTATTGGCCACTCACGCCGACCGTAAAGAGCTGTTCCTCACCGCAGGTCAACGCATCGTTGAGCTGACCAAACGTTATTACGAGCAGGATGATGCATCGGCGTTGCCGCGCAACATTGCCAGCAAAGCAGCGTTTGAGAATGCCATGACGCTGGATATCGCCATGGGTGGTTCCACTAACACCGTTCTGCATCTGCTGGCGGCAGCACAGGAAGCGGAAATTGACTTCACCATGAGTGATATCGACAAGCTGTCTCGTAAAGTGCCGCAACTGTGTAAAGTGGCGCCAAGCACGCAAAAATACCATATGGAAGACGTTCACCGTGCCGGCGGCGTCTTGGGCATTTTAGGTGAGCTGGATCGTGCTGGGCTGCTGAACCGCAACGTGAAAAACGTCCTTGGTCTCTCTCTGCCGCAGACGCTGGAGCAGTACGACATCGCCGTGACCCAGGATGAGGCGGTCAAAAAAATGTTCCGCGCTGGTCCGGCGGGCATCCGCACCACCCAGGCGTTCTCGCAGGATTGCCGTTGGGATACGCTGGATGACGATCGCGCCGAAGGCTGTATCCGCTCGCTGGAGCACGCTTACAGCAAGGATGGCGGTCTGGCGGTGCTGTACGGCAACTTCGCGGAAAATGGCTGTATCGTAAAAACCGCAGGTGTTGACGACAGTATTCTCAAATTTACCGGCCCGGCGAAAGTCTACGAAAGTCAGGACGAGGCGGTTGAGGCTATCCTCGGCGGTAAAGTGGTCGAAGGCGACGTGGTGGTGATTCGCTACGAAGGGCCGAAAGGCGGGCCGGGCATGCAGGAAATGCTCTACCCAACCACGTTCCTGAAATCAATGGGTCTCGGCAAAGCCTGTGCGCTGATCACCGATGGCCGCTTCTCCGGCGGCACCTCCGGCCTGTCTATCGGCCACGTTTCCCCGGAAGCGGCCAGCGGCGGCAACATCGCGATCATCGAAGACGGCGATATGATTGCTATCGATATCCCGAATCGCGGTATTCAACTGCAACTGAGCGATGCGGAAATCGCCGCCC
The DNA here is from genome assembly GCF_005281255.1 of Citrobacter sp. wls708. NCBI lineage: Bacteria > Pseudomonadati > Pseudomonadota > Gammaproteobacteria > Enterobacterales > Enterobacteriaceae > Citrobacter > Citrobacter sp. wls708. The sequence continues at coordinate 8,504 of NZ_SZXE01000037.1, forward strand.
GTCGTGAAGCGCAGGAAGCCCGCGGCGATCAGGCGTGGACGCCGAAGAATCGTGAGCGTCAGGTCTCCTTTGCCCTTCGCGCCTATGCCAGCCTGGCCACCAGTGCCGATAAAGGCGCGGTGCGCGATAAATCGAAGCTGGGGGGTTAATGACCATGGCGGATTCACAACCCTTGTCCGGTGCCCCTGAGGGCGCCGAGTATCTCAGAGCGGTGCTGCGTGCGCCGGTATACGAAGCGGCGCAGGTAACGCCGCTACAAAAAATGGAAAAGCTCTCTTCGCGCCTCGATAACGTGATTCTGGTCAAGCGCGAAGACAGACAGCCGGTGCACAGCTTCAAGCTGCGCGGGGCCTACGCGATGATGGCAGGCCTGACTGAAGAGCAAAAAGCGCATGGCGTCATTACCGCATCGGCAGGTAATCACGCCCAGGGTGTGGCTTTCTCCTCTGCGCGATTAGGCGTGAAGGCGCTGATTGTGATGCCGGTGGCGACCGCGGATATCAAAGTCGACGCCGTTCGCGGCTTCGGCGGTGAAGTTCTGCTGCACGGCGCGAATTTTGATGAAGCCAAAGCCAAAGCGATTGAGCTTTCCCGGCAGCAGGGCTTTACCTGGGTGCCGCCGTTTGATCACCCGATGGTGATTGCCGGGCAGGGCACGCTGGCGCTGGAGTTACTTCAGCAGGATGCTCACCTTGACCGCGTCTTTGTGCCAGTTGGCGGCGGTGGTCTGGCGGCGGGCGTGGCGGTGCTGATTAAACAGCTGATGCCGCAGATCAAAGTGATCGCCGTCGAAGCCGAAGATTCAGCCTGCCTGAAAGCGGCGCTGGATGCCGGTCATCCGGTGGATCTGCCACGCGTCGGTCTCTTTGCTGAAGGTGTGGCGGTCAAACGCATCGGCGATGAAACCTTCCGTCTGTGCCAGGAGTATCTCGACGACATTATCACAGTCGATAGCGACGCTATCTGCGCGGCGATGAAAGACCTGTTTGAAGATGTACGCGCGGTGGCGGAACCTTCCGGGGCGCTGGCGCTGGCGGGTATGAAGAAATACATCGCCCAGCACAATATTCGCGGCGAACGTCTGGCGCATGTGCTGTCCGGCGCTAACGTGAACTTCCATGGTCTGCGCTACGTTTCCGAACGCTGCGAGCTGGGCGAACAGCGCGAGGCGCTGCTGGCGGTGACGATTCCGGAAGAGAAGGGCAGCTTCCTGAAGTTCTGCCAACTGCTGGGCGGGCGTTCGGTGACCGAGTTCAACTATCGCTTTGCTGACGCCAAAGATGCCTGCATCTTCGTGGGCGTGCGGCTGAGCCGTGGCGTTGAGGAGCGCAAGGAAATCCTTAGCCTACTCAAAGACGGCGGTTACAGCGTGGTGGATCTGTCAGACGATGAAATGGCCAAGTTGCATGTGCGCTATATGGTCGGCGGCCGTCCTTCTAAGCCGTTGCAAGAGCGCCTTTATAGCTTTGAGTTCCCGGAATCGCCGGGCGCGCTGCTGAAGTTCCTCTACACCCTGGGAACGCACTGGAATATCTCGCTATTCCACTACCGTAGCCACGGTACCGACTATGGCCGTGTACTGGCGGCGTTTGAACTGGGCGAGAATGAACCGGACTTTGAAACCCGGCTCAATGAACTGGGCTATGAGTGCCACGACGAGACGAATAACCCGGCGTTCCGCTTCTTCCTGGCGGGCTAACGGCGGCCATAAAAAAAGGGTTCATGGAGACATGAACCCTTTTTTACATCTGAATCAGAGAATTACAGCGTGATCACTTCGAATTCGACTTCGGTGTTCACGTCCGTATCGTAATCCACACCGTCGAGGGCAAAACCGAACAGGTTCAGGAATTCCTGCTTGTAACCTGCATAGTCAGTTTCCTGCGTCAGGTTTTCGGTGGTGATCAGCGGCCACAGGTCGCGGCAGGCTTGCTGAATATCGTCACGCAGTTCCCAGTCATCCATACGGATGCGTTGGTTGTCATCCAGCGCCACTTTATCGCCGTACAGGCTGGTGGTCATCAGACGGTTGATCTGCTCGATGCAACCTTCGTGAATGCCTTGCTCTTTCATCAGCTTGAAGACCATGGAGATGTACAGCGGCATCACCGGAATAGCAGAAGATGCCTGCGTGATAACCGATTTCAGGACGGCAACGTTAGCGGAACCGTTGAGCGGTGCCAGCTGCTTACGCAGTTCACCCGCCGCGCGGTCGAGGTCTTCTTTCGCTTTGCCCAGCGCGCCGTGCCAGTAGATTGGCCAGGTCAGGTCGGTACCGATGTAGGAATAAGCCACGGTTTTCACGCCGTCAGCCAGCACGCCTGCTTCGCTCAGCGCACCCATCCACAGTTCCCAGTCTTCGCCGCCCATGACGGTAACGGTGTTCTGAACTTCTTCTTCGGTTGCCGGCTCAATGCTGGCGGTGATGATCTGATCTTTGTTGGTATCAATCGCTTTAGAGGTGTAAACCTCGCCGATCGGCTTCAGCGCAGAACGAACGATTTCGCCTGTTTTCGGCATTTTACGCACCGGGGACGCCAGTGAGTAAACCACCAGGTCGATCTGGCCCAGATCTTCTTTGATCAGTTTGATAACTTCATCGCGGCACTCGTCAGAGAACGCGTCGCCGTTGATGCTTTTGGAATACAGACCTTCACGCTTAGCGGCTTCATCGAAGGCGGCAGAGTTATACCAGCCCGCGGAACCTGGTTTGGTTTCCGTGCCCGGTTTTTCAAAAAATACGCCGATAGTGGCGGCACCGCTGCCAAAGGCGGCGGAAATTCTGGATGCCAGGCCGTAACCGGTGGAAGCACCGATCACCAGCACGCGGGAAGGACCGTTCTCAATTTTCCCGTTTTGCTTAACGTACTCGATCTGTTTTTCCACATTGACTTTGCAGCCAGTCGGATGGGTCGTTGTACAGATGAATCCACGAATTTTTGGTTTGATTATCATAATGATGGCTAATTAAGTTTGTATTTTCGCTGTCAAGTGCGCAATGACACCGTCTGTTCTGGCTTGCTTAACGACATGGTTAACAAGCCCCCCACATCTATTATGGCACGGGACATTATACAGAAAAGGAGTGCCAATACTGAATCTACCACTGATTTTAGGCCAGACGCTGGCGCTACTCGGCGATTTTACGCTCCAGCACAATCTTCCAGAAGGCATCGATCAGCGGCTCATGCAGCCGCTTTTTCGGCGCGCAGACGCCCAGTTCAAACGGCGTTTTTTCGTCGCTGCGCTCTAAAATCATCACGCGATTGCGCACCGGTTCCGGGCTGTTTTCCAGTACAACTTCCGGCAGCAGCGCCACGCCGCAGCCTAGCGCTACCATCGAGACCATCGCCTCATGGCCGCCGACGGTGGCGTAAATCTGCGGGTTACTGATTTTGTGGCGACGGAACCACAGCTCAATGCGACGGCGCACCGGCCCCTGGTCGGCCATGATAAACGGCACGGTTGACCAGTCGGGCTTATCGACGGAAACCTGATTGCGCACCGGGCAGGGCAGCGCCGGGGCGATCAGCACCACCGCCAGATTCTCCAGCATGGAAAACGCCACCGCGCCGGGCAGCGTTTCCGGCTTACCGGCAATCGCCAGATCGGCCTCGCCGGTGACCACTTTGTCCATGGCGTCGGCGGCGTCGCCGGTGGTGAGCTTAATTTCGACGGAGGGATGCTCGGCGCGAAAACGATCGAGAATCGGCGGCAGATGGCTATAAGCCGCCGTCACCGAACAGAAAATGTGCAGTTCACCAGAAAGTGATGGCCCCTGCTGATCGAGGGTGTGGCGCAGTTGCTGATACTGCAACAACGTTTGCTGGGCAAATACCCGCAGTTCTTCCCCTGCTTCGGTCAGCGTGACCGTGCGGTTATCACGCACAAACAGCGCCTGACCGAGGTCCTCTTCCAGCCGCTGAATTTGCCGGGAGAGCGTGGAGGGGCTGACGTGCATCGCCCGCGCGCTGCGGCCAAAGTGGCGGCTTTCCGCCAGATGCAGGAAGGTTTTCAGATCGCGTAAATCCACCGATTTCACCTCACGGCTTTACATTGCAGAAATTGCAACATGACGTTGTGAATATATCAATTTCCGCAATAAATTTCCTGTTGTAATGTGGGTACATTCTCGCTGAAACGCGACCCGAACAATATACTCGTCGTCTTTCAAGTTGCAGATGCGTTGGCTGCGTCAGCTCACCCCAGTCACTTACTTGAGTAAGCTCCTGGGGATTCGCTGCCTTGCCGCCTTCCTACAACTCGAAATCCATAGAGTAACGACACACAACATCACGGAGTACACCATCATGGCTAACTACTTTAATACACTGAATCTGCGCCAGCAGCTGGCGCAGCTGGGTAAATGCCGCTTTATGGGCCGCGACGAATTCGCCGACGGCGCGAGCTACCTTCAGGGTAAAAAAGTGGTCATCGTCGGCTGTGGCGCTCAGGGTCTCAACCAGGGCCTGAACATGCGTGACTCCGGTCTGGATATTTCTTATGCCCTGCGTAAAGAAGCCATTGCTGAGAAGCGTGCTTCCTGGCGTAAAGCGACCGAAAACGGTTTTAAAGTGGGTACTTATGAAGAGCTGATCCCGCAGGCTGACCTGGTGGTTAACCTGACGCCGGACAAACAGCACTCTGACGTGGTGCGTTCCGTACAGCCGCTGATGAAAGACGGCGCGGCGCTGGGCTACTCTCACGGCTTCAACATCGTCGAAGTGGGCGAGCAGATCCGTAAAGACATCACCGTAGTGATGGTGGCGCCGAAGTGTCCGGGTACCGAAGTGCGCGAAGAGTACAAACGTGGTTTCGGTGTTCCGACGCTGATCGCCGTTCACCCGGAAAACGATCCGAAAGGCGAAGGTATGGCGATTGCTAAAGCCTGGGCTGCGGCCACCGGCGGTCACCGTGCGGGCGTACTGGAATCTTCCTTCGTGGCGGAAGTGAAATCTGACCTGATGGGCGAGCAGACCATCCTGTGCGGCATGCTGCAGGCCGGTTCTCTGCTGTGCTTCGACAAGCTGGTGGCAGAAGGCACCGACCCGGCTTACGCCGAAAAACTGATTCAGTTCGGCTGGGAAACCATCACCGAAGCGCTGAAGCAGGGTGGTATCACCCTGATGATGGACCGTCTGTCTAACCCGGCGAAACTGCGTGCTTACGCGCTGTCTGAACAGCTGAAAGAGATCATGGCGCCGCTGTTTCAGAAACACATGGACGACATCATCTCCGGCGAATTCTCTTCCGGCATGATGGCTGACTGGGCCAACGACGATAAGAAACTGCTGACCTGGCGTGAAGAGACCGGCAAAACCGCGTTCGAAACCGCGCCGCAGTATGAAGGTAAAATCGGCGAGCAGGAGTACTTCGATAAAGGCGTGCTGATGATTGCGATGGTGAAAGCGGGCGTTGAGCTGGCGTTCGAAACCATGGTCGATTCCGGCATCATCGAAGAATCTGCTTACTACGAATCACTGCACGAACTGCCGCTGATTGCCAACACCATCGCCCGTAAGCGCCTGTATGAAATGAACGTCGTTATCTCCGATACCGCAGAATACGGTAACTACCTGTTCTCTTACGCTTGCGTACCGCTGCTGAAAGAGTTCATGACCACGCTGCAGACTGGCGATCTGGGCAAAGCGATTGCCGAAGGCGCGGTAGACAACGCGCAGCTGCGCGACGTGAACGACGCAATTCGCGGTCATGCTATCGAGAAAGTAGGCCAGAAACTGCGTGGCTACATGACTGATATGAAGCGCATTGCAGTAGCTGGATAAGAGGCTTCTGGAATCGCCGGATGGCGGCGTGAACGCCTTATCCGGCCTACAATAAAGTGACCATTATGTAGGCTGGATAAGCGTATCGCCATCCGATAAAAAAGCCCGGTGTTTAAACACCGGGCTTTTTATTAGTTGCGGTACAGCACTTTAATGATGTGGTAACCGAACTGGGTGTGCAGCGGGCCGGTTGGCTCCAGCACCGGGCAGGAGAAGACCACTTTGTCGAACGCCGGCACCATCTGGCCCTGACGGAATTCACCTAAATCGCCGCCGCGTTTGCCCGATGGGCAGATGGAATGCTTCTTCGCCAGTTTGCCGAAGTCGGCGCCGTTTTTAATCTGCTCCAGAAGATCCAGTGCCAGTTTCTCTTCTTTTACAAGGATATGCACTGCTGCTGCTGTTTTTGCCATGATCGTGCCTTCAAAAGGGAATATATAAGGCTGGCGATTTTAGCATGGCTTATCGGCGATACAGCACCTTGATGATGTGATAGCCGAATTTGGTTTTGACCGGCCCGTAAGGTTTAAGCAGTGGGCAGCTAAACACGGCGGCATCAAATGGCCCGACCATCATCCCCTGTTTGAACTCACCCAAATCGCCGCCGTTGCGCCCGGATGGGCAGCGAGAGTAGCGTTTTGCCAGGTGATCGAAGCTAATACCGCGATCCAGCTTGCTCAGGATTTCCAGAGCAAGTTTTTCTTCTTTTACCAGGATGTGCAGGGCTGCCGCGCTCTTAGCCATTATTTTGTTCTCATGTCTCAAAGATATCTCGTTACTTTATCATCCGCCTTCGCCGTGAACATATACTCTTCGCCATCACGGGACAGATGTCTCGCCTGATGTATGGAAGCGAGAGATGAGCGACATTTTTATCTGTCCTGTTCCTTCTTGTCACGGACAGCCGTCCTGTCCCTACCGCTGTGGAGCGAGATAACATGGATACAATGAAAAAACCTGAATTTTCAGTCGGCTGGCTTTCCGGGCTTAGTGATATTGTTCGCGATCCACAGCTTTATGAATTACTGAAATATTGCCCTCTGGAAATCATGCAGCAATGGCGCTTTGAAGAGATCCCGCGTGGAGACTTTATTTGCCGGCAGGGGGAAATATGTCAGCGCTTTTCGCTGATTATTGCTGGCGAAGTGGATGTGTTCTATGAGGCTGAAGATGGACGTCGTTATCGTCAGGCCCGCTACCGGAAAGGCGACATGCTGGGTGAGCTCGAGATCTTTGAGTCACGTCATTACATCTGTTCGGTGGTGGCGGTAGGGCATGTGCAGCTCCTGAGTTTGTCGCAGGAATATTTTTGCCGCTGGCTGGCCTTAGATAACCATTTTAACCAGCGGATGCTGCGCTTCTTTAGTCAGCAATATTATCAGCTGTCAAAAAAGGCCAGCAGCGACAATCTTTACTCGCTGCATCAGCGAGTATGTCAGGCGTTATGGCTGCGTTATCAACAAGATGGCACCAACGCAATCTTGCTGGATAAGCTAAACCTCAGCGAGGAGCTGGCGGCGACGACCCGTAGTATTAATCGTATTTTACATGATCTGAAAGCGTTACAGATTATTGATACCGATGGTGAAAGCATTGTGTTGTTAGTCCCTGAAAAGTTAAAGCAGGAGGCTGATATCGGATAACCGCAAGAGTGAAGGAGGCGCGAGAATGTCGCTGCAACCCCATATCCAGTTAAGCAAGGAGATGACCGGCGCACGCTATGCGCTGCTGCCGGGCGATCCGTTGCGGGTGGACCGCATCGTCAATTTTCTTGATAACCCAGAACTGCTTGGTCAAAACCGGGAGTTTCGCGCCGCGCGAGGTTGGTATCAGGGCGTCGAGATTTTGGTGCTCTCTACCGGGATCGGCGGGCCGTCTACGGCGATTGCCATTGAAGAACTGCGCCAGATCGGCCTAACAACCCTGATTCGTATCGGTAGCTGTGGGGCGTTGCAGGATAATCTTGCGCTCGGTGACGTGATTATCGCCCATGCCGCAGTAACGGATGACGGGACCAGCCGTACCTATGCGCCAGCAGGCTATCCGGCCTGCGCCGACCCGCAGTTAACCTGGGAACTGATGGCGCAGGCTCGCCAGATGAATATCCCCGCCGTGTGCGGCCTGGTGCGTAGCCACGACAGTTTTTATACCGATCGGGAAGCAGAACTGGATGCGCAGTGGTCGGCGCTCGGCGTTCTGGGCGCGGATATGGAGAGCGCCGCTCTGATGACTATCGGCGCGCTGCGAGGGTTACGTACGGCGTCATTACTCAACGTGGTGGTTGCCCACAACGGTTGTCTGGATAGCAGCATCAATGATTATGTCCAACAGGACGCGTTGTGCCAGCAGGGTGAAGAACGGCAAATTGCCCTGGCGCTCCGCGCCATTTATTCCGTCAGCCAGTCAGGAGGTCAGTGATGGACTTTTTTAGCATTAACAATGTGATGGTCAACATTCCTCTCGGCGAAGGCGGGTATGCGCTATCGTGGATTGAAGCCATTGGTACCGTATTTGGTCTGTTATGTATCTGGTGTGCCAGCCGGGAAAAAATCATCAATTACCTGTTTGGCTTGATTAACGTCACACTGTTTGCCGCAATTTTCTTCCAGATTCAGCTCTATGCCAGCCTGCTGCTGCAGGTGTTTTTCTTCGCCGCTAACATTTACGGCTGGTATGCGTGGAGCCGGCAAAACGAGGCGCAGGAAGCTGCGCTCAAAGTACGTTGGCTTTCCCGCCAGCAAACCCTGGTACTGGGCGGCGTATGCGCGGTGGCGATAGTTCTGATGACGCTGTTTATCGACCCGGTGTTTTCGGCGCTCACCCGCATCATGATTGCCCTGCTGCAAACATTTGGTATGCAGGTCGCTATGCCTGACCTCCAGCCCGATGCCTTCCCGTTCTGGGATTCCACCATGCTGGTATTGTCGATTGCGGCCATGGTACTGATGACGCGTAAATATGTTGAAAACTGGCTGCTATGGGTACTTATCGATGTTATTAGCGTGGTTATATACGCGGTGCAGGGCGTTTACGCCATGTCGCTTGAGTATGTCATCCTGACTGCGATTGCTGTCATGGGAGCGTACGGCTGGATCAAAAGTGCGCAGCGAAATGGCTATACACCGCTTGCCGCGACGGTTTCCTGATTGACCCGATTTTCTGGCTACCCGCAGAGGTAGCCAGTTACTCTTTCTCCCCCTCTTTCTGCTACAATCCACCTCCCCGTGTTTACAGATTGAGCAATCCTCTATGCGTTTGAACCCCGGACAACAACAAGCCGTCGAATTCGTCACCGGACCTTGCCTGGTGCTGGCGGGAGCTGGTTCCGGTAAGACGCGTGTTATCACCAATAAAATCGCGCATCTGATTCGTGAGTGTGGCTACCAGGCACGACATATTGCGGCCGTAACCTTTACCAATAAGGCTGCGCGCGAGATGAAAGAGCGCGTGGCGCAAACGCTGGGGCGTAAAGAAGCACGTGGGTTGATGATCTCCACTTTCCACACACTGGGACTGGATGTCATTAAGCGCGAATATGCGGCGCTGGGGATGAAGTCGAACTTCTCGCTGTTTGACGATACCGACCAGGTGGCCCTGCTTAAGGAACTGACCGAAGGGCTAATTGAAGACGATAAGCTTATTCTCCAACAGCTGATCTCGACGATCTCCAACTGGAAAAACGATCTGATGACCCCGGCGCAGGCGGCGGCCAGCGCGAAGGGCGAACGCGATCGTATTTTTGCCCACTGCTACGGTTTGTATGACGCCCATATGAAGGCGTGTAACGTTCTCGATTTTGACGATCTGATCCTGCTCCCGACGCTGCTGCTTCAGCGCAATGAAGAAGTGCGCGAGCGCTGGCAGAATAAAATCCGCTATCTGCTGGTGGATGAATATCAGGACACCAACACCAGTCAGTACGAGCTGGTGAAGTTGCTGGTGGGGAAACGGGCACGCTTCACCGTCGTGGGCGATGACGATCAGTCGATCTACTCCTGGCGCGGCGCGCGTCCGCAGAACCTGGTGCTGCTGAGCAAAGACTTCCCGGACTTGCAGGTGGTTAAACTGGAGCAAAACTACCGCTCCTCCGGGCGCATTCTCAAGGCGGCGAATATTCTCATCGCCAATAACCCGCATGTGTTTGAAAAGCGACTCTTTTCTGAACTGGGCTATGGTGCGGAGCTTAAGGTATTGAGCGCCAATAACGAAGAGCATGAAGCGGAGCGCGTCACCGGTGAACTGATTGCCCATCACTTCGTCAATAAGACGCAGTATAAGGACTATGCGATTCTGTATCGCGGCAACCATCAGTCGCGGGTGTTTGAAAAATTCCTGATGCAGAACCGCATCCCGTACAAAATTTCCGGCGGTACCTCGTTCTTCTCTCGTCCGGAGATTAAAGACTTGCTGGCCTATCTACGCGTACTCAGCAACCCGGATGACGACAGCGCGTTCCTGCGCATCGTTAATACGCCGAAGCGCGAGATTGGCCCGGCGACGCTGCAGAAATTGGGTGAATGGGCGATGACGCGTAATAAAAGCCTGTTTACCGCCAGTTTTGACATGGGCCTGAGCTCGACGCTGACCGGACGCGGATATGATTCACTGACCCGTTTTACGCACTGGTTGGGTGAAATTCAGCGCCTGGCAGAGCGTGAGCCCGTTGCGGCCGTGCGCGATCTTATCCACGGCATTGATTACGAGTCCTGGCTGTATGAAACCTCGCCGAGTCCGAAAGCGGCAGAAATGCGCATGAAGAACGTCAACACGCTGTTTAGCTGGATGACAGAGATGCTGGAAGGCAGCGAGCTGGAAGAGCCAATGACCCTGACCCAGGTGGTTACTCGTTTTACCCTGCGTGACATGATGGAGCGCGGAGAGAGCGAAGAAGAACTGGATCAGGTGCAGTTGATGACGCTGCATGCTTCGAAAGGGCTGGAGTTCCCGTACGTGTTTATGGTGGGAATGGAGGAAGGATTTTTGCCGCACCAGAGCAGCATTGATGAAGACAATATCGATGAAGAGCGTCGTCTGGCTTACGTAGGGATTACTCGCGCGCAGAAAGAGCTCATCTTTACCCTGTGTAAAGAACGCCGTCAGTACGGTGAGCTGGTACGCCCGGAACCGAGCCGTTTCCTGTTAGAACTGCCACAGGATGACGTTATCTGGGAACAGGAGCGTAAAGTGGTAAGCGCTGAGGAACGGATGCAAAAAGGGCAGGCCAGTATTGCCAATATTCGGGCGATGATGGCAAAGGCGAAAGCGAAGCCGTAGGCCGGATAAGCGCAAGCGCCTTCCGGCAAATCAACGATTAACGTACTTCCAGCGGCCAGTGGACATAGCTTTGCCACTCGCTTTCCTGATCGATGAGCTCTTTACCTAGCGGGTGATGTTCCAGCCAGCCTTCAGGCAGTATGACCGTCAAGTGCTCATCTCTTGCATTAAGCTGAATTTCCGGCACCAAATCATCGCGGCGACGGCTGGCGAAAATAATCGCCAGACGCAGCAAACGGCAAAGGTGCTCCGCGATGCGCGGTGGCACGGCGTTTTGCTGATGGAGCGAAGAGAGATCGACCGGATTGGTCTGGTTAAGTAACAACGTGGCTAACAGTTTTTTCTGCGCCGGCGTAAAACCTGGAAGATCGAGATTGCGCACCAGATAAGCCGCATGCTGTGGTGCCTGTTTAAAATCAACGCTCAACCCAATTTCATGCAGCTGGCAGGCGCTAATCAGCAGTTCGCGGCTAATTGCTTCCAGATGCCACTTATTTTCGACTTGATCGAGGAATTTCGTTGCTAACATGGCAACGCGATGCGCTTGCTCTGTATCGACCATGAATCGACGCTGAATATTACGTAACGTGCGGCTGCGAATATCCTGATCCACCGCCAGATGTAGCATGCCATAGACCAGCCCTTCGCGTAATGCGCCGCCAGCAAGGGTCATGCACTGAATATTCAGTTCGGTGAAAATGGCAATCAGGATCGCCAGCCCGCTGGGGAAAACCAGCGCACGTTCCAGCGTTAAGCCTTCAATTTCCAGCTCTTCCAGACGGCCACAATGAATGGCTCGCTGCTTTAGCTGCTGAAGTTTCGCCAGCGTGATACGCTCATCCATGCCTTGCGCCATCATGATTTCCTGCAACGCCTGGACGGTACCAGAAGCACCAACGCAGACTTTCCAGCCATGAAAACGCAGTTTGTCAGCGACCGGACGCAGCACTTCGCGCGCAGCCTGCTCGGCCTGGTCGAAGTTTTCCTGCGCCAGATTACGATCGGTAAAATACCGTTCGAGCCAGGTGACGCAGCCCATTGACAGGCTAAACAAGGACGTCGTTTGTGCGCCGGAGCCGGTAACCAGTTCAGTGCTGGCGCCGCCAATATCAACGACCAGACGCTGATCGGCCCCGCCGGTAGTGTGGGCTACACCCTGATAAATCAGTCGTGCTTCTTCTTCGCCGCTAATGACCTGGACAGGACAGCCGAGGATATCTTGCGCTTTAGCGATAAACTCATCGGCATTTACAGCGATGCGTAATGTTGCCGTGGCGACCACGCGGATTTGCGGTTGAGGTATATCCTGCAGGCGTTCAGCAAACAGGCGCAAACATTGCCAACCGCGCTCCATCGCCTCTGCGGAGAGAACGTAGTCGCTATTGAGTCCAGCGGCCAGACGCACTTTGCGTTTAATACGCGTGAGCGTCTGGATGCTTCCCGCCACCTCGCGTACGACCAGCATATGAAAACTATTGGAGCCGAGATCGATTGCCGCATACAACGAGGTAGAGTTCATACACTTCATCCTTCAACCTGTATCTGTGTTGGCTGCGTTCTCTCACCCGAATCACTTACTTTAGTAAGGTCATCGGGATTCGTTTTCTTGCCGCCTTGATAAAGGCTGAATGATTTTGTGTATGGCATAACTTTTCTTAACCTGAACGACGACGATTACGCGGAGCGCCACCGGTACGACGTGGGCCATTACCTGTGCGCGGGCGCGTCAGGCGCAGCGGCTTCGGCAGATCGGTCATTAGCGCATCCGGGTTGTACTTGCTGACCGGAATCGAGTGGCCGATATAGGTCTCGATTGCAGGTAAATTCAGCGCGTATTCTTCGCAGGCCAGGCTGATAGAGTGACCGCTTGCGCCAGCACGACCCGTACGACCGATACGGTGAACGTAATCTTCACAGTCATCCGGCAGGTCATAGTTAAAGACGTGCGTTACGGCTGGGATATGCAGGCCACGCGCGGCCACGTCAGTCGCAACGAGAATGTCGAGATCGCCACGGGTGAACTCATCCAGGATACGCAGGCGTTTTTTCTGCGCCACGTCACCGGTCAACAGGCCGACGCGATGACCATCCGCAGCGAGGCTGCCCCAGATATCTTCACAACGATGCTTGGTGTTAGCAAAGACGATGGCGCGATCTGGCCACTCTTCTTCAATCAGCGTTTGCAATAAACGCATTTTTTCTTCGTTGGAAGGATAGAAGAGTTCTTCTTTAATGCGGTGACCTGTCTTCTGCTCTGGTTCGACTTCCACATACTCAGCGTTATTCATTTGTTCGAACGCCAGTTCGCGGACGCGATAAGAGAGGGTTGCAGAAAACAGCATGTTCAGACGTTGGGTGGTTGGCGGCATACGACGGAACAGCCAACGGATATCTTTAATAAAGCCCAGATCGTACATACGATCGGCTTCATCCAGCACCACGACCTGAATCGCGCCCAGGTTAATGTGGTTCTGCTTTGCATAGTCAATGAGACGACCGGTGGTGCCGATAAGAATATCGACGCCGCTTTCCAGCACTTTCAGCTGTTTGTCGTAACCGTCGCCGCCATAAGCCAGGCCTAATTTCAGACCGGTGGTTTGTGCCAGCGGCTCGGCATCAGCGTGGATTTGCACGGCTAACTCACGCGTTGGCGCCATAATTAACGCACGCGGTTGGTTCACCTTGCGATCGGCAATCGCGGGATGAGAGAGAAGATAATGAAACGTTGACGTCAGGAACGCCATCGTTTTTCCGGTACCGGTTTGCGCCTGCCCTGCAACATCACGACCTGCCAGCGTTAGCGGCAGCGCGAGGGCCTGAATGGGCGTGCAGTTATGAAACCCTTTATTTTCAAGGGCTTCTATCACCTTTGGGTGCAGGGCGAAGTCGGAAAACTTCTGTTCTGTTAAATGTGTTTTGCTCATAGTGTGGTAGAATATCAGCTTACTATTGCTTTACGAAAGCGTATCCGGTGAAATAAAGTCAACCTTTAGTTGGTTAATGCTACACCAACAGCCTACACCAACACGCCAGGCTTATTCCTGTGGAGTTATATATGAGCGATAAAATTATTCACCTGACTGACGACAGTTTTGACACGGATGTACTCAAAGCGGACGGAGCGATCCTTGTTGATTTCTGGGCAGAGTGGTGCGGTCCGTGCAAAATGATCGCTCCGATTCTGGATGAAATCGCTGACGAATATCAGGGCAAACTGACGGTTGCTAAACTGAACATTGACCAAAACCCAGGCACCGCGCCGAAGTATGGTATTCGTGGTATCCCGACCCTGCTGTTGTTTAAAAACGGCGAAGTAGCGGCGACTAAAGTCGGCGCACTGTCCAAAGGTCAGTTGAAAGAATTCCTCGACGCGAATTTGGCGTAAGGAAGTCTCATGATCGGGCGACCATACTTCGAATTGATTCGGATGACTGGACGCCCGACTTGAGTCGTGCTAAGTTAGTGTTGACTTCGTATTAAACATACCTTATTAAGTTTGAATCTGGTTATATCCCATACTTCCCGTAGTTTCTCGCGCGAGAAGTGGACAGATTCAGGGCCTTATCACTCAATCCGTCTTGTCGTTTCAGTTCTGCGTACTTTCCTGTGACCAGACAGCGAACAGACATGAGTCGATGGCCGTAAACAGGCATGGATGACCCTGCCATACCATTCACAACATTAAGTTCGAGATTTACCCCAAGTTTAAGAACTCACACCATTATGAATCTTACCGAATTAAAGAATACGCCGGTTTCTGAGCTGATCACTCTCGGCGAAAATATGGGCCTTGAAAACCTGGCTCGTATGCGCAAGCAGGACATTATTTTTGCCATCCTGAAGCAGCACGCAAAGAGTGGCGAGGATATCTTTGGTGACGGTGTGCTGGAGATATTGCAGGACGGATTTGGTTTCCTCCGCTCTGCAGACAGCTCCTACCTCGCCGGTCCTGATGACATCTACGTTTCTCCCAGCCAAATCCGCCGTTTCAACCTCCGCACTGGTGATACCATTTCTGGTAAGATTCGCCCGCCGAAAGAAGGTGAACGCTACTTTGCGCTGTTGAAAGTTAACGAAGTTAACTACGACAAACCAGAAAACGCCCGTAACAAAATCCTCTTTGAGAACTTAACCCCGCTGCACGCAAACTCTCGTCTGCGTATGGAACGTGGTAATGGTTCTACTGAAGACTTAACGGCGCGCGTACTGGATCTGGCATCGCCGATCGGTCGTGGTCAGCGCGGTCTGATCGTTGCTCCGCCGAAAGCGGGTAAAACCATGCTGCTGCAGAACATCGCGCAGAGCATTGCTTACAATCATCCAGACTGTGTGCTGATGGTGCTGCTGATTGACGAACGTCCGGAAGAAGTAACCGAGATGCAGCGTCTGGTGAAAGGTGAAGTTGTTGCGTCTACTTTTGACGAACCCGCCTCCCGTCACGTTCAGGTTGCGGAAATGGTCATCGAGAAGGCGAAGCGTCTGGTTGAACACAAGAAAGACGTTATCATTCTGCTTGACTCCATCACCCGTCTGGCGCGTGCTTATAACACCGTAGTTCCGGCTTCCGGTAAAGTTCTGACTGGTGGTGTAGACGCTAACGCCCTGCACCGTCCGAAACGTTTCTTCGGTGCTGCGCGTAACGTGGAAGAAGGCGGCAGCCTGACCATCATCGCGACTGCGCTGATCGATACCGGCTCTAAAATGGATGAAGTTATCTACGAAGAGTTTAAAGGTACCGGCAACATGGAACTGCACCTCTCTCGTAAGATTGCTGAAAAACGCGTCTTCCCGGCTATCGACTACAACCGTTCCGGTACCCGTAAAGAAGAGCTGCTCACCACCCAGGAAGAGCTGCAGAAAATGTGGATCCTGCGCAAAATCATCCATCCGATGGGTGAAATCGACGCGATGGAATTCCTCATTAATAAGCTGGCGATGACCAAGACCAACGACGACTTCTTCGATATGATGAAGCGTTCCTGATTCTGGCATCATCTGAAAACGCCACGTTTTTACGTGGCGTTTTGCTTTTACGATTCATCCTAATGTTTGGTCAGATAAAATTGTCAATATTATCGGCGTCATGGATTGTCACAATGTGCGGCATGACCTACAAGAGGTAGGAAGTGTAATGTTTTAGCTGCTCTCTTCAAGGGGGCGTCTTAACGCATTATACTTTAAGGAAATGATATATGCTGAGAACACATACACTGTGAATCTACTCGCTGCTTTCTCTGAGCTAGTTAGTATTTTTTTATTCACAACCATTTTTATTTTTTTGGCGCGAAAAGTAGCCATAAAAATAGGTTTAGTGGATAAGCCAAACTTCCGCAAACGTCACCAAGGGATTATTCCTTTAGTGGGCGGGATTTCTGTGTTTGCAGGGATCAATTTTATGTTTGGTCTTTCGGATTATTACATTCCCCATGCCTCGTTATACCTCTTTTGTGCAAGTGTGCTGGTGTTTGTTGGCGCGCTTGACGATCGTTTTGATATCAGCGTAAAAATTCGGGCAGTCGTTCAGGCGGCGATTGCTATTGTGATGATGGTAAAAGGTGAGCTTTACCTAAGTAGCCTGGGGTATATTTTTGGCCCGTGGGAGTTGTTGTTGGGTCCCTTTGGTTATTTTCTCACCCTTTTTGCCGTCTGGGCGGCGATTAACGCCTTTAATATGGTTGATGGCATTGATGGCTTGTTAGGCGGGCTATCCAGCGTCTCATTCGCCGCGATGGGGTTTATCCTGTGGTTCGATGGTCAGACAAGCCTGGCTATCTGGTGTTTTGCCATGATTGCCGCCATCCTGCCTTACATCATGCTGAATCTGGGCATTCTTGGACGCCGCTATAAAGTCTTTATGGGCGATGCGGGGAGTACGCTGATTGGCTTTACAGTCATTTGGATCCTGCTGGAGACCACACAAGGTGCAACACACCCTATTAGCCCGGTCACTGCACTGTGGATTATCGCCATTCCGTTAATGGATATGGTGGCGATTATGTATCGTCGTTTACGTAAAGGCATGAGTCCTTTCTCTGCAGATCGCCAGCATATTCATCATTTAGTGATGCGCGCAGGGTTTACTTCCCGACAGGCATTTGTTCTGATCACGCTGGCTGCAGCGATTCTGGCCTCTATCGGCGTACTGGCTGAATATTTTCGTTTAGTCCCTGAATGGGCCATGTTGGTGCTCTTTTTACTGGCATTCGGTCTTTACGGTTACTGTATTAAGCGGGCATGGAAGGTGGCGAGATTTATTAAGCGTGTTAAGCGCAGGCTGCGAAGGCACCGCGAAGGCAAACCAAACTTAACCAAGTGAATTGAGGATGCGATGACACAACCATTACCGGGGGAACACGCCGTGAGCGCAGAAAATGAACTGGATATCCGTGGGTTGTTTCGTGCCTTATGGGCAGGGAAAGTGTGGATTATTGGTATCGCGCTTGCCTTTGCGATAGTCGCTCTCGCCTATACATTTTTTGCACGTCAGGAGTGGAGTGCTACGGCGATTTCAGACAAGCCAACGGTTAATATGTTGGGCGGTTACTACTCTCAACAGCAGTTTTTGCGTAACCTGGATATTAAGGCCAGCCTCGCATCTGCGGACCAGCCGTCGGTAATGGACGAAGCCTATAAAGAATTCATCATGCAGCTCGCCTCCTGGGATACGCGTCGTGAATTCTGGCAGCAGACTGATTACTATAAGCAGCGTATGGTGGGTAACAGTAAAGCCGATGCGGCGATGCTGGATGAACTGATTGGTAACATCCAGTTTATGCCTGGCGATGCGTTACGTAATACCAATGACAGTGTGAAGCTGATTGCGGAGACGGCTCCTGATGCCAACAATCTACTGCGTCAGTACGTCGCCTTTGCCAGTCAGCGCGCGGCGCATCATCTGAACGAAGAGTTAAAAGGGGCCTGGGCTGCACGCACTGTGCAGATGAAGGCGCAGGTTAAACGCCAGGAAGAAGTGGCGAAATCACTATTCTCCCGCCGTGTTCACAACATTGAGCAGGCACTCAAAATTGCCGAACAGCATAACATTTCGCGTACCTCCACTGATGTTCCTGCTGATGAGTTGCCGGATTCTGAACTGTTCTTACTTGGACGTCCTATGCTGCAGGCGCGACTTGAAAACTTGCAGTCTGTTGGTCCGGACTTCGATCTGGACTACTTCCAAAACCGAGCCATGCTGAACACACTGAACGTTGGGCCAACTCTGGATCCGCGTTTTCAGACCTATCGTTATCTGCGTACGCCGGAAGAGCCCGTAAAACGTGACAGCCCTCGCCGTGCCTTCCTGATGATTATGTGGGGCATTGTTGGGGCTCTGATTGGTGCTGGCGTCGCGTTAACCCGTCGCCGCGCGATTTAGCAATACCGTTGCAGTGAGGGGCTGGGCCCTCACTGCCAATCCGAAGAGAATCGATGTGAAAGTACTGACTGTATTTGGCACGCGACCGGAGGCTATAAAAATGGCACCTCTGGTTCATGCGTTGGCAAAAGATCCTGATTTTGAGGCAAAAGTTTGCGTCACAGCGCAGCATCGGGAGATGCTCGATCAGGTGTTGAACCTCTTTTCCATAGTACCTGACTACGATCTCAATATTATGCAGCCAGGTCAGGGGCTAACAGAAATTACCTGCCGAATCCTTGAAGGGTTAAAGCCAATTCTGGCTGATTTCAAACCTGATGTGGTGCTGGTGCACGGTGATACCACGACCACTATTGCTACCAGTTTGGCTGCGTTCTATCAGCGCATCCCGGTGGGGCATGTAGAGGCGGGTTTACGTACTGGCGATCTTTACTCTCCCTGGCCGGAAGAGGCGAACCGTACGCTTACCGGGCGTCTGGCTATGTATCATTTTGCGCCGACAGAAAACTCGCGGCAGAATTTGTTACGGGAAGCTATTCCTGATAATCGTATTTTCGTCACGGGCAATACGGTTATTGATGCGTTGATCTGGGTACGCGACCGCGTACTGGCGAGTGATGCATTGCGGGCTGAACTGGCCGAACATTACCCTTTCCTCGACGCTAATAAAAAGATGATCCTGGTGACCGGTCATCGTCGGGAAAGCTTCGGTCGCGGCTTTGAAAACATTTGCCACGCGCTGGCGGAAATTGCTGCGGCTAATCAGAATGTGCAGATTGTCTATCCGGTACACCTGAATCCTAACGTCAGCGAGCCGGTCAACCGCATCCTGGGGCACGTTGAAAACGTGATTCTGATTGAACCGCAGGACTACATGCCGTTTGTCTGGCTGATGAATCACGCCTGGCTGATCCTGACCGATTCCGGCGGGATTCAGGAAGAAGCCCCATCCCTGGGGAAACCGGTGCTGGTGATGCGTGAAACAACGGAACGGCCTGAAGCTATTACCGCAGGCACTGTACGCCTGGTGGGGACTGACCCACAGCGTATTGTAGAAGAAGTCACGCGTTTGCTGCATGACGACAATGAATATCAGACCATGAGCCGTGCCCATAACCCATATGGTGACGGGCTGGCGTGTGGCCGCATTTTACACGCGTTAAAAAATAATCGGGTATCGCTATGAGTTTTACGACCATTTCTGTCATTGGGCTGGGTTATATCGGACTGCCAACGGCGGCTGCCTTTGCTTCCCGTCAAAAACATGTAATTGGCGTAGATGTAAATCAACATGCAGTGGATACCATTAATCGCGGCGAAATTCACATCGTTGAGCCCGATCTGGCCGCTGTGGTGAAAACGGCGGTCGAAAACGGATTTCTTCGTGCAACCACCACTCCCGTAGACGCTGATGCGTATCTGATTGCTGTGCCTACCCCGTTCAAGGGAGAGCATGAACCCGATATGGTCTACGTTGAAGCTGCGGCGAAGTCTCTTGCGCCAGTGCTGAAAAAAGGCGCGTTGGTGATACTTGAATCGACGTCACCGGTCGGGGCAACTGAACAGATGGCTGCATGGCTTGCAGAAATGCGGCCTGATCTGACTTTCCCACAGCAGGTCGGTGAACAGGCCGATGTGAATATTGCGTATTGTCCGGAGCGCGTGCTGCCAGGCCAGGTCATGGTCGAACTGATTAAAAACGACCGCGTGATCGGCGGGATGACCTCCGTCTGTTCCGCGCGCGCCAGTGAGCTGTATAACATCTTCCTTGAGGGTGAATGTGTCGTGACCAACGCCCGCACCGCGGAAATGTGCAAGCTGACTGAGAATAGCTTCCGCGACGTTAATATCGCCTTTGCGAATGAATTATCGCTAATTTGCGCCGATCAGGGGATTAACGTCTGGGAACTGATTCGCCTGGCAAACCGTCATCCGCGAGTCAATATTCTGCAACCAGGACCTGGCGTTGGTGGACACTGTATCGCGGTCGATCCGTGGTTTATCGTGGCGCAGAACCCGCAGCAGGCGAAACTGATCCGTACCGCACGCGAAGTTAATGATGGTAAGCCTCATTGGGTCGTCGAGCGGGTAAAAGCCGCTGTGGCCGACTGTCTGGCAGATACCAACAAACGGGCCAGTGAAGTGAAAATCGCCTGCTTTGGTTTGGCTTTTAAACCGAATATTGATGATTTACGTGAAAGCCCGGCGATGGGAATTGCGCAGAGTATCGCGCATTGGCACAAAGGTGAAATGCTGGTGGTGGAACCGAATATCCATCAACTGCCGAAAAAACTGGACGGCATTTGCCAACTGGCGACATTGGACGATGCGCTGGCAAGCGCCGATGTGCTGGTCATGCTGGTCGACCATAATGAATTTAAAGCCATTAAAGGCGATGCGGTTCTTCAGCAGTACATCGTTGATACCAAAGGGGTCTGGCGCTAATGAAACGAATTCTGGTTACCGGTGGCGCGGGGTTTATCGGCTCGGCGGTTGTACGCCATATTATTCAAGAGACCCAGGATGCGGTGGTTGTGGTCGATAAGCTGACCTATGCCGGAAACCTGATGTCGCTGACGCCGGTTGCACAGAATGACCGTTTTGCCTTTGAGAAAGTGGATATCTGCGATCGGGCATCGCTCGACAAGGTGTTTCAACACTACCAGCCAGACTGCGTGATGCATCTGGCGGCAGAAAGCCATGTCGATCGCTCCATTGATGGTCCGGCTGCTTTTATCGAAACCAACATTGTGGGCACCTACACGCTGTTGGAAGCGGCACGCGCTTACTGGAGTGCATTGGCCAGCGAGAAAAAATCGGCGTTTCGCTTCCACCATATCTCAACTGATGAGGTGTATGGCGATCTCCATTCGACAGATGATTTCTTTACTGAAAGCACGCCTTATGCGCCGAGTAGCCCTTATTCCGCGTCGAAAGCCAGCAGCGATCATCTGGTACGCGCGTGGTTGCGAACCTATGGCCTGCCAACGCTCATTACCAACTGCTCTAACAACTATGGCCCCTACCATTTCCCGGAAAAACTCATCCCGCTGATGATCCTCAACGCATTGGCTGGGAAACCGCTGCCGGTATACGGCAATGGGCAACAGATCCGCGACTGGTTGTATGTAGAAGATCATGCCAGGGCGCTCTATTGCGTGGCGACAACGGGCGCGATTGGGGAAACCTATAATATTGGTGGTCACAATGAGCGTAAAAACCTGGATGTTGTCGAAACGGTTTGCAGCCTGTTGGAAGAGCTGGCGCCGCAAAAACCACAAGGCATTGCACAGTACCGAGACTTGATCACTTTTGTTGACGATCGCCCGGGTCATGATGTGCGGTATGCCATTGACGCGTCGAAAATTGCGCGTGAATTAGGCTGGATACCGCAGGAAACGTTTGAAAGCGGAATGCGCAAAACCGTGCAGTGGTATCTGGATAATCAGGCATGGTGGAAACCCGTGCAGGATGGCAGCTATCAGGGTGAACGTTTAGGTCTGAAGGGCTAACAGCCTGGTTTTGGCTCCCGGAGGAGACAACGCATGAAAGGTATCATTCTGGCGGGCGGTTCAGGTACTCGCCTGTATCCCATTACGCGTGGCGTATCGAAGCAGCTATTGCCTATTTACGATAAGCCGATGATTTACTACCCGCTATCAGTGCTAATGCTGGCGGGGATTCGCGAAATTCTGATTATTACCACGCCGGAAGATAAAGGTTATTTCCAGCGTTTGTTAGGCGATGGCTCTGAGTTCGGCATTGAATTGCACTATGCCGAGCAACCCAGCCCGGATGGATTAGCGCAGGCATTTATCATTGGTGAAACGTTCCTTAACGGTGAACCGTCATGTCTGGTATTAGGGGATAATATCTTCTTTGGTCAGGGCTTCAGTCCAAAACTACGTCATGTAGCCGCCCGCACAGAAGGTGCGACGGTGTTTGGTTACCAGGTCATGGATCCTGAACGTTTTGGTGTTGTGGAGTTTGACGACAATTTTCGCGCTATCTCTCTGGAAGAGAAGCCGAAAGCACCGAAATCTAACTGGGCGGTAACAGGGCTCTATTTCTATGACAGTAAAGTGGTGGAATACGCAAAACGCGTGAAACCTTCTGAGCGTGGAGAACTGGAGATTACGTCGATCAACCAGATGTATCTTGATGATGGGCATCTGACGGTGGAATTGCTTGGACGTGGCTTTGCCTGGCTGGATACCGGTACGCATGACAGTCTGATCGAAGCGAGTACTTTTGTGCAGACGGTAGAAAAACGTCAGGGTTTTAAAATAGCCTGTCTGGAAGAGATCGCCTGGCGTAACGGTTGGCTGGATGATGAAGGCGTGAAACGTGCCGCCAGCTCGCTGGCTAAAACGGGCTATGGCCAATATTTGCTGGAGCTGCTCCGTGCTCGTCCGCGCCAGTATTGAGCCGCTTAGCTGGGAAAATACGTTTTTTGGCGTGAATAGTGCCATTATACGTTTTGACCAACACGCGCCGGTTCTGACGGTGGATGCGTTACGTCCCTGGTCGCGGGTACAGGCAAAAATTGCTGCCGCAAATACCCATGAATTGGATGCCTTGCAGCGGTTGGGTTTCTCACTGGTCGAAGGCGAAGTGGATTTTGTACTGCCAGTGACGTGTGCCAGCGGCAACTCTGACGCGCAGATCGCGCAAACTACGGATATCCCGGCATTACGCTGCCTGGCAGAACAGGCATTCGCGCAAAGCCGTTTTCGCGCCCCGTGGTATGCCGCAGATGCCAGTTCGCGTTTTTATGCGCAGTGGATTGAAAATGCGGTGCTGGGGACGTTCGATCATCAATGCCTCGTTTTACGCACGCCGACAGGTGAAATTCGTGGTTATGTCTCGCTGCGCGAACTGAATGCGACCGAGGCGCGAATAGGCCTACTGGCTGGGCGTGGCGCGGGTGAAGAACTAATGCTGGCTGCGCTTTGCTGGGCGCAGGCCCGCGGTAAAACAATATTGCGCGTGGCAACCCAAATGGGTAACACCGCCGCGCTTAAACGTTACATACACAGTGGTGCGAATGTGGAAAGCACCGCGTATTGGTTATACAGGTGACACGATGATTCCATTTAATGCACCGCCGGTGGTGGGAACTGAACTCGATTACATGCAGTCTGCGATGAACAGCGGCAAACTGTGTGGCGACGGCGGCTTTACCCGTCGCTGTCAGCAGTGGCTGGAGCAGCATTTTGGCAGCGAGAAAGTTCTGTTGACGCCATCTTGTACCGCATCGCTTGAGATGGCGGCATTGCTGTTGGACATTCAGCCCGGCGATGAAATCATCATGCCGAGCTACACATTTGTCTCCACGGCTAACGCATTCGTTTTACGCGGGGCGAAAATCGTCTTTGTTGATATCCGTCCGGATACCATGAACATTGACGAAACGCTGATTGAAGCGGCGATCACCGACAAAACCCGCGCTATTGTGCCGGTACATTACGCGGGCGTGGCCTGCGAAATGGATACCATTATGGCGCTGGCCAGCAAACATAACCTGTATGTGGTCGAAGATGCGGCTCAGGGCGTGATGTCGACCTACAAAGGCCGGGCGCTGGGGACAATTGGTCACATCGGCTGCTTTAGCTTCCATGAAACCAAAAACTACACTGCAGGCGGTGAAGGCGGCGCGACGTTGATTAATGATAAAAAATTAGTCGAACGTGCCGAGATTATTCGTGAAAAAGGAACGAACCGTAGCCAGTTTTTCCGTGGCCAGGTAGATAAGTATACCTGGCGCGATATCGGCTCCAGCTATCTGATGTCCGATCTGCAGGCTGCCTATTTGTGGGCGCAACTGGAAGCGGCCGACCGTATTAACCAGCAGCGTCTGGCGCTGTGGCAGAATTACTATGATGCCCTCGAACCGCTGGCGCGTGCCGGACGTATTGAGCTGCCTGCTGTCCCGGAAAACTGCGTGCAGAATGCCCATATGTTTTATATCAAGCTGCGCGATATCGACGATCGCACCGCGTTGATTAATTTCCTCAAAGAAGCCGAAATTATGGCGGTGTTCCACTATATCCCGCTGCATGATTGCCCGGCTGGCGATAAATTTGGCGAGTTTGCCGGTGTTGATCGTTACACCACCAAAGAGAGCGAGCGTCTGCTGCGTTTACCGCTGTTCTATAACCTGTCACCGGTTAACCAGCGAACGGTAATTTCGACCTTACTCAATTACTTCTCCTGATATGTCGCTTGCTAAAGCGTCCTTATGGACGGCGGCCAGTACGCTGGTAAAAATTGGGGCGGGTTTGCTGGTGGTGAAACTATTGGCCGTCTCCTTTGGCCCGGCAGGTGTGGGTCAGGCGGGTAATTTTCGCCAAATGGTCACCGTGCTGGGCGTGTTGGCGGGAGCTGGCATTTTCAACGGCGTCACGAAATACGTTGCGCAGCACCATGACGATCCGGCCCGGCTCCGTAAGGTGGTCGGTACATCTTCCGCAATGGTGCTGGGATTCTCTACGCTGATGGCGGCGGTTTTTCTGCTGGCGGCCGCGCCGATCAGTCAGGGGTTGTTTGGCCATACGCATTATCAGGGGCTGGTTCGACTGGTTGCGCTGGTGCAGATGGGTATCGCCTGGGCGAACCTGCTACTGGCGCTAATGAAAGGCTTCCGCGATGCGGCAGGCAACGCGCTGTCGCTGATTGTGGGTAGCCTGGTTGGCGTAGTGGCTTACTATGGCTGCTATCGCCTGGGGGGCTATGAAGGCGCCTTGCTGGGTCTGGCCCTGGTGCCTGCGCTGGTCGTTATCCCTGCCATTATTATGCTGCTTAAGCGTGGAACTATTCCGCTGCATTACCTGAAACCCTCGTGGGACAATGGTCTGGCAGGTCAGTTAAGCAAGTTTACGCTGATGGCGCTGATTACCTCTGTAACGCTGCCTGTGGCATACGTGATGATGCGAAACCTGCTGGCGGCACAGTACAGCTGGGATGATGTGGGGATCTGGCAGGGGGTCAGCAGTATCTCCGATGCGTATCTGCAATTTATTACCGCCTCATTCAGTGTTTACTTGCTGCCGACGTTGTCGCGGCTGACAGAAAAGCATGACATTACCCGCGAGGTCATTAAGTCGCTGAAGTTCGTGCTGCCGGCGGTTGCCGCCGCGAGCTTTACGGTTTGGCTATTGCGTGATTTTGCGATCTGGCTGCTCTTTTCCGCAAAATTTACCGCCATGCGCGACCTGTTTGCCTGGCAACTGGTCGGCGATGTACTGAAAGTTGGCGCCTACGTTTTTGGGTATCTGGTGATCGCGAAAGCGTCGCTGCGGTTTTATATTTTGGCTGAAATTAGCCAGTTCATGTTATTGACGGCGTTTGCCCACTGGCTGATCCCGGCACATGGTGCTCTGGGCGCAGCGCAGGCGTATATGGCAACATACATCGTCTATTTTTCTCTTTGTTGTGGCGTGTTTTTACTCTGGCGTAGGCGGGCATGACTGTACTGATTCACGTTCTGGGATCGGATATCCCTCACCATAACCACACCGTGCTGCGGTTTTTTAACGATTCGCTGGCTGCGACGAGCGAGCACGCGTGCACGTTTATGGTTGCAGGCCAGGATGCTGGGTTCAGTGAGAGCTGCCCGGCGTTATCGCTGAGTTTCTACGACGGAAAAAAGGCGCTGGCCCAGGCGGTTATTGCGAAGGCGAAAGCGGATCGCCAACAGCGCTTCTTCTTTCATGGTCAGTTCAACACCAGCCTGTGGCTGGCACTGCTGAGTGGGGGAATTAAACCGGAGCAGTTTTACTGGCACATCTGGGGCGCGGATTTATATGAAGTTTCCAGTGGGCTGAAATTCCGCCTGTTTTACCCGATTCGTCGCATGGCGCAGAATCGCGTGGGCTGCGTGTTTGCTACGCGAGGCGATTTACGTTATTTCGCCGGGCAGCATCCGCACGTTCGCGGCGAACTGCTCTATTTCCCAACGCGGATGGATCCCTCGCTCAATAATATGAGCAGTGAAAGCCAGCGCAGCGGTAAGATGACGGTGTTGGTTGGCAACTCTGGCGATCGCAGCAATGAGCATATTGCCGCGCTACGTGCTGTTCACCAGCAGTTTGGTGACACGGTGAATGTGATCGTGCCAATGGGGTATCCGGCCAATAATACGGCCTATATCGACGAGGTTCGTCAGGCGGGTCTGGCATTATTTAGCGCGGATAATTTGCAAATATTGAGTGAAAAACTGGAGTTTGATGCCTATCTGGCACTATTGCGTCAGTGCGATCTGGGCTACTTTATTTTTGCTCGTCAGCAAGGGATCGGCACCTTATGTTTGTTGATCCAGGCCGGTATCCCATGCGTGCTCAACCGTGAAAATCCTTTCTGGCAGGATATGGCAGAGCAAAATATCCCGGTTCTGTTTACGACAGATCAACTCAATGAAGGTCTCGTACGCGAAGCGCAGCGGCAACTGGCGTTGGTAGATAAAAATACGATCACCTTCTTTAGTCCGAATTATCTGCAGCCGTGGCATAACGCGCTGCGCATTGCTTCAGGAGAAACTAAATGAGCCTGATGCAATTCAGCGGGCTGCTGGTGGTCTGGCTGCTCTCCACTTTGTTTATCGCCACGCTGACCTGGTTTGAATTCCGCCGCGTGCGTTTTAACTTCAACGTCTTTTTCTCGTTGCTGTTTTTGCTAACGTTCTTCTTCGGATTCCCGCTGACCAGCATCCTGGTGTTTCGTTTTGATGTGGCGGTAGCGCCCCCGGAGATCCTGCTGCAGGCTTTGCTGTCAGCCGCTTGCTTCTATGCCGTTTACTACGTGACGTATAAAACGCGTTTACGTAAGCGCGTAGAGGATAAGCCGCGCAGGCCGCTATTTACCATCAATCGCGTTGAAGCCCATTTAACCTGGGTTATTCTGATGGCGATTGCGTTGGTGAGCGTGGGCGTCTTCTTTATGCACAATGGGTTCCTGCTGTTCAGACTGCAATCCTACAGCCAGATTTTTTCCAGTGAAGTCTCTGGCGTGGCGTTAAAGCGCTTCTTCTACTTCTTCATTCCGGCGATGCTGGTGGTCTACTTTCTGCGTCAGGACAGCAAAGCGTGGCTGTTCTTCCTGGTAAGCACCGTCGCGTTTGGCTTGTTGACCTATATGATTGTCGGCGGAACGCGCGCCAATATTATTATCGCGTTTGCCATCTTCCTGTTTATCGGCATTATTCGCGGTTGGATTTCGCTGTGGATGCTGGCCGCAGCAGGCGTGTTGGGCATCGTCGGTATGTTCTGGCTGGCGCTGAAACGCTACGGGATGAACGTGAGCGGTGACGAGGCGTTCTATACGTTCCTGTACCTGACGCGTGATACTTTCTCGCCGTGGGAAAACCTGGCGCTGTTGCTGCAGAACTACCACAATATTGAGTTCCAGGGGCTGGCGCCGATCGTCCGTGATTTCTACGTCTTTATCCCCACCTGGCTGTGGCCCGGGCGGCCGAGTATCGTTCTCAACTCCGCGAACTACTTTACCTGGGAAGTGTTGAACAACCACTCGGGGCTGGCGATTTCACCCACGTTAATTGGTTCGCTGGTGGTGATGGGCGGGGCGCTGTTTATACCGTTAGGCGCGATTGTCGTCGGGTTAATCATTAAATGGTTCGACTGGCTATATGAATTAGGTAACCGCGAAACCAATCGCTACAAGGCGGCCATTTTGCACAGTTTCTGTTTTGGCGCCATTTTCAATATGATCGTTTTGGCACGTGAAGGACTGGATTCGTTTGTCTCGCGAGTGGTCTTTTTCCTCGTGATTTTTGGCGTTTGTCTGCTGGTGGCAAAACTGCTGTTCTGGCTATTCGATAGCGCGGGACTTATCCATAAACGAATTAAATCGCTGCCCCGGACACAGATTGAAGGATCGTAATGACGGATAACACAACTGCGCCACTCTATTCGCTGCGCGGACTACAACTGATTGGCTGGCGCGATATGCAACACGCGCTAAATTACCTGTTTGCCGAAGGACGCCTCAGGCCTGGGACGCTGGTGGCTATCAATGCCGAGAAAATGCTGACGGCAGAAGATAACCCTGAAGTGCGGGATCTGATTAACGCCGCTGAGTTCAAATATGCGGATGGTATTAGCGTGGTGCGTTCGGTGCGTAAAAAATTCCCGCAGGCTCAGATTTCACGCGTAGCGGGGGCCGATCTCTGGGAAGCGCTAATGGCGAGAGCCGGGCAGGAGGGAACGCCGGTTTTCCTGATTGGCGGCAAGCCTGAGGTTCTGGCGCAAACCGAAGCCAAATTGCGTGCGCAGTGGCATGTGAACATTGTGGGTAGCCAGGACGGTTATTTTACGCCGGAGCAGCGTCAGGCATTGTTTGAACGTATCCACGCCAGCGGTGCGCAAATTGTGACGGTAGCGATGGGATCGCCGAAACAAGAAATTTTTATGCGTGATTGCCGGAAGATCCACCCTGAAGCGCTGTATATGGGGGTAGGGGGGACCTACGACGTCTTTACCGGTCACGTTAAGCGTGCGCCTAAACTCTGGCAAAATCTGGGGCTGGAGTGGCTGTATCGCTTACTGTCACAGCCGAGCCGTATCACCCGTCAACTTCGTTTGTTGCGCTATCTCCGCTGGCACTATACCGGCAACCTCTGATGCTCTCTCCTCTGATAAGTAGCGTGATCTGCTAATCACGCTACTTATTCACAACATAATCGCTGCTTTCTCGCACAATCTATTCATTTTTTGAATGCTTTAATTGCCATTTAAGCGATTTTAGGAAACCATTCGCAACAATCATTACAGTGCCGTGGTGTTTTTGGCGCCAACCGTTAAGCGGTCGGTGCCGTATGGCCTGTTATGGAATAACAAGATGTACCCATAACGAGAACCGGTAATACCGGACAGCATGCAAACACATCAAGAGGATTTATGGCCGAGAACAAACCTGAGCTACAGCGTGGGCTGGAGGCTCGTCACATCGAATTAATTGCCCTTGGAGGCACTATTGGCGTCGGACTGTTTATGGGCGCCGCCAGTACCCTGAAATGGGCGGGGCCTTCGGTACTGCTGGCGTATATCGTCGCGGGGCTGTTCGTCTTTTTCATTATGCGTTCCATGGGGGAGATGTTATTCCTCGAGCCGGTTGCCGGTTCATTCGCGGTTTACGCGCACCGTTACATGAGCCCCTTCTTTGGCTATCTCACCGCCTGGTCATACTGGTTTATGTGGATGGCGGTAGGGATATCAGAGATTACCGCCATCGGGGTGTACGTACAGTTCTGGTTCCCGGAAATGGCGCAATGGATACCTGCCCTGATTGCTGTCGGGCTGGTTGCGCTGGCAAACCTCGCCGCGGTTCGCCTGTATGGTGAAATTGAATTCTGGTTTGCCATGATCAAAGTGACCACCATCATTGTGATGATCGTTATTGGGTTAGGGGTCATTTTCTTCGGCTTTGGCAATGGCGGTCAGGCGATTGGCTTTGGCAACCTGACCGACCACGGCGGCTTCTTTGCCGGCGGCTGGAAGGGTTTTCTGACGGCATTGTGTATTGTCGTGGCTTCCTACCAGGGCGTAGAGCTGATCGGCATTACTGCGGGTGAGGCGAAGAACCCCCAGGTCACGCTGCGTAGCGCGGTGGGGAAGGTGCTGTGGCGTATCCTGATTTTCTACGTCGGCGCGATCTTTGTTATCGTCACTATTTTCCCGTGGAACGAGATCGGCAGCAACGGCAGCCCGTTTGTTCTCACCTTTGCCAAGATTGGTATTACCGCCGCGGCAGGGATTATTAACTTTGTGGTCCTGACGGCGGCACTGTCTGGCTGTAACAGCGGCATGTACAGCTGCGGGCGTATGCTCTACGCGCTGGCAAAGAATCGCCAGCTACCAGCCGCTGTTGGAAAAGTCTCTCGCCATGGCGTGCCGGTTGCCGGTGTAGCGATTTCTATCGCGATCCTGCTGATTGGTTCGTGCCTGAACTACATCATTCCCAATCCGCAACGGGTGTTCGTTTATGTCTATAGTGCCAGTGTGTTGCCGGGGATGGTGCCGTGGTTTGTGATCCTGATAAGCCAGCTGCGTTTCCGTCAGGCGCATAAAGCGGCGATCGCCAGTCATCCTTTCCGCTCGATTCTGTTCCCGTGGGCGAATTATTTGACGATGGCGTTCCTGGTTTGCGTATTAATCGGTATGTACTTTAATGAAGATACCCGAATGTCGCTGTTTGTTGGGATTATCTTCTTACTGGCTGTGACGCTCATTTATAAGGTTTTTGGTCTGAATCGTCATGGCACAGCCCATAAATTGCGGGAATAAGCGACAAAACGCACAAACCATGACCAAACGATAATTTATTTTAAAAAAGCACTAGACAGAAGACCGAGACCTCCGTAATATCCAGCCCCGCAACGGCGCTAAGCGCCCGTAGCTCAGCTGGATAGAGCGCTGCCCTCCGGAGGCAGAGGTCTCAGGTTCGAATCCTGTCGGGCGCACCATTTAGTTAGGTGCCGGAGCTGCGGTGGTTTTAATACCGCGTAAAAGATTTGCAGTGGTGGCTATAGCTCAGTTGGTAGAGCCCTGGATTGTGATTCCAGTTGTCGTGGGTTCGAATCCCATTAGCCACCCCATTAATTTAAAGTTGTGAAATGCGAAGGTGGCGGAATTGGTAGACGCGCTAGCTTCAGGTGTTAGTGTCCTTAGGATGTGGGGGTTCGAGTCCCCCCCCTCGCACCACGACTTAAAGAATTGAACTAAAAATTCAAAAAGCAGTAAAACGGCGAGTAGCGCAGCTTGGTAGCGCAACTGGTTTGGGACCAGTGGGTCGGAGGTTCGAATCCTCTCTCGCCGACCAATTTTGAACCCCGCTTCGGCGGGGTTTTTTGTTTTCTGATTTTCCCTCCTCAGCCTTTATTCCCGCGAATTACCTGATGTCTTAAAAAGTTCGAATCCATAGTTTTTGCAGTGCAATCGTGGCATGCGTTGTGCAATAATATACGGGTAGATGCTCATTCCATCTCTTATGTTCGCCATCAGGCCTCATAAACTCAGGAATGATGCAGAGCCGTTTACGGTGCTTATCGTCCACAGACAGATGTCGCTCATGCCTCATCAAACACCATGGACATAACGTT
The DNA here is from genome assembly GCF_005281255.1 of Citrobacter sp. wls708. Classification (NCBI taxonomy): domain Bacteria; kingdom Pseudomonadati; phylum Pseudomonadota; class Gammaproteobacteria; order Enterobacterales; family Enterobacteriaceae; genus Citrobacter; species Citrobacter sp. wls708. The sequence goes on from NZ_SZXE01000037.1 coordinate 40,053, forward strand.
GAGTGAAGCACCCATTATGTTGTCATACAGACCTGTTTAACGCCTGCTCCTTACCGAGCGGGCGTTTTTTTATGCATCTTGAATGATTTTGTGTAGACGGTAGGCCCGGTAAGCGAAGCGCCACCGGGCAAGAGGGAATTACTGCGGGGGATTGTTGTTCTGCAGCGTCAACATCAGGCCATCACGGCGCATGGTGGCGGCTTCTTCCGGCTGATGCAGTCTGTCCAGCGCGTCAGCAAGCCAGGCGTAGTCGTAGGCGTCCGGGCGCTGTTTGAGCGCAGCACGGAAGGCGAGCGTGGCTTCCTGCCATTCACCATGCTTCATTAACGATTGCCCCAGCGTGCTCCACAGCAACGGGCGATCGCCAACGGCCTTAATCTGCTGGCGAAGCACTTTTTCTATCTGTTCCGGGTTGTTGGTTTTCAGGCGCGGGATCGGCAGCACCAGACGGTCGTCATACTGACGTTTCAGACCGTCAATGATGACCTGCTGCGCCGTATCGTGATCGTCGCACTCAATCAGATGTTCAGCCATCGCGACCTGCAGGGCAACCTGATGACGGGTTTTACGGTTCTGGTTTTTCCACCACGTACGTAGCCCCTCACTGCCCTGATCGGCGCGAACCTGATCCATCAGACCCACCCATGCCTGTTGTTCCAGCATTGCGCGGTGCTCTTCATCACCCACATGCGCTTTAGCCATAGATGGAATGATATCCAGTAACGAACTCCATGCGCCGGTGCGAATGTAGGCTTGCTCAGCCAGACGCAGCACTTCCGGATGACGCGGCGTCACCTCCAGCAGCTTATCTACGCTGTGGCGCGCGGCGTGATTTTCATTACGCGCCAGTTGCAGACGAACGCGAGCGATTTCTACCGGGATCGTATCATTCCCGGCCAGTTCAGCTGCACGCTCAAGGTGTTGATTCGCGCGCGCTTCATCGCCACGTTGCTGGGCCGCTTCTGCCGCCAGCAGGTAATTCACTACCGGTTGTTCAGCATGATCGGCGTTTTTCGACATCAGCTTTTCAACCTGCTGATAATCGCCTTCCGCCAGTTTGAGCAGCGCTTGTTCAGTCTGCTTGCGGGCGCGGCGACGTTTACGGCCGACAAACCATCCGCGGGTATGCGCGCCGGTGCGGAAAATTCGGCGCAGCAGCCATTCAATCGCAAACAGGACGACCATCGCGACGATCAGGATGATCACCAGGCCCGTCACGCTGGTTTCAATGTTGTAATTATCGGTTTGGATCAGCACGTAGCCCTGATGACCGGCAATCATTGGACCAACGACGATCCCGGCAATCAACAGTACAAAGAGTAATAATACTTTTAGCATCATTATTCTCCTTGCGGCGCGGTTGCCGGGGTGTCTGCCGAAGGAGCAGGAGCGGCGGCAACCGGCGCTGTGACAGGCTGCGCCAGTAAATTACGCACGCGGGTCTGCATAAATTTGTCGAGAATAGCCTGGCTCTGCAGTGTTTCTGGCACATCCATACTGATGCTTTGTTGGCTCAGCTGGTCTACCTCTTCCAGGAAAGCTTTGGTGGTTGCATCGTCGGTGTCGTAGTAGGCGCGTACCCAGGTAGAGACATTTTCCAGCGCCTGGCGGTATGTCTCTTCCTGATGACGCGGTACGGCCTGGGCGGCTACTAACAGGCGAGAACGAATGTTCTCACGTAAGTAAACGTCCTGGTTCGGCGCCAGCAGCGGGACGGCGGTTTCATCTCGACGGCGAACAGTGATAAAGCTGTCCATAAAATTCTGCCAGCTTTTTTGCAGGTTGACGCGCCATTCACTAATTGAGCTGGACAGCTCGCTGCTGTCGGAGTCCATCGGTGAATCGTCGGTGTCGTTGTCGGCCAGACGCAGGTTATCAATCTGGTTAGAGAGCTGATTCACTTTCAGGATAATGCCGTCATAGTCGACCTGAGTTACCGCGGAGAGGCTCGCGATGTCGTCAGTAATCGCGCGACGGGCGGCAATTAAGCTCGGGTCGTTCATATCCGCCAGACTGGCGTCGGCGCTTTTCAGCAGCGCCGCGGCGGTGGTAACGTCCTGATCGCTCCATAATTTACGACCAGCCAGTTTTACCAGAAAATCAGCCTGCGCCAGCAGCCATGTCCCAGCATCGCTGCCGGAGATAGTGGCGACCTTTTGCTGTACTTCATCAAGCTGTTTGACCAGCGCGGCTTGCTGGCGAGTGGCTTCATCAAGCTGCGTTGCCTGCTGTTTAATGATGCCTTCCAGCTCAGCTTTTTGGCTTTCTTGCGCTTTTTGCAGCGCCGTCAGCTGGTTCGCCAGCGCATCGCTGGTTGCCGTCTGCGTTGTTGCCTGCTGTTTCCCCCAGCCATACAGACCCACACCTGCTGCCAGCGCAATAGCAATCGCCACCGCGCTCAGAATCAGCGCCGTGCTGTTGTTACCCTTTTTTTCAGTATTGACTGGCTGTGCTGTGGTTTCCACGGCCTCCCTGGTCTCTTCAACCACGGCGGAGGATTTTTCTTGTTCCGTCATTATGGCATCCCATTATGAGAGTTATTGTAATGCGCGTAGTAGCGCATCGTTGTCGGCGTTATCAGCGACCTTAATATCTTGCCAGCCCAGTTCCCGGGCGAGGTGCGCCAGACGCTCACTGACGACCAGCAGCCGACAGCGTAGTAACCAGTGCTCACGATACCACTGCGGAATGAGCGACCAGAGCTGTTGTAACATCTCACCGCTGGTGACCACCACCGTGGTCACGCCGCGAGATTGCCAGCGCATTGCTTCTTCCGCACCATCGTAATTTTTTGCACTGCGTTGATAACATTCACAAAAATCAACATCGGCTCCGCGCGCCGTCAGGGTTTCACCTATCAGTTCCCGACCGCCGTTACCGCGTAAAATAAGCGCGCGTTTTCCCGCAATATTTTGTAATTCAGGTAATTGTAGCAAGACTTCGCTGATTTCCCGATCCAGAGGATAGTGAATATTGCAGCCGCTAACAGTATGCAGCGCCAGCGCCGTTGTACGACCAATGGCAAAATAATGCGGAAGGGAAGGCCAGCTTTTCCCTTGTTGCTGAAGTTCGGCATCGGCAAAGGTGACAGCGTGCTGCGAGAGGGCAAAAACCAGATCGTTATCCGTCAGCGCCGACAGTCGGGAGGCGAGTGTTGCCAGTTCCCGACCCGGGGAAAACTCGATGAGCGGAAAACTCCAGGCCACCTGCCCCAGTGTGCGCAGACGGCTCACTAACTCTTCCCCTGCGGGAGACGGGCGGGTGACCAGAATACTCATGCGGGTGCTTCTCCGTTATAAACTTCAGCCAGAATGGCGCGCGCACCATTCTCCAGGAGCTCTTCTGCCAGAGAGATGCCCATCTGTTCAGCATCCTGCGCGGCGCCGCGACGTTCCCCGCATACCATCTGCGATCCGTCAGGCGCGCCGACCAGCGCGCGTAGCCAAATCTCACCGTTGATGAGTTCGGCATAACTGCCGATAGGCACCTGACATCCCCCTTCGAGGCGAGTGTTCATGGCGCGTTCGGCTGTTACGCGTAGCGCGGTCTCTTCGTGGTTGAGCGGCGCTAACAACGCCTGAGTACGCATATCGTCCAGTCGGCACTCTATGCCGACGGCGCCTTGCCCGACTGCGGGCAGGGAGACTTCCGGCGGCAGTGCGGTACGGACTCGCGACTCAAGCCCTAAACGTTTTAACCCAGCGACCGCCAGAATAATGGCGTCATAATCGCCGTTATCCAATTTGCCGAGACGCGTACCGACGTTGCCGCGCAGCGAACGGATGACGAGATCCGGGCGACGCTTTGCCAACTGGCACTGGCGACGCAAACTGGATGTCCCGACAATACTACCTGCGGGAAGGTCATCCAACGTGTTGTACTTATTTGAGACGAAAGCATCACGCGGATCCTCTCGCTCGCAAATGGTGACCAGTCCAAGACCGTCAGGGAATTCAACCGGCACATCCTTCATGGAATGCACGGCAATATCGGCGCGTTTTTCCAGCAGCGCGACTTCCAGCTCTTTAACAAACAACCCTTTCCCTCCGACCTTTGCCAGCGGGGTATCAAGGATCACATCGCCACGGGTTACCATAGGAACCAGTTCCACGATCAGACCGGGGTGATTTGCCATTAAGGCGTCTTTGACATAATGTGCCTGCCAGAGCGCAAGGGGGCTTTGGCGTGTGGCAATTCTCAAAACATTGTCTAACATGCTTGTTACCGTCATTATCAATCATTGACCATCCTAACATCCTTATCAAAGGGATGTCAGCGTTACGCTCAAACGTAAGTGAGAGGAAAAGCTGCTGCATCATCAGTGGCAGTGAATAATGACGAGAAACCTTCCGACCGTATGAAGGAATTTACACGTAACGAACGGTGCTACACTTGTATGTAGCGCATCTTTCTTTACGGTCAATGAGCAAGGTGTTAAATTGATCACGTTTTAGACCATTTTTTCGGCTGTACCGCACAAAAAAATACGGGCGAAAAACAGGTAACGGTTATTTTTGACATACGGTTTATCCGAATTGATGACGATTATTGTGAGCGCTTGCGCCGCAGCAATCGGCAACATGACGGATAGCAACATCAGGCGATACGTCTTGTACCTCTATATTGAGACTCTGAAACAGAGACTGGATGCCATAAATCAACTGCGTGTGGATCGCGCGCTTGCTGCCATGGGACCTGCTTTCCAGCAGGTATACAGTCTGCTGCCGACATTATTGCACTACCACCACCCTCTGATGCCGGGTTACCTCGATGGTAACGTTCCCAAAGGCATATGCTTTTACACGCCTGATGAAACCCAACGCCACTACCTCAACGAACTCGAACTGTACCGCGGTATGTCACCGCAGGAACCTCCCAAGGGCGAACTGCCGATCACCGGCGTCTACTCAATGGGCAGCACCTCTTCGGTAGGGCAAAGCTGTTCTTCCGACCTCGATATCTGGGTCTGCCACCAATCCTGGCTGGATAGCGAAGAGCGCCAGCTGTTGCAGCGTAAATGTAGCCTGCTCGAAAGCTGGGCCGCTTCGCTGGGCGTGGAAGTCAGTTTCTTCCTGATTGATGAAAACCGTTTCCGTCACAATGAAAGCGGCAGTCTTGGTGGTGAAGACTGTGGCTCGACGCAGCATATCCTGTTGCTTGATGAATTCTATCGCACCGCTGTGCGCCTCGCGGGCAAACGTATTCTGTGGAATATGGTGCCGGGCGACGAAGAAGAGCATTACGACGATTACGTCATGAAGCTCTACGCGCAGGGCGTATTAACGCCAAACGAATGGCTGGATCTCGGCGGACTCAGTTCGCTCTCCGCCGAAGAGTACTTTGGCGCCAGCCTCTGGCAGTTATACAAAAGTATCGATTCCCCGTACAAAGCGGTGCTGAAGACGCTGCTGCTGGAAGCCTACTCCTGGGAATATCCCAATCCTCGCCTGTTGGCGAAAGACATTAAACAGCGCCTGCACGATGGCGAGATCGTCTCTTTTGGTCTCGATCCCTACTGCATGATGCTGGAGCGTGTGACCGAATATCTCACGGCGATCGAAGACCCGACGCGCCTGGATTTAGTGCGTCGATGTTTCTACTTAAAAGTGTGTGAGAAACTGAGCCGCGAGCGCGCCTGCGTGGGCTGGCGTCGTGAAGTATTAAGTCAGTTAGTGCAAGAATGGGGCTGGGACGAAGCCCGTCTGACAATGCTGGATAACCGCGCTAACTGGAAGATTGATCAGGTACGTGAAGCGCATAACGAACTGCTTGATGCGATGATGCAGAGCTATCGTAATCTGATCCGCTTTGCGCGGCGCAATAACCTCAGCGTTAGCGCCAGTCCGCAGGATATCGGCGTGCTGACCCGTAAGCTGTATGCCGCGTTTGAAGCGTTGCCGGGTAAGGTAACGCTGGTGAACCCGCAAATATCTCCGGACCTCTCAGAACCGAACCTGACCTTTATCCATGTGCCGCCGGGCCGCGCCAACCGTTCGGGTTGGTATCTCTACAACCGCGCGCCAAATATGGATTCGATCATCAGCCATCAGCCACTGGAATATAACCGCTACCTTAACAAGCTGGTGGCGTGGGCCTGGTTCAACGGTCTGCTGACATCGCGTACGCATTTGTTTATTAAGGGCAACGGCATTGTCGATTTGCCGAAGCTGCAGGAAATGGTCGCCGATGTATCGCACCACTTCCCGCTGCGCCTGCCGGCACCAACGCCGAAAGCGCTCTACAGCCCGTGCGAAATTCGCCATCTGGCGATTATCGTTAACCTTGAATATGACCCGACGACCGCATTCCGTAATCAGGTGGTGCATTTTGATTTCCGTAAGCTGGACGTCTTCAGCTTTGGCGAAGAGCAAAATTGCCTGGTAGGGAGCGTCGACCTGCTGTACCGCAACTCGTGGAATGAAGTACGTACGCTGCACTTCAACGGCGAGCAGGCGATGATTGAAGCGTTAAAAACGATTCTGGGCAAAATGCACCAGGATGCCGCGCCGCCGGATAGCGTCGAAGTGTTCTGCTACAGCCAGCATCTGCGTGGGTTAATCCGTACCCGCGTGCAGCAACTGGTTTCTGAGTGTATCGAGCTGCGCCTTTCCAGTACCCGCCAGGAAACCGGGCGTTTCAAAGCGCTGCGCGTGTCTGGTCAGACGTGGGGACTGTTCTTCGAGCGTCTGAACGTATCGGTACAGAAACTGGAAAACGCCATCGAATTCTATGGGGCGATTTCACACAACAAACTGCACGGCCTTTCCGTCCAGGTTGAAACGAACCACGTGAAACTCCCGTCGGTGGTGGACGGTTTTGCCAGTGAAGGGATCATTCAGTTCTTTTTCGAAGAAACGGGCGATGAGCAGGGCTTTAATATTTATATACTGGATGAGAGTAACCGTGCGGAGGTGTATCACCACTGCGAGGGAAGCAAAGAAGAGCTGGTACGTGATGTCAGCCGCTTCTATTCATCGTCGCACGATCGCTTTACCTACGGCTCCAGCTTCATCAACTTTAACCTGCCGCAGTTCTATCAGATTGTGAAAACCGACGGACGTGCGCAGGTGATTCCGTTCCGTACCCAGCCGCTCAACCCAGTCCCGCCAGCTAATCAGGATAACGACACGCCGATGTTGCAGCAGTATTTCTCCTGAGGCTTTTCGCCCGGTGGCGGCTACGCCTTACCGGGCCTACTGTAGGCCGGATAAGCAAAGCGTATCCGGCAAAAAATCAACGGAAGCTCACCTCTTCACCCGACTGCTGCGTTGCCGCCTGCTCCAGCAAATCCCAGAACGTTTCGCCGCTACGGTCGCAGATCCACTCGTCGCCTTTCAGGTCAAAGTGGTAGCCGCCTTGTTTGGTTGCCAGCCACACCTGGTGCAGCGGCTCCTGACGGTTAATAATGATTTTGCTGCCGTTTTCGAAGCTGATGGTCAGCACGCCGCCGTTGATCTCACAATCGATATCGCTGTCGCCGTCCCAGTCATCCAGACGCTCCTCAATGGTCATCCACAGGGTGTCGGCAAGGCGATGAAATTCACTGTCGTTCATTTTCTTATCCTGTTTTTCGTGATGACGGCAGTATAACCTGAAACAAAACGCGTTGCAGATTACAGGCTAACTCTTGCTTTTACGCCTTCTCCTGCGATGATAGAAAACAGAAAGCATGAACTTTACAGGCAATCCATAATGAAAAACGTGTTAAAGCCACTCGCTGTCATTTTAACTCTGTTCAGCCTGACGGGCTGTGGGCTAAAAGGCCCGCTCTATTTCCCGCCAGCAGATAAAACCGCGCCGCCTCCGACCAAGAGCGTTCAGCCGCAATCGCAATCCACCACGCCCGAGAAAAACGATCGTGGGATCAGCGACGGCCCTTCTCAGGTGAATTACTGACGGCAGGAATAGATTTACATTTCTGTACCCGCGTGAACGGAGTGAATGATGCAATTCTCTAAAATGCATGGCCTTGGCAACGATTTTATGGTCGTCGACGCGGTAACGCAGAATGTCTTTTTCTCACCAGAGCTGATCCGCCGCCTGTCCGACAGGCATCTCGGCGTTGGGTTTGATCAGTTGCTGGTGGTTGAACCTCCGTATGATCCGGAGCTGGATTTCCACTACCGTATTTTTAATGCCGACGGCAGTGAAGTGTCACAGTGTGGCAATGGCGCCCGTTGTTTTGCTCGCTTTGTTCGCCTGAAAGGGCTGACCAATAAACGTGATATTCGCGTCAGTACCGCGAATGGTCGTATGGTGTTAACCGTAACCGACGACGAACTGGTGCGGGTGAATATGGGGGAACCCAACTTTGAACCTTCGCAGGTTCCGTTTCGCGCCAACAAAGCAGAGAAGACCTATATTATGCGCGCGGCCGAACAGACAATATTGTGCGGCGTGGTTTCAATGGGGAACCCGCACTGCGTGATTCAGGTTGATGATGTTGATACGGCCACGGTGGAAACGCTGGGACCGGTGCTGGAAAGCCACGAACGCTTTCCTGAACGCGCCAACATCGGCTTTATGCAGGTGGTAAAGCGCGAGCATATCCGGCTGCGCGTCTATGAACGCGGGGCGGGTGAAACGCAGGCCTGCGGCAGCGGAGCGTGCGCCGCTGTTGCGGTAGGTATTCAGCAGGGCCTGCTGGCAGAAGAGGTGAGGGTGGAGTTACCTGGCGGTCGACTTGATATCGCCTGGAAAGGTCCGGGTCATCCGCTGTATATGACTGGCCCGGCGGCACATGTCTACGACGGATTTATTCACTTATGAAGCAACCAGGGGAAGAACTACAGGAAACGCTCATGGAGCTCGACGATCGGGCGGTCGTCGATTACCTGCAACGTAATCCTGAGTTTTTTATCCGTAATGCCCGGGCAGTTGAAGCGATGCGCGTCCCACACCCTGTGCGGGGCACGATCTCTTTAGTTGAATGGCATATGGCGCGGGCACGTAATCATATTAATGTGCTTGAAGAGAACATGGCGTTATTGATGGAACAAGCCAACGCCAATGAAAGCCTGTTCTATCGTCTGCTAAATCTGCAAAGTCGCCTGGTGTCGGCCAGCAGTCTTGACGATATGCTGATGCGATTTCATCGCTGGGCGCGTGAGCTGGGGCTGGCCGGCGCGACGGTGCGTCTGTTTCCGGACCGGTGGCGACTTGGCGCGCCATCCAAATTTACGCATCTGGCATTAAGCCGTCAGGCCTTTGAACCGTTGCGTATTCAGCGTCTGGGGCAGTCGCAGCACTATCTTGGGCCACTCAATGGTCCGGAATTACTGGTTATGATGCCGGAGGCGAAAGCGATAGGCTCGGTGGCGATGTCGATGCTGGGGCAAGATGGTTCCCTGGGCGTGATGCTATTCAGCAGCCGTGACGTTAACCATTACCAGCAGGGGCAAGGTACACAATTACTGCAAGAAATCTCGCTGATGTTGCCGGATCTGCTGGAGCGCTGGATTGAACGCGTATGACCGATTCACCCCTTTCTCAGGATGTGACGCGCTTTTTGCGCTATCTGGGCGTTGAGCGCCAGCTTAGCCCGATCACGCTACTCAATTATCAGCGTCAGCTTGATGCCATCATCGCGTTAGCCGGAGAAACCGGTCTGCAAAGCTGGCAACAATGTGACGCTGCAATGGTACGCAGCTTTGCTGTGCGCAGCCGTCGTAAAGGGCTGGGAGCGGCGAGTCTGGCATTGCGTCTCTCCGCATTACGCAGTTTCTTCGACTGGCTGGTTAATCAGGGCGAGCTGAAAGCCAACCCAGCAAAAAGCGTTTCCGCGCCGAAAGCGCCACGCCACTTACCTAAAAATATCGACGTCGATGATGTTAATCGTCTGCTGGATATCGATCTCAACGATCCCCTTGCCGTGCGCGACCGGGCGATGCTGGAAGTGATGTACGGCGCGGGACTGCGTTTATCTGAACTGGTTGGGCTGGATATTAAACATCTCGATCTCGACACCGGCGAAGTGTGGGTGATGGGCAAGGGCAGTAAAGAACGTCGTCTGCCGATCGGCCGCAATGCGGTGGCGTGGATTGAGCACTGGCTGGATCTGCGCGGTTTATTTGGCGGGGATGACGATGCGTTGTTCCTGTCTAAACTGGGCAAGCGCATCTCTGCGCGTAACGTGCAGAAACGCTTTGCGGAATGGGGTATCAAACAGGGGCTGAACAGCCACGTCCATCCCCACAAATTGCGCCACTCTTTTGCGACGCATATGCTGGAGTCGAGCGGCGATCTACGCGGAGTGCAGGAGTTATTGGGTCATGCCAATCTCTCCACTACTCAAATCTATACCCATCTTGATTTTCAACACCTGGCTTCAGTGTACGATGCGGCGCATCCGCGCGCCAAACGGGGGAAATAATGCGTTTTTACCGGCCTTTGGGGCGTATTTCTGCGCTCACCTTTGACCTTGATGACACCCTTTACGATAACCGTCCCGTTATCACACGTACCGAGCAGGAAGCGCTCGCGTTTGTACAGAATTATCATCCGGCGTTGAATTCGCTGCAAAATAGCGACCTGCAGCGCTTACGTCAGGCCGTTCGTGACGCCGAGCCGGAAATCTACCACGACGTTACCCAATGGCGTCACCGCGCCGTAGAGCGCGCTATGCTTGAGGCTGGTCTGTCAGCGGCAGAAGCCTTGATGGGGGCGAATGCGGCGATGATGAATTTCGCCAAATGGCGTAGCCGCATTGATGTTCCGCAGGCGACGCATGACACGCTGAAGGCGCTGGCCCGCAAATGGCCGCTGGTGGCGATCACCAATGGTAACGCGCAGCCGGAACTGTTTGGTCTGGGTGATTATTTTGAGTTTGTGCTGCGCGCAGGTCCCGACGGGCGCTCAAAACCGTTCAGCGACATGTACGCGCTGGCAGCGGAAAAACTGAAAATGCCGGTAGGTGAAATTCTGCATGTGGGTGATGACCTGACGACAGACGTTGCAGGCGCTATTCGTTGTGGTATGCAGGCTTGCTGGATCAAACCGGAAAATGCCGACCTGATGCAAACCGCAGACAGCCGTTTGCTGCCGCATATTGAAATTTCACAGTTGGCATCTCTGACCTCGCTGATATAATCACCAGCAGAACTCTGTATATATACCCAGCTTTTTGGCGGATGGCGCTACGCTTCTCCGCCTTACCTACTTTTACGCGGCGGTGCCAATGGACGTTTCTTACCTGCTCGACAGCCTTAATGATAAACAGCGTGAAGCGGTGGCCGCGCCACGCAGCAACATGCTGGTTCTGGCAGGCGCGGGGAGTGGTAAAACTCGCGTACTGGTGCACCGTATCGCCTGGTTACTGACGGTAGAGAACAACTCGCCGTACTCCATTATGGCGGTGACCTTTACCAACAAAGCGGCGGCGGAAATGCGCCACCGTATTGGTCAGATCATGGGAACCAGCCAGGGCGGAATGTGGGTGGGGACCTTTCACGGCCTGGCGCACCGTCTGTTGCGCGCGCACCATATGGATGCGAATCTGCCGCAGGATTTCCAGATCCTCGACAGCGAGGACCAACTGCGTCTGCTCAAGCGCCTGATCAAAGCGATGAACCTTGACGAAAAGCAGTGGCCGCCGCGTCAGGCAATGTGGTTTATCAACAGCCAGAAAGATGAAGGGCTGCGCCCGCACCATCTGCAAAGCTACGGCAACCCGGTCGAACAGACCTGGCAGAAGGTCTATCAGGCTTATCAGGAAGCCTGCGATCGCGCGGGGCTGGTGGATTTCGCCGAACTGCTGCTGCGCGCCCATGAACTGTGGCTCAACAAGCCGCACATTCTGCAGCACTACCGCGAACGCTTTACCAATATCCTGGTGGACGAATTCCAGGATACCAACAACATTCAGTACGCCTGGATCCGTCTGCTGGCGGGCGACACCGGCAAGGTGATGATCGTGGGCGATGATGACCAGTCGATCTACGGCTGGCGCGGCGCGCAGGTGGAGAACATTCAGCGCTTCCTCAATGATTTCCCGGGCGCAGAAACCATTCGTCTGGAGCAGAACTACCGTTCGACCAACAATATTCTTAGCGCAGCTAACGCCCTGATTGAAAATAACAACGGGCGCCTGGGTAAAAAACTGTGGACCGACGGCGTCGACGGCGAGCCGATCTCACTGTATTGCGCCTTCAACGAACTTGATGAAGCGCGCTTCGTGGTCAATCGCATCAAAACCTGGCAGGACAACGGCGGCGCGCTGGAACAGTGCGCGATTCTGTATCGTAGCAACGCCCAGTCACGCGTGTTGGAAGAAGCCTTACTACAGGCCAGCATGCCGTATCGTATCTATGGCGGTATGCGCTTCTTTGAACGTCAGGAAATTAAAGACGCGCTCTCCTACCTGCGTCTGATCGCTAACCGCAATGACGATGCCGCGTTTGAGCGTGTGGTGAATACGCCAACGCGCGGGATTGGCGATCGTACTTTAGATGTCGTGCGCCAGACTTCCCGTGACCGCCAGCTAACGCTGTGGCAGGCCTGTCGTGAACTGCTGCAGGAAAAAGCCCTGGCCGGTCGCGCCGCCAGCGCCTTACAGCGCTTTATGGAACTGATTGACGCGCTGGCGCAAGAGACCGCTGATATGCCGCTGCACGTGCAGACTGACCGGGTGATTAAAGATTCCGGCCTGCGCATGATGTACGAGCAGGAAAAAGGCGAGAAGGGTCAGACGCGTATCGAAAACTTAGACGAACTGGTGACGGCAACGCGCCAGTTCAGCTACAACGAAGAAGACGAAGACTTAATGCCGCTGCAGGCGTTCCTCTCCCACGCCGCGCTGGAAGCAGGCGAAGGGCAAGCGGATACCTGGCAGGACGCGGTACAACTGATGACCCTGCACTCGGCGAAAGGGCTGGAGTTCCCGCAGGTATTTATTGTGGGTATGGAAGAAGGCATGTTCCCGAGCCAGATGTCGCTGGATGAAGGCGGCCGTCTCGAAGAAGAACGTCGCCTGGCCTATGTTGGCGTCACCCGCGCGATGCAGAAACTGACGCTCACCTACGCCGAAACGCGTCGTTTGTACGGTAAAGAGGTTTACCATCGTCCGTCGCGCTTTATCGGCGAACTGCCGGAAGCGTGCGTTGAAGAGGTGCGTCTGCGCGCCACGGTTAGCCGTCCGGTGAGCCATCAGCGGATGGGCACGCCAATGGCGGAAAACGATACCGGCTACAAACTTGGCCAGCGGGTACGCCACGCGAAGTTCGGCGAGGGCACCATCGTCAACCTCGAAGGTAGCGGTGAGCACAGTCGTTTGCAGGTCGCGTTCCAGGGGCAGGGCATTAAATGGCTGGTGGCGGCTTACGCCAGACTGGAAACGGTGTGATCGCCTGATGTCGTTGCGCTTATCAGATCTACTGACCGGGTAACATTTTGATTTGTAGGCCGGATAAGGCGAAGCCGCCATTCGGCTATCTGCCGGTTAATATTCTGAAATCATAGATAAATAATTCCCCTCTGCTAACCTTTCTGTATAAGGGGAAATTATTACTTTTTCGCCATCCGTTGCGTGTTGACGTCAAAATTTTGCTGGCGTAACATGCGCGCACGATTACGCTAAGAGGACATTCGCCTTGGACACACCCAGTAGATACTGGCTCATTATCCTGTCATCCAGGATCAACTCCTAAGGCTATCCCTTTTTGCTGATAGCCTTCGCGGTTGTCAGCGACCTTCTGTTTTTTCCCGTCGCGCTGAGTCAGGCTGTTTAATGGTCTGAAACCCAATTTGTTTCTGTGTGCCCTCCGAACTGTCCGATAATTTTTTGCATTGGGAGTCCCGGTCATGCTGAGCGCATTTCAACTGGAAAACAATCGTTTAACTCGCCTTGAGGCAGACGAGATCGAGCACCTGGCCAGTTCGGTTTGGGTCGATTTAGTCGAGCCGGATGACGAAGAACGAAACCGTGTGCAAAAGGACTTGGGCCAGAATCTGGCCACGCGCCCTGAACTGGAAGACATCGAAGCATCCGCACGTTTTTTTGAAGACGAGGATGGACTGCACATTCACTCCTTCTTCTTCTATGAAGACGCCGACGATCACGCGGGTAACTCAACCGTCGCATTTACCATTCGCGAAGGCCGCCTGTTTACCCTGCGCGAACGCGAACTGCCGGCGTTTCGTCTGTATCGCATGCGTGCGCGTAACCAGGCGATGGTGGATGGTAACGCCTACGAGCTGCTACTCGATCTGTTCGAAACCAAAATTGAACAGTTGGCGGATGAGATTGAAAACATCTATAGCGACCTGGAAAAACTCAGCCGTGTGATCATGGAAGGGCGTCAGGGCGATGAGTATGACGAAGCGCTTTCCACGCTGGCGGAACAGGAAGATATCGGCTGGAAGGTACGCCTGTGTCTGATGGATACCCAGCGCGCACTGAACTTTCTGGTGCGTAAAGCGCGTCTGCCGGGTGGTCAACTGGAGCAGGCGCGTGAGATCCTGCGCGATATCGAGTCTCTGCTGCCGCATAACGAATCGCTGTTCCAGAAGGTTAACTTCCTGATGCAGGCGGCGATGGGCTTTATCAATATTGAGCAGAACCGCATCATCAAGATCTTCTCGGTGGTCTCGGTGGTATTTCTGCCGCCGACGCTGGTGGCTTCCAGCTACGGCATGAACTTTGAATTCATGCCGGAACTGCACTGGAGCTTCGGTTATCCTGGCGCGATTGTCTTCATGATGCTCGCAGGTCTGGCGCCGTATCTGTACTTTAAACGTAAGAACTGGCTTTAATGGCGGTGTCTTATCAGGCCTACAGATCCCGTAGGCCTGATAAGCGTAGCGCCATCATGCAAAAAGCCTTCACATCCCCATACGCGTTCTGCGTTGCGTATAAATCGCATCCATCACGAAAATCGCCAGCGCCACCCAGATAAAGGCGAACGTCACCATTTTATCCGCTCCCGGTACTTCACCGTAAAAGGTGATCGCCAGCAGGAACATCAACGTGGGTCCGATATACTGGAAGAAACCCAGTGTGGAAAGACGCAGACGTGTCGCTGCGCCGGTAAAGCACAGCAACGGAATGGTGGTCACGATACCGGCGGCAATCAGTAGCAGATTGAGTGACATCGGGTTTTGCCCCATATGGCTGGTTGGGCTATCCGCAATGCCAAACAGGTAGATAGCGGCAACGGGTAAGAGCCACAGGGTTTCAATCAACATGCCGGTTTGCGCTTCAACGGCAATCTTCTTACGCACCAGACCATAAAAAGCAAAGCTGAACGCCAGTCCCAGCGCGATTATCGGCAATGAGCCGAAGGTCCACAGCTGTACCAGTACGCCGCAGGCGGCTAACAGTACCGCCAACCACTGCATGCGACGAAAGCGCTCGCCGAGGAAAAGCATCCCCAGCACGATATTCACTAGCGGGTTAATAAAATAGCCGAGACTGGCTTCCAGCATATGGTGATTATTGACCGCCCAAATGAACAGCAGCCAGTTTCCGCCGATGAGCACCGCAGAGAGCGCCAGCAGGAAGATCTTCTTTGGCGTTTGTAGCAGCGTTTTAACACCCGACCACTGGCGGCTGATGCTCATCAGCACCACCATAAAGAAAAATGACCAGATGACGCGGTGCGTCAGGATCTCATCCGCCGGGACATAGTAAATCAGCTTGAAGTAGGCGGGAGCGATACCCCAAATAAAATAGGCAGCCAGAGCGAGTAACACGCCCTGCCGCGTTTGTTTAGCATCCATTGGGAAAACTCATTGCAGAAATGTAACAGCAGTTTACCTTTTTTTAAGCGCTTACCCCACCATATAAGTGGCGGTTGCGCTGGCGATATAGAGCTGTTCTTCGTTATGCAGTTCCACGCGCGCAACGGCTACTTTATTACCCGCCCGCAGCAGGCTGCTGGTAGCGGTAAAGCGATTCCCTCTCCCCGGGCGCAGGTAATCAACGCGTAAATCGATGGTGCCCATACGTGACATGCGCTGACGCAGTTCGTCCTCACTGATCGTTTCGTGACGGGTCAACGTGCTGCCTACACACACCAGTCCGGCGGCGACGTCGAGTGCTGAGGCGATCACTCCGCCATGCAGAATGCTTTGCGCCCAGTTACCGACCATCATCGGTTGATTATTAAACGCTAATTGCGCAAATTCTTTTTCATAGCGTTCCAGTTCCAGCCCCAGCGCACGGTTAAACGGCATATGATAAACAAACATTTCACCCACTAACTTCAGGGCTTCTTCAGCGGTCAGTACAGCAGACATACGATCTTAATACCTTATTGGTTAATGAAATGTTGATATTATGCTTATTATTTGTTGTTTTCTACTTTAGGACGGGATAACTAACGAGGAACGAGCTAAGTATGTAGAATGCTTGTCAGAAAATTATACAATTCATCAATATTTTGGTTCAGGAGAACATTACCGATGCGGGCGATTCTGGGATGGTTACTACCAGCAGTCATGCTGCCGTTGACCGCGTATGCGCAGGAAGCGACAGTAAAAGAGATTCATGATGCACCAGCAGTTCGGGGCAGTATCATCGCTAATATGCTGCAAGAGCATGACAACCCTTTCACGCTTTACCCTTATGACACCAACTACCTTATCTACACCAATACCAGCGACATGAACAAAGAGGCGATCAGCAGCTATAGCTGGTCGGACAATGCGCGCAAAGATGAGGTGAAGTTTCAGCTAAGCCTGGCGTTTCCCCTTTGGCGAGGAATATTGGGTCCGAACTCGGTTCTTGGCGGTTCCTATACGCAGAAATCCTGGTGGCAGCTTTCGAACAGTGAAGAATCTTCACCGTTTCGCGAAACCAACTACGAGCCGCAGTTGTTCCTTGGTTTCGCCACCGACTATCGCTTTGCCGGGTGGACGCTACGTGATGTCGAAATGGGTTATAACCATGATTCCAACGGGCGCTCCGACCCCACTTCACGTAGCTGGAACCGCCTGTATACCCGCCTGATGGCAGAAAACGGCAACTGGCTGGTGGAAGTAAAGCCGTGGTACGTCATTGGCAGTACCGATGATAACCCCGACATCACCAAATACATGGGCTATTATCAGCTGAAAATGGGGTATCACCTGGGCGACGCCGTTATCAGCGTGAAAGGTCAGTACAACTGGAACACCGGCTACGGCGGCGCAGAGTTAGGGGCAAGCTATCCTATTACGAAGCATGTTCGTCTCTACACCCAGGTCTACAGTGGTTACGGAGAATCGCTGATTGACTACAACTTCAATCAGACCCGTGTTGGCGTGGGTGTAATGCTTAACGATATCTTCTGACAGATATTGAGAGTATTTTAATCATTGCAGTTTCTTTCTCAGGCGCTGAAAATAGCGCCTGTTTTTATTTAAGGTTAATGGGGTTAATGTGGCGCAGGCGGAAGTGTTGAATCTGGAAATGGGCGCTAAACAGGTTTTGCAGGAAACCTTTGGCTACCAACAGTTTCGCCCAGGCCAGGAAGAAATTATCGACACCGTGCTCTCTGGTCGCGACTGCCTGGTCGTTATGCCCACCGGTGGCGGCAAATCCCTGTGCTATCAAATTCCCGCATTATTACTCAACGGACTCACCGTTGTTGTTTCGCCGCTGATTTCCCTGATGAAAGACCAGGTCGATCAACTGCTGGCCAACGGCGTGGCGGCGGCGTGCCTGAACTCCACCCAAAGTCGTGAGCAGCAGCTTGAGGTGATGGCCGGCTGTCGCAGCGGGCAGGTTCGCTTGCTGTATATTGCCCCTGAGCGCCTGATGCTGGATAACTTCCTTGAGCATCTTGGGCACTGGAATCCGGTGCTGCTGGCGGTGGATGAAGCGCACTGTATTTCGCAGTGGGGGCATGACTTCCGCCCTGAATACGCCGCGCTGGGCCAGCTGCGTCAGCGTTTCCCAACGCTGCCGTTTGTGGCGTTAACCGCGACCGCGGATGAAACCACCCGGCTGGATATCGTGCGCCTGCTGGGCCTCAACGATCCGTTAATTCAGATCAGCAGCTTTGATCGGCCGAATATTCGCTACATGCTGATGGAGAAGTTTAAGCCGCTCGATCAACTGATGCGCTATGTGCAAGAACAACGCGGTAAATCCGGCATAATTTACTGTAACAGCCGCGCCAAAGTCGAAGACACCGCTGCGCGCCTGCAAAGCCGCGGCATCAGCGCCGGGGCTTATCATGCCGGGCTGGAAAACAGCGTGCGCGCCGAGGTGCAGGAAAAATTCCAGCGCGATGACCTGCAAATTGTGGTGGCGACCGTAGCGTTCGGCATGGGGATCAACAAACCTAACGTGCGCTTCGTGGTGCATTTTGATATCCCGCGCAACATTGAGTCCTATTATCAGGAAACCGGTCGTGCCGGGCGTGATGGCCTGCCGGCGGAAGCGATGCTGTTTTACGATCCGGCTGATATGGCGTGGCTCCGCCGTTGCCTCGAAGAGAAACCTGCCGGACAACTGCTGGATATCGAACGCCATAAGCTCAATGCGATGGGGGCGTTTGCCGAGGCGCAAACCTGTCGTCGTCTGGTTCTGCTGAATTATTTTGGCGAGGGGCGTCAGGAGCCGTGTGGTAACTGCGATATCTGTCTCGATCCGCCAAAACAGTACGACGGCTTAAACGATGCGCAGATTGCGCTTTCCACGATTGGCCGGGTCAATCAGCGCTTTGGTATGGGATATGTGGTGGAGGTTCTGCGCGGAGCGAATAATCAGCGTATCCGCGAGTTGGGCCACGATAAACTCAAGGTTTATGGCATGGGGCGCGATAAAAGCCATGAACACTGGGTGAGCGTAATTCGCCAGCTTATCCATCTTGGGCTGGTGACGCAAAATATCGCGCAGCATTCCGCACTGCAGATGACCGATGCCGCGCGTCCGGTTCTGCGCGGTGAAGTCCCGTTGCAGCTTGCGGTACCGCGAATCGTGGCGCTGAAACCGCGCGCTATGCAGAAATCCTTCGGCGGCAATTACGATCGCAAACTGTTTGCCAAATTGCGTAAGCTGCGTAAAGCCATTGCCGATGAAGAGAATATCCCGCCGTATGTGGTGTTCAACGACGCCACGTTGATTGAAATGGCCGAGCAGATGCCGGTTTCGCCGAGCGAAATGCTGAGCGTCAACGGCGTGGGAATGCGTAAACTTGAACGTTTTGGCAAAGAGTTTATGGCACTTATTCGCGCCCACGTCGATGGTGACGACGAAGAGTAGTCAGCCAGGCAAAAAAGTGCCAGGATGGTGACTCACTGAACTATTTCCCCGCGAGTCATTTTTATGTTAACGCTATTTTTTACCGTTGCGTTGGTGCATATCGTTGCGCTGATGAGTCCCGGTCCCGATTTCTTCTTTGTTTCTCAAACGGCCGTTAGCCGTTCGCGCAAAGAAGCCATGATGGGCGTGCTGGGTATTACCTGTGGCGTCATGGTCTGGGCTGGCGTGGCGCTGCTTGGCCTGCATCTGATTATCGAAAAAATGGCCTGGCTGCACACCATTATCATGGTGGGCGGCGGCCTGTATCTGTGCTGGATGGGTTACCAGATGCTGCGCGGCGCGTTTAAAAAACAGGACGTAGCGGCCCCTGCCCCACAGGTTGAACTGGCGCAGAGCGGACGCAGCTTTTTAAAAGGTCTGTTGACCAACCTCGCCAACCCGAAAGCGATTATCTATTTTGGCTCCGTGTTCTCATTGTTTGTTGGCGATAGTGTAGGAACGGGCGCGCGTTGGGGCATTTTCGCGCTGATCATCGTGGAAACGCTGGCGTGGTTTACCGTGGTTGCCAGCCTGTTTGCATTACCGAAAATGCGTCGCGGCTATCAGCGTCTGGCGAAGTGGATCGATGGCTTTGCCGGCGCGCTGTTCGCGGGTTTCGGTATCCATCTGATCATTTCGCGCTAAGCTTCCTTCATGCCGGATAAGCGCTAACGCCATCCGGCACCGTTATCAGGCATGCCTTGCCGACGCCAGCAGGGCGCCTATCAGCATAAACAGTGAACCAAACACTTTGTTCAGCGCTTTCATTTGCTTTGGCCCTTTAATCCAGCCAGCAATGCGCGTAGCCAGCGTCGCGTAACCGATCATCACAATGATATCGACCACAATGGTCGTGACGCCAAGCACCACATACTGCATCAACTGCGGTTCCTGCGGCAGGATAAACTGCGGGAACAGGGCGGCAAGAAAAACAATGCTTTTGGGGTTGGTCAGATTAACAAAGACCGCGCGTTTGAACAGGCGGCTACGCGATTGCGTATTCGCCATGGTGTTCAGATCGATAGCGCCCGCCGCCCGCCATTGCTGAATTCCTAGCCAAATCAGGTAAGCCGCGCCCGCCCACTTCAGCACTTCAAACGCGATCGCTGAACGTGAAAATAGCGTTCCCAGCCCTACGCCAACCAAAACGATATGAATGCCCAGTCCGGTCTGTAGACCCGCAATCGATGCGCTGGCACCGCGATAACCGTGGCTGATGGCGGTGGTCATGGTGTTGATTGCGCCAGAGCCTGGAGACAAGCTCAAAATAATAGAGGTCAGCAGGTAGGCGAACCACCATTCAAAGGTCATGAGAAACTCCCGGATTGTCTATTTTTATGCCACAATACGCTACTGTCGGTACGTTGTATCAGACATGGCAAAAAAAACGATTTTACTTGGTCAACGAGGCTGGATACCCGATGTTTCAGCAGCAAAAAGACTGGGAAACAAGAGAAAACGCGTTTGCTGCTTTTTCCATGGGACCACTGACAGATTTCTGGCGTCAGCGGGAAGAAGCGGAGTTTACGGGCGTAGATAATGTCCCCGTACATTTTGTGCGCTTTCACGCAGAGAAAAACGATCGCGTCATCGTCGTCTGTCCTGGACGCATTGAAAGCTATGTAAAATACGCTGAACTGGCGTACGACCTGTTTCATTCTGGTTTTGACGTTCTCATTATCGATCACCGTGGCCAGGGGCGTTCCGGCCGTATGCTTTCGGATCCGCATCGCGGTCATGTGGATAACTTTAATGACTATGTCGACGATTTAACCGCTTTCTGGCAGCAGGAAGTGTCACCCGGTCCGTGGAGAAAACGCTATATACTGGCGCATTCTATGGGCGGGGCGATTGCCACGTTGTTCCTGCAGCGTCACCCGAATCAGTGTGATGCCATTGCGCTTTGCGCGCCGATGTTTGGTATTGTGATGCGCTTTCCCGACTGGATGGTGCGTCAAATTCTGGACTGGGCTGAAGGGCATCCACGGATCCGCGAGGGTTATGCCATGGGGACCGGGCGCTGGCGGGCGCTGCCATTCGGGATGAATGCGGTAACCCACAGTCGACAGCGCTATCGGCGCAATCTGCGTTTCTATGCCGATGAACCTCGGCTGCGCGTGGGCGGTCCCACTTACCACTGGGTACGTGAAGGCATTCTGGCGGGTGAACAGGTCCTGGCCGGGGCGGGAGATGACGCGACGCCAACATTGCTTATCCAGGCCGAAGAAGAGCGTTTGGTTGATAACCGTATGCACGATCGCTTTTGTGAACTCCGCGCTGCAGCGGGCCATCCTGTAGAGGGAGGTCAGCCGCTTGTCATCAAAGGCGCGTACCATGAGATCCTTTTTGAAAAGGACGCAATGCGCTCAGTCGCGCTTAACGCTATTGTCGAATTTTTCGACAAGCATAACTCATCCAGCGGAAACCGCTTTGCCTAGAGGTTTAATTTTCTTATGTATCAGGTTGTTGCGTCTGATTTAGACGGTACGCTGCTTTCCCCCGACCATACGTTGTCCCCTTATGCCAAAGAGACACTGAAATTATTGACCGCACGTGGCGTTAACTTCGTGTTTGCGACTGGCCGTCATCATGTTGATGTGGGGCAAATTCGCGATAACCTTGGCATTAAAACCTACATGATCACATCCAACGGCGCGCGCGTGCACGATTCTGCCGGGAATCTGGTGTTTACCCATAACCTGGATCGCGACATTGCCAGCGACCTGTTCGGCGTGGTAAATGCAAATCCGGACATCGTAACCAACGTTTATCGTGATGATGAATGGTTTATGAATCGCCATCGCCCGGACGAAATGCGCTTCTTTAAAGAAGCGGTATTTAACTATTCTCTGTTTGAACCTGCGCTACTGGAGCCTGAAGGCGTCAGCAAAGTGTTTTTTACCACCGATTCTCATGAAAGGCTGCTGCCGCTGGAGCAGGCGATTAACGCCCGCTGGGGCGATCGCGTCAACGTCAGCTTCTCTACGCTTACCTGTCTGGAAGTTATGGCTGGCGGCGTGTCGAAAGGTCATGCGCTGGAAGCAGTGGCGAAAGCGATGGGCTACAGCCTGCAGGACTGCATCGCTTTCGGCGATGGCATGAACGATGCGGAAATGCTCTCCATGGCTGGTAAAGGCTGCATCATGGGCAACGCGCACCAACGCCTGAAAGATCTTCATCCGGAACTGGACGTGATTGGACTTAACGCCGATGATGCCGTGCCGCACTATCTGCGTAAGCTCTTTTTGCAGTAACGTCATCGTTCGTTAGTTGACCAGTTGTCAACTAAAAACTTCGCTACAATGGGTGTACCTTTTGTTAAGAGACATCCATTGTGGCGTTACTCATCATTACCACAATTCTGTGGGCCTTTTCCTTTAGCCTGTTTGGCGAGTACCTTGCCGGTCATGTCGATAGCTATTTTGCGGTGCTGGTGCGTGTTGGGCTGGCGGCGCTGGTGTTCCTGCCATTTTTACGCACCCGTGGGCACAGCGTAAAAACGATCGCGCTGTATATGCTGGTAGGGGCCATGCAGCTTGGCATTATGTATATGCTGAGTTTTCACGCCTATCTGTACCTGACGGTTTCAGAACTGCTGCTCTTTACCGTACTGACGCCGCTCTACATTACGCTGATTTATGATCTCATGAGCGGACGTCGTCTGCGCTGGAGCTACGCCTTCAGTGCGTTGCTGGCGGTGATCGGTGCGGGGATCATTCGTTACGACCAGGTGACCAGCCACTTCTGGACCGGCCTGCTGCTGGTACAGTTGTCCAATATCAGCTTTGCCATTGGCATGGTGGGCTACAAGCGTCTGATGGAAACACGGCCAATGCCGCAGCACAACGCCTTCGCCTGGTTTTACATGGGGGCATTTATGGTGGCGATAGTGGCCTGGTCCATGCTGGGTAACGCGCAGAAAATGCCTGCAACTACGCTACAGTGGGGCATCCTGGTGTTTCTTGGCGTGGCGGCGTCCGGCATCGGTTACTTTATGTGGAACTATGGCGCGACGCAGGTGGATGCGGGTACGCTGGGCATCATGAACAATATGCATGTGCCGGCCGGGCTGCTGGTTAACCTGGCTATCTGGCATCAACAGCCTCACTGGCCGAGCTTCATCATTGGTGCGGCTGTGATAGTGGCCTCACTGTGGGTACATCGAAAGTGGGTCGTTCCGCACTCCGCACAAACGGCAGGTGATCGCAGGCGTGATTCCGCGCTGAGCGAATAAACGCTTCCGTGACCGGCTGTCGCTGTTCGCCATCGCGCACGGCGGCGTACAGTCGGCTCCACAATCCATCACCCAGGGTTTTGGTTACCACCAGACCCTGGCGCTCAAAACTCTCCACCACCCAGTGTGGTAAAGCCGCGATACCCATTTTGGCTGCAACCATCTGAATCAGCAGCAGGGTGTTATCCACGCTCTTCAGCGACGGGCTAACGCCCGCAGGCTGCAGGAAATGCCGCCAGACATCCAGCCGACTCCGTTGTACCGGATAAATAAGCAGCGTCTCGCTGGCTAAATCCTCCGGGGTGATTTGCGTTTTGCTGGCCAGCGGATGGTCCGGCGCCAGGACCAGGCGTACTTCAAAATCAAACATCGGCGAGTAGTGCAATCCGCTGCGCGGCAGAATGTCGGAGGTCAACACCAGATCCAATTCATCCTGCTGTAGCGCAGGTTGCGGATCGAACGTCACGCCGGATTTAAAGTCCATTTCCACCTGCGGCCAGTTGGCACGAAAATTCTCCAGCGCGGGCGTCAGCCATTGGATACAGCTGTGGCATTCAATCGCGATGCGTAGCCGGGTTTGCTGCGGTTCGTTGCAGGCCTGCAGCGCGCGACCGATTTGCGGCAACACCTGGTTTGCCAGCTGCAGCAAAATTTCGCCCTGCGGCGTAAAGCGCAGAGGCTGACTTTTACGGATAAAAAGACGAAAGCCGAGGCGTTGCTCCAGATCGCTGAACTGGTGAGAAAGGGCGGATTGGGTCTGATGCAACGTCGCCGCTGCGGCTGCCAGCGAACCACTATTCCGCAACGCCTGGAGCGTTTTCAGGTGTTTAATCTCGATCATGAAAGTCCTTCACTTCGGCATGAACAAATTGCGCTTGAGGAATATACAGTAACCGCCAATTATGGATGTGTAAACATCTGGACGGCTAAAATCCTTCGTCTTTTAAATTTATGGTGCGTTGGCTTCGTTTCCCCATCCCAGTCACTTACTTCAGTAAGCTTCTGGGAATGAGCAAACTTGCCGCCTTCCCTAAATTCAAAATCCATAGGATTTACATATAATTAGAGGAAGAAAAATGACAATATTGAATCACACCCTCGGTTTCCCTCGCGTTGGCCTGCGTCGCGAGCTGAAAAAAGCGCAAGAAAGCTACTGGGCGGGAAATTCTTCCCGTGAGGAATTGCTGGCTGTTGGCCGCGAGCTGCGCGCCCGCCACTGGGATCAGCAGAAGCAGGCGGGCATTGACCTGCTGCCGGTGGGCGATTTTGCCTGGTACGATCACGTGCTAACCACCAGCCTGCTGCTCGGTAACGTTCCGGCACGTCATCAAAATAAAGACGGCTCGGTTGATATCGATACCCTATTCCGCATTGGTCGTGGCCGCGCCCCGACGGGTGAGCCAGCGGCGGCGGCAGAAATGACCAAATGGTTTAACACCAACTATCACTACATGGTGCCGGAGTTCACCAAAGGTCAGCAGTTCAAACTGACCTGGACCCAACTGCTGGATGAAGTGGACGAAGCGCTGGCGCTCGGCCACAAGGTGAAGCCTGTACTGCTTGGGCCGGTAACTTACCTGTGGCTGGGGAAAGTGAAGGGCGAACAGTTTGACCGCCTGACTCTGCTCAACGACATTCTGCCGGTTTACCAGCAGGTGCTGGCCGAGCTGGCGAAACGCGGTATTGAGTGGGTACAGATTGATGAACCCGCGCTGGTACTGGAGCTGCCGCAGGTTTGGCTGAACGCCTTCAAACCTGCGTATGACGCGCTGGCAGGGCAGGTAAAATTACTGCTGACCACTT
The DNA here is from genome assembly GCF_005281255.1 of Citrobacter sp. wls708. Taxonomy (NCBI): domain Bacteria; kingdom Pseudomonadati; phylum Pseudomonadota; class Gammaproteobacteria; order Enterobacterales; family Enterobacteriaceae; genus Citrobacter; species Citrobacter sp. wls708. The sequence goes on from NZ_SZXE01000037.1 coordinate 65,315, forward strand.
ATTTTGAAGGCGTAACGCCGAACCTGGATACCATTACCGCGCTGCCGGTGCAGGGTCTGCACGTTGATTTCGTTCATGGCAAAGATGACGTTGCCGGGCTGCACCAACGCCTGCCTGCCGACTGGCTGCTGTCAGCCGGTTTGGTAAACGGTCGTAACGTCTGGCGCGCCGATCTCAGCGAAAAATATGCACAAATTAAAGACATCGTCGGGAAACGTGCTCTGTGGGTGGCTTCTTCCTGCTCTCTGCTGCACAGCCCAATCGATCTCAGTGTGGAAACCCGCCTTGATGCCGAAGTGAAGAGCTGGTTTGCCTTCGCGCTGCAAAAGTGCGGCGAGCTGGCGCTGCTGCGCGATGCCCTGAACAGCGGCGATACGGCGGCAATTGTGGAATGGAGCGCACCGATCCAGGCGCGTCGTCACTCTACCCGCGTACACAACGCCGCAGTGGAAAAACGTCTGGCGGCGATCACCGCCCAAGACAGCCAGCGCGCCAACGCTTACCCGGTTCGCGCCGAGGCGCAGCGTGCCCGCTTTAATCTACCGGCATGGCCGACCACTACGATCGGTTCATTCCCGCAAACCACCGAAATTCGCGGTCTGCGGCTGGATTTCAAAAAGGGCAACCTGGATGCTGGTCACTACCGCACCGGTATCGCCGAACATATAAAACAGGCGATCGTTGAACAGGAACGTCTGGGCCTCGATGTGCTGGTGCACGGTGAAGCCGAGCGTAATGACATGGTGGAATACTTTGGCGAGCATCTGGATGGTTTTGTCTTTACCCAGAACGGTTGGGTGCAGAGCTATGGTTCTCGCTGCGTGAAGCCGCCGGTGGTAATTGGCGACGTCAGCCGCCCGGAAGCGATCACCGTGGAGTGGGCGAAGTACGCGCAGTCGCTTACCGACAAGCCGGTAAAAGGTATGTTGACCGGTCCGGTGACCATTCTTTGCTGGTCATTCCCGCGTGAAGACGTGACGCGTGAAACCATCGCCAAGCAGATTGCGCTGGCGCTGCGTGATGAAGTGGCGGATCTGGAAGCGGCGGGTATCGGTATTATTCAGATTGATGAACCGGCGCTGCGCGAAGGTCTGCCGCTACGTCGCAGCGACTGGGCCGCGTATCTGGCGTGGGGAGTAGAAGCCTTCCGCATTAACGCGGCGGTGGCGAAGGATGAAACTCAGATCCACACCCACATGTGTTACTGCGAGTTCAACGACATCATGGATTCCATTGCGGCGCTGGACGCGGATGTGATCACCATTGAGACCTCACGCTCCGACATGGAGTTGCTGGAATCGTTTGAAGAGTTCGACTATCCGAATGAAATTGGGCCGGGTGTCTACGATATTCACTCGCCGAACGTCCCGAGCGTGGAGTGGATTGAGGCCCTGCTGAAGAAGGCGGAGCAGCGTATTCCGGCGGAGCGGCTGTGGGTGAACCCGGACTGCGGCCTGAAAACCCGAGGCTGGCCGGAAACCCGTGCCGCACTGGCGAATATGGTGAAGGCCGCGCAGAACTTGCGTCAGGCTTAAAAACAAAACGGAGGCTAACGCCTCCGTTTTGATGATCGGTTTACCTGGCGATACTTATTTCTTCTCGCCGTATTGCGCGAACCACTCCAGCATTCTCTGCCAGCCATCTTTGGCGGACTCTTCGTGGTAGCTCGGGCGGTAATCGGCATTAAATGCATGCCCGGCATCGGGATAAACCACAATTTCCGCTTTTGCATTAGCGGCGCGTAGCGCCTGACGCATAGTTTCGACGGTAACCTGAGGAATACTGGTGTCCTGACCACCATAAAGCCCCAGAACAGGAGCGTTAAGATCGGTGGCGATATCAACGGGATGTTTCGGCGAGTTGAGGGTCTTATCGCCTACCAGTTTGCCATACCACGCTACCGCTGCTTTTAACTGCGGATTGTGCGCTGCATACAGCCAGGTGATGCGTCCACCCCAGCAAAAACCTGTGATCATTAATCGATGCGCGTCACCGCCGTTGCGGGAGGCCCAACTGGCGACGTGGTCCAGATCGGCTAGTACCTGAGCGTCAGGCACTTTGGCGACAAGGCCGCTGAGCAGCGTGGGGATATCGGCAAAGTCATTGGGATCGCCTTCGCGGAAATAGAGCTCTGGCGCGATAGCCAGATACCCTTCCAGGGCCAGACGGCGGCAAACGTCACGAATGTGTTCATGAATGCCAAAAATCTCCTGCACGACAATGACCACGGGCAGGGGGCCATCGGTCTGTTTTGGTCGTGCGTGATACGCTGGCATATCATCGCCTTGTGAAGGTATGGACGTTACACCGGCGATAATTGCGTTATCCGGTGTGTGAACCGTAGTAGACGTCGGTGGAGATACAGCAGGTGCAAAGCCAGATTGTCGTGTGGTCATGGTATTCTCCGTACCCTTAAATATTCAGCCAAAAAGCGCATTATTAACTATAGACATATGCAACGAACCACATTGCCTTAAACGGTCTATCTTTTGTGCAAGGCGTCCTTACATCACGTCATTTATGTGATACGTATCACTATTTCATGGTAATCGAATGCAATTGATTTACATCATGGTGATGTCTGTCACGAAAATTTGTTTATACCTTCGGTAAAGTGTGTTTTTGCTTCTTCTGACAAAACCGATTCACAGAGGAGTTTTTATGTCTAAGTCTGATGTTTTTCATCTCGGCCTCACTAAGAACGATTTACAAGGGGCCCAGCTCGCTATCGTCCCTGGCGACCCGGAGCGTGTGGAAAAGATCGCCGCGCTGATGGATAAGCCGGTTAAGCTGGCATCCCATCGCGAGTTCACGACCTGGCGTGCTGAGCTGGATGGTAAAGCCGTGATCGTTTGCTCTACCGGTATCGGCGGCCCGTCCACCTCTATTGCCGTAGAAGAACTGGCGCAACTGGGCATTCGTACCTTCCTGCGTATCGGTACGACTGGCGCAATTCAGCCGCACATCAATGTTGGCGACGTGCTGGTCACCACTGCGTCTGTCCGTCTGGATGGTGCAAGCCTGCACTTCGCGCCAATGGAATTCCCGGCCGTTGCCGACTTCGAGTGCACCACTGCGCTGGTGGAAGCGGCGAAATCTATCGGTGCGACTACCCACGTGGGCGTCACCGCGTCATCTGACACCTTCTACCCGGGCCAGGAGCGTTATGACACCTTCTCTGGTCGCGTAGTGAGCCGTTTCAAAGGCTCGATGGAAGAGTGGCAGTCCATGGGGGTCATGAACTACGAAATGGAATCCGCAACGTTGCTGACCATGTGTGCCAGCCAGGGCCTGCGTGCCGGTATGGTTGCTGGTGTTATCGTGAACCGTACTCAGCAAGAGATCCCCAATGCGGAAACGATGAAACAAACGGAAAGCCACGCGGTGAAAATCGTGGTGGAAGCTGCCCGCCGTTTACTGTAATTCTCACTTCTGTTCAAAAAGGCCGACGTGTTCGGCCTTTTTATTTTGCGTAGTGCCTCGCAGGAAATTCCTTTTAAACTGGACGTTTATACAGCACAATTCTATTTTGTGCGGGTAAGCCGTTGCTGTAAGGGGGCGTTGTGGATATTTCAATTATGATGAGTGCTGTGTTGGCGTTAGCCGCAGGGCTGCTGGTGGGGTGGCTGGCGACAAAAGCGCGGGCCGATCAGATCCGTGCCGACCTCATCGAAGAGCGACGTGAACTGGATATTGCGTTAAGCGCTGCCCGCCAACAACTCGCACAGGAAGCCCACTGGCGCGACGAGTGCGAGCTACTCAATAACGAATTACGCAGCCTGCACAGCATCAACACCTCTCTGGAAGCCGATCTCCGTGAAGTCACTACCCGGCTGGAAGCGACGCAGCAGCATGCGGAAGATAAAATCCGCCAGATGATCAACAGCGAACAGCGCCTGAGTGAACAGTTTGAAAACCTGGCGAACCGCATTTTTGAGCACAGCAACCGCCGCGTCGATGAGCAAAACCGCCAAAGCCTGAACAGCCTGCTGGCGCCGCTTCGTGAACAGCTGGACGGTTTTCGTCGTCAGGTTCAGGATAGCTTCGGCAAAGAAGCGCAGGAACGTCATACTCTGGCGCATGAAATTCGTAATCTTCAGCAACTGAACGCGCAGATGGCGCAGGAAGCGGTAAACCTGACGCGGGCCTTAAAAGGCGATAACAAAACGCAGGGCAACTGGGGGGAGGTGGTACTCACGCGGGTGCTTGAAGCCTCTGGTCTGCGTGAAGGTTATGAATACGAAACTCAGGTTAGCATTGAAAACGATGCCCGTTCGCGTATGCAGCCCGATGTCATTGTCCGGCTACCCCAGGGAAAAGATGTGGTGATCGACGCAAAAATGACGTTGGTTGCCTATGAGCGCTATTTTAACGCGGAAGATGAATATACCCGCGAGAGCGCGTTGCAGGAGCACATCGCCTCAGTGCGAAACCATATTCGTCTGCTGGGCCGAAAAGATTATCAACAGCTTCCCGGGCTGCGTTCGCTTGACTACGTGCTGATGTTTATTCCCGTCGAGCCTGCTTTTTTGCTGGCGCTGGACAGGCAACCTGAACTGATAACCGAGGCGCTTAAAAATAACATTATGCTGGTCAGCCCCACCACGTTGTTAGTGGCATTGCGCACGATCGCCAACCTGTGGCGCTACGAGCATCAGAGCCGTAATGCGCAACAAATTGCCGATCGGGCCAGTAAACTTTATGACAAGATGCGCTTGTTTGTGGATGATATGTCGGCGATTGGCCAAAGTCTGGATAAAGCCCAGGACAACTACCGACAAGCGATGAAAAAACTCTCTTCAGGCCGTGGAAACGTCCTGTCACAGGCAGAGGCGTTTCGCAGTTTAGGTGTGGAAATTAAGCGCGAGATAAATCCTGAGCTGGCTGAACAAGCCACTACGCAGGATGAAGAGTACCGCTTGCGCTCGGTCCCTGAGACGCAACAGGATGCGCCTTACCCTGATGACGAAGCGGTAAATCAGCAATCAAACTAGTCCGTTTGGGGTAGTTGAACGGGGTAGAAGGGTAGGGCAAATTGGCCCAATCTGTTACACTTCTTGAACATTTTTTGAATGAGCAGGCACTGAGATGGTGGATAATTCACAAGAAACGACGCACTTTGGCTTTCAGACCGTCGCTAAAGAGCAGAAAGCTGACATGGTGGCCCACGTTTTTCATTCTGTGGCCTCGAAATATGACGTTATGAATGACTTAATGTCATTTGGCATTCATCGTTTGTGGAAGCGCTTCACCATTGATTGCAGTGGCGTGCGTCGCGGTCAAACCGTACTGGATTTGGCAGGCGGTACGGGCGACCTGACGGCGAAATTCTCTCGCATGGTGGGTGAAACCGGTAAAGTCGTACTGGCGGATATCAATGACTCAATGCTCAAAATGGGTCGCGAAAAGCTGCGTAATATCGGCGTAGTGGGTAACGTTGAGTACGTTCAGGCGAACGCGGAAGCACTGCCTTTCCCTGATAACACGTTTGACTGCATTACCATTTCTTTCGGTCTGCGCAACGTAACGGATAAAGACAAAGCTTTACGATCCATGTATCGCGTGTTGAAGCCGGGCGGACGTTTACTGGTGCTGGAGTTCTCCAAGCCGATTATCGAACCGCTGAGCAAGGCCTACGATGCTTATTCTTTCCATGTTCTGCCGCGCATCGGTTCCATGGTCGCAAGCGATGCGGACAGTTACCGCTATTTGGCGGAGTCTATTCGCATGCATCCCGATCAGGACACGCTAAAAGCAATGATGCAAGATGCCGGGTTCGAAAGCGTTGATTACTACAACCTGACGGCTGGTGTCGTTGCGCTGCATCGTGGTTACAAGTTCTGACAGGAGATTGGGGATGCCTTTAAAACCCTTAGTGACCGCAGGCGTTGAAAATCTGCTCAATACCTTTCTGTATCGTTCTCCTGCGCTGAAATCAGCCCGAACGCGTTTACAGAGCAAGGTGCTGCGTGTTGATCTTAAAGGATTTTCAACACCCTTAGTCCTGGTGTTTAGTGAGCGCCAGGTCGATGTGCTGGGGGCATGGGAAGGCGAAGCCGATTGCACAGTAATCACACATGCCAGCGTGTTGCCGAAATTACGCGACCGCCAGCAACTTACCACGCTTATTCGCAGCGGTGAGCTGGAAGTTCAGGGTGATATCCAGGTGGTGCAGAACTTTGTGGCGCTGGCCGATCTGGCTGAGTTTGATCCCGCAGAGCTGTTAGCGCCCTATACCGGCGATATCGTCGCGGAGGGGGTCAGCAAAGTCTTGCGTGGCGGCGCGAAGTTCTTGCGCCATAACATTCAGCGCCAGCAGCGCTATGTAGCCGAAGCGATCACCGAAGAGTGGCGTATGGCTCCCGGCTCGCTCGAGGTTGCATGGTTTGCAGAAGAAACGGCAGCCGTTGAACGTGCGGTCGAATCTCTGGCCAAACGGCTGGAAAAACTGGAGGCCAAATGACGCCAGGTGAAGTACGGCGCCTTTATTTCATCATTCGCACTTTCTTAAGCTACGGTCTTGATGAACTCATCCCTAAAATGCGTATCACGCTGCCGCTTCGGTTGTGGCGTTACTCGCTGTTCTGGATGCCCAACCAACATAAAGACAAACCGCTGGGAGAAAGGCTGAGACTGGCTTTACAGGAGCTCGGCCCGGTGTGGATCAAATTTGGGCAAATGCTCTCTACCCGTCGTGACCTTTTCCCACCGCACATCGCCGATCAGCTTGCGCTATTGCAGGATCGCGTTGCCCCATTTGATGGGCAGCGAGCGAAAGAACAAATCGAAGAAGCCATGGGCGGGCTGCCCGTCGAGGAGTGGTTTGATGATTTTGAGATCACGCCGCTGGCATCCGCGTCTATTGCTCAGGTCCATACCGCACGACTGAAGTCCAATGGTAAAGAGGTGGTGATCAAAGTTATCCGCCCGGACATACTGCCGGTCATTAAAGCGGATTTAAAACTGATTTACCGCCTTGCGCGCTGGGTTCCTCGTCTGCTACCGGATGGCCGTCGTCTACGGCCAACAGAAGTGGTCCGCGAGTATGAAAAAACGTTGATTGATGAGCTGAACCTGCTGCGCGAATCGGCGAACGCAATTCAGCTGCGACGTAATTTTGAAGATAGCCCGATGCTGTACATCCCGGAAGTGTATTCCGACTATTGCAGTCAGAACATGATGGTGATGGAGCGCATATATGGTATCCCCGTATCGGATGTCGCAACGCTTGAGAAGAATGGCACCAACATGAAGTTGTTGGCTGAACGCGGCGTGCAGGTCTTCTTTACTCAGGTATTTCGCGACAGTTTTTTCCATGCGGACATGCATCCTGGGAATATTTTCGTGAGTTATGAGCACCCTGAAAACCCGAAATACATTGGTATTGATTGCGGGATTGTGGGTTCTTTAAATAAAGAAGATAAGCGCTATCTTGCTGAAAACTTTATTGCGTTCTTTAACCGAGACTACCGCAAAGTTGCCGAACTGCACGTGGATTCAGGTTGGGTTCCGCCTGATACCAACGTTGAAGAGTTTGAATTTGCAATCCGTACCGTGTGCGAGCCGATATTCGAAAAACCGCTGGCGGAGATTTCCTTTGGCCACGTGCTGTTGAATCTGTTTAACACTGCGCGTCGATTCAATATGGAAGTCCAGCCTCAGTTGGTTTTGCTCCAGAAGACGCTACTGTACGTTGAAGGTGTCGGACGACAACTCTATCCGCAGTTAGATTTGTGGAAAACGGCCAAGCCGTTTCTCGAATCCTGGATTAAAGATCAGGTCGGTATTCCTGCGCTCGTCAGGGCATTTAAAGAAAAAGCTCCGTTCTGGGTCGAAAAAATGCCAGAAATACCTGAACTGGTGTATGACAGTTTGCGCCAGGGCAAATATTTACAGCACAGTGTTGATAAGATTGCCCGCGAGCTTCACGCGAATCATGTGCGTCAGGGACAATCCCGTTATTTATTGGGCATTGGCGCAACATTGTTGCTAAGTGGAACATTCCTGCTGGTAAGCCGCCCTGAGTGGGGGCTTATGCCGGGCTGGTTAATGGCGGGAGGCGTCATAGCCTGGATAATCGGCTGGCGCAAAATGCGCTGAATTTTTCATCGCCCAAGGCAGGCCGTGTAACGTATACTACGGCCTTATTAATTCATCATCTATGACAGAGGAACATGTATGGGTGGTATCAGTATTTGGCAGTTGTTGATCATTGCCGTCATCGTTGTACTGCTATTTGGCACCAAGAAACTCGGCTCCATCGGTTCCGATCTTGGCGCGTCTATTAAAGGCTTCAAAAAAGCGATGGGTGATGATGAACCTAAGCAAGATAAAACCAGCCAGGACGCTGATTTTACTGCTAAATCCATTACCGATAAGCAGGGCGAAGTGAAAAAGGAAGACGCCAAAAGCCAAGATAAAGAGCAGGTATAATCCGTGTTTGATATCGGTTTTAGCGAACTGTTATTGGTATTCGTGATCGGCCTCATTGTCCTGGGGCCGCAACGATTACCCGTGGCGGTAAAAACGGTTGCTGGCTGGGTTCGCGCTTTGCGTTCCCTTGCAACTACTGTTCAGAACGAACTGACCCAGGAGCTTAAGCTTCAGGAATTCCAGGACAGCCTGAAGAAAGTAGAGAAAGCGAGCCTGACAAATCTGACCCCGGAGCTGAAAGCATCAATGGATGAGCTGCGTGAAGCGGCGGAGTCGATGAAGCGTTCTTATAGCGTGCACGATCCTGAGAAAGCCAGCGATGAAGCGCACACTATCCATAATCCGGTGGTGAAAGACGGTGAAGCGCAGCGAGAAGGGGTCACCCCAGCTGCCGCTGAAAACCAGGCCAGTTCGCCGGAGCAAAAACCGGAATCCACGGGTGCTAAAACGCCAGAGCCGACGGAAAACACTTCCGCCACGTTGATGGATGCAGAAAAGAAAGCTGCCGCACCTGTTGTCGAATCCTCCCCCTCGTCGAGTGATAAACCGTAAACATGGCTGTAGAAGATACCCAACCGCTCATCACGCATCTTATTGAGCTGCGTAAGCGACTCCTGAACTGCATTATTGCTGTGTTCGTGATCTTTCTGGCATTGGTGTACTTTGCCAACGACATTTACCATATGGTTGCGGCGCCGTTGATCAAACAGATGCCGCAGGGCGCAACAATGATCGCCACCGATGTGGCCTCGCCGTTCTTTACCCCGATAAAGTTAACCTTCATGGTGTCGCTGATTCTGTCAGCGCCAGTGATCCTCTATCAGGTCTGGGCATTCATTGCGCCTGCTTTGTACAAACATGAACGTCGCCTGGTTGTGCCGTTGTTGGTCTCCAGTTCGTTATTGTTCTACATCGGTATGGCATTCGCCTATTTTGTCGTCTTCCCGTTGGCGTTTGGTTTCCTTGCCAATACGGCTCCGCAAGGCGTACAGGTATCGACAGACATTGCCAGCTATCTCAGTTTCGTAATGGCGCTGTTTATGGCTTTCGGTGTCTCTTTTGAGGTTCCTGTCGCCATTGTGCTGCTATGCTGGATGGGCATTACGACGCCTGAAGACTTACGCAAGAAACGCCCTTACGTTGTAGTGGGGGCATTTGTCGTCGGGATGCTATTGACCCCGCCAGATGTCTTCTCGCAAACGCTGTTGGCGATACCGATGTACTGCCTGTTCGAGGTGGGTGTGTTCTTCTCTCGATTCTATGTCGGTAAGCGACGTACGCGAGATGAGGATAACGAGGCTGAAGAAGCAAAAGAAGCTGAAGCCACCGAGAAAACTGAAGAATAAACGCAACCGCCCGTCAGGGCGGTTGTCATATGGGAGGAAGCATGTTTGATATTGGCGTTAATTTAACCAGTTCACAATTTGCGAAAGACCGGGATGAGGTCGTGGCGCGCGCCTTTGCTGCGGGCGTAAACGGAATGCTTCTGACCGGAACAAACCTGCACGAAAGCCAGCAGGCTTTAACGTTGGCGCAGCATTATCCGCATTGCTGGTCCACGGCTGGCGTGCACCCGCATGACAGTAGCCAATGGCAGTCCTCAACAGAAGCAGAAATTATTGCGCTGGCAAACCATTCACAGGTGGTCGCTATTGGTGAGTGCGGCCTGGATTTCAATCGCAATTTCTCCACGCCGCAGGAGCAGGAGCGTGCTTTTGTGGCACAACTGCGCATTGCTGCTGAACTGCAGATGCCGGTTTTCATGCATTGTCGGGACGCCCATGAGCGTTTTCTGACGTTACTGGAGCCATGGCTGGACAGCTTGCCCGGTGCGGTGCTGCACTGCTTTACAGGCTCGCGCCAGGAGATGCAGGACTGTGTAGACCGCGGTCTTTACATTGGTATCACCGGGTGGGTGTGTGATGAGCGCCGGGGGATGGAACTGCGTGAGCTGCTGCCCTTTATCCCGGTTGAGAGATTGCTGATCGAAACCGATGCGCCCTACTTACTTCCCCGGGATTTAACGCCTAAACCAGCGTCACGGCGCAATGAACCTGCGCACCTACCCCATATTCTTGAGCGTATTGCCCACTGGCGCGGCGAGGATCCTCAATGGTTGTCAGCAACCATTGATGCGAACGTCAGAACGCTGTTTGAAGTGACTTTCTAAGGCGACTTAAATTTTTCGAAAGCCGGTGTTTTTCACGCTCTGCTTAACCTCTTTATTCAATAGGTTAAGCAGCAGCATGGAACGCGCTTCGCCATCGGGTTCGGTAAAGATCGCTTTCAAACCCTCAAACGCACCTTCGGTAATAATCACACTGTCCCCCGGATGAGGGGTTTCAGGGTCAACAATACCTTCAGGTTTATAGATGGAAAGTTGATGAATGACGGGAGAAGGAACGGTCGCCGGCGTCGCACCGAAACGGACGAAATGGCTGACACCACGCGTGGCATTGATGGTGGTGGTGTGGATCACTTCCGGGTCGAACTCGACAAACATATAATTAGGGAATAGGGGTTCACTGACTGTGGTCCGTTTACCGCGCACCATTTTTTCCAGGGTGATCATAGGCGTCAGGCAGTTCACCGCCTGTCTTTCCAGATGTTCCTGGGCTCGCTGAAGTTGCCCACGTTTGCAGTACAGTAAATACCAGGATTGCATAATAACTCTTATCCGCTTGTTCTGAGCGCCAGCATAGCAAAAGCCATGAGTTAAGTTAATTATACCCGCCGCAAAGCAGGCTGAAACCCAATGGGTATATACTCCCAGGCCTGATATGTATCGCCAGAGTTCACGCTAATTTAACAAAAATACAGCATCACAATGATGAACGCCGTATAATGAAGCGCTTACGAAGAGGCCACAATGGACGCCATGAAATATCACGATTTACGCGACTTCCTGACGCTGCTTGAACAGCAGGGCGAGCTCAAACGCATTTCGCTTGAGGTGGATCCCCATCTGGAGATCACTGAAATTGCCGATCGCACCTTGCGTGCCGGTGGGCCTGCGTTACTGTTTGAAAATCCTAAAGGCTATACAATGCCGGTGCTGTGTAACCTGTTTGGCACACCGAAGCGTGTGGCGATGGGGATGGGGCAAGAAGATGTCTCGGCGCTACGGGAAGTTGGTAAGCTGTTGGCGTTTTTGAAAGAGCCTGAGCCACCGAAAGGATTTCGCGATCTGTTCGATAAGCTGCCGCAGTTTAAGCAGGTGTTAAACATGCCGACTAAGCGGTTACGCGGCGCGCCTTGCCAGCAAAAAATCTATTCAGGCGATGAAGTCGACTTAAACCGTATTCCGATTATGACCTGCTGGCCAGAGGATGCTGCGCCGCTGATTACCTGGGGGCTGACCGTTACGCGCGGCCCGCATAAAGAGCGGCAGAATCTCGGTATCTATCGTCAGCAGCTGATTGGCAAAAACAAGCTCATTATGCGCTGGCTTTCCCATCGCGGCGGCGCGCTTGATTATCAGGAGTGGTGCGCGGCGCATCCTGGTGAACGGTTCCCGGTTTCTGTGGCCTTGGGAGCAGACCCGGCAACAATTCTGGGCGCTGTTACCCCTGTCCCGGATACATTATCTGAGTACGCATTTGCCGGGCTGTTGCGTGGCACCAAAACTGAAGTGGTCAAATGTATTTCCAACGATCTGGAAGTGCCTGCCAGTGCTGAAATTGTGCTGGAAGGCTATATCGAACCGGGTGAAATGGCCCCGGAAGGACCATATGGCGATCATACTGGTTACTACAATGAAGTAGATAGCTTCCCGGTCTTTACCGTCACGCACATTACTCAGCGTGAAGATGCAATTTATCACTCTACCTACACCGGACGCCCGCCGGATGAGCCCGCAGTGCTTGGCGTGGCGCTGAATGAAGTCTTCGTGCCTATTCTGCAAAAGCAGTTTCCGGAAATCGTCGACTTTTACCTGCCTCCGGAAGGCTGCTCATATCGCCTGGCCGTGGTGACGATGAAAAAACAGTACGCTGGTCATGCCAAACGCGTCATGATGGGTGTCTGGTCGTTTTTGCGTCAGTTTATGTACACCAAATTTGTTATTGTCTGCGATGATGACGTCAACGCACGCGACTGGAATGATGTGATTTGGGCGATTACGACGCGTATGGACCCCGCCCGGGATACTGTACTGGTAGAGAATACACCCATTGATTACCTGGATTTTGCCTCGCCGGTTTCCGGTCTTGGTTCAAAAATGGGGCTGGATGCCACCAATAAATGGCCGGGCGAAACCCAACGCGAATGGGGACGTCCGATAAAAAAAGATCCTGAAGTCACTGCACGTATTGACGCAATTTGGGATGAACTGGCCATCTTTAATGACGGCAAAAGCGCCTGAGGCGCGATCGTTTTGCCTATTGATCCGACAGAGAGAGCGCATGACAACCTTAAGCTGTAAAGTGACCTCGGTAGAAGCTATCACTGACACCGTATATCGCGTTCGTTTAGTGCCAGACGCGGCGTTTTCCTTTCGTGCCGGCCAGTATTTAATGGTCGTGATGGACGAACGAGATAAGCGCCCGTTCTCCATGGCATCTACGCCGGACGAGCAGGGGTTCATTGAACTGCACGTTGGCGCTTCTGAGCTAAATCTGTACGCCATGGCCGTGATGGACCGCATTCTGAAAGACCGGGAAATTAAGGTCGACATTCCGCATGGCGAAGCCTGGCTACGTGATGAGGACGAACGACCGTTGCTCCTGATTGCCGGCGGGACGGGATTCTCTTACGCGCGTTCCATTCTGCTTACCGCGCTGGCGCGCAATCCAAATCGCGATATCACTATTTACTGGGGCGGGCGCGAAGAGAAGCATCTCTACGATCTCTCTGAGCTGGAAGCGCTGTCAGTAAATCACCCGAATCTGCGCGTTGAGCCAGTGGTAGAACAGCCTGAAGAAGGCTGGCGTGGCCGTACGGGCACCGTATTAACGGCAGTATTACAGGATTACGGTACCCTGGCGGAACACGATATCTACATTGCCGGACGTTTTGAAATGGCTAAAATCGCGCGCGATCTGTTCTGCAATGAACGCAGTGCGCGTGAAGACCGCCTGTTTGGCGACGCGTTCGCGTTTATTTAAGCGCTGTGCGCCGGAGCCCTTCCGGCGCATTCATTACTCACCTTACTTCTGCTAACAGGGTGCAAGCCCGGTCTCGTTGCCTCTCTTATCTCACCGGTTTTTTAGTAAACTTTTTTTGGCTATCTATTAATCATAAAAATAAGCTTTTGTGACGGAGCTCTTTTTGTTTAGTAAACAAGGTTGGCAAGCTATGCAGCATCACATTACAAGGCGCAAACGAGGGAAAATCATGAGGCTTGGTCTGGATATTGGCGGGACTAAAATCGAAGCGGTAGTGATTGATAATACGGGGGAAATTGTTTATCGCGAGCGATGCGCAACCCCAAAGCAGAGCTATGGCGATTTTTTCCACGCCGTAACGGAGATGATTGCTAAGGCCAGGCAGGCCGTTAATCAGCCTTTCTCGGTTGGCGTTGGGGTGCCCGGTGCGGTGGATAGCGAAGGGTTAATCAAAAACTCCAACATTCTGGTGCTGAATCAGCAGAGCTTTGCGCAAGATCTTGAGCAAGCATTAGGGATGGCTGTGCCCGTCACCAACGATGCTAACTGCTTTACGCTGTCAGAGGCGATGGACGGCAGCGGATATGGACACAGCGTCGTTTTTGGCGTCATCCTCGGTACCGGTTGCGGCGGCGGTGTGTGTATCGATAACCGCCTGATTTCCGGCCCTAACGCCTGCGCAGGCGAGTGGGGGCATAATGCCTTGCCGCGTTATCATGAATCCCGGGATGGGGCCGCAGTGACATGCTATTGCGGACAGTTGAACTGTATCGAAAGCTTTATTTCCGGCAGCGGCCTGGAACGCCAGTATTTGAACCACACCGCGCAACATGCGGGTGTGCCACAAATTATGCGACAGGTAGAATCGGGTGATGCAGATGCCTGTTTGTTATGGGAACGCTATTGCGATCAACTGGCGCGGGCGTTGGCAAGCGTGGTGAATACGCTCGATCCCGATGTGATTGTGTTGGGGGGCGGGGTATCTAATATCGATTTACTGTATTCTGGCTTGCAGGCGCGAGTAGCACAGTACGTATTTGGTAAACAGTGCCGTACACCGATCGTTCCGGCCAGACACGGCGACAGCAGCGGCGTGCGTGGTGCCGCCTGGCTGGGGGCGCAACGAGCCTGCGTATAATCAATGAGAGTGAAATGACGAAACCTGTACGTATCAGAGACATTGCCGAAGCATGTGGGGTCTCAGTTGGCGCTGTTTCCCGCGCCCTAAAAGGGCAGCCGGGGCTGCGTGAAGATACCCGGTTGCGCATTATTTCTGTGGCGCAGCAGCAGGGTTATGATTTTTCCCGCTTGCGCAGCGACAAGATCAAACGCGTCCTGTTTTTGCTGCATCGTCAGCACAATATCAGCCGCGCATTACCGTTTTACTCCCAACTGCTGTTAGGTATAGAAGATCTTTGTCGCGAGAATGGTATTGCGCTGAGCTTTCTGTCTATCGGTCCGGGTGATACGGTGAGTGAGCAGGTGATGCTGCACCAGCCGGATGCACTGATCTGCGCCGGATTTTTTGAGCCTGAATTGCTTGGGCTGCTGCAACAGATGAAACTGCCGCTGGTGCTGGTGGATCTCTGGGCGCCTGGCCTGCCTTGTGTCAATCCGGACAATACCCAGGGCGGCTATCTGGCCACGCAACACCTGATTGCACAAGGTCGCAACCGCATCGCGTTTCTTGCCAGTACACTTTCTCACTACAGTATTCGTCAGCGTGAGAAGGGCTATCGTCAGGCATTGTATGAAGCCCGGTTGCTGATGCCGCCAGAGTACGAAGCCATCGCGCCGCCGTTGCTGGATACCGAGCAATCTTTGGTAGAGGCGGTTAATGAGCTGCTCAGGCTGCCGGAGCCACCCGATGCCATTTTTGCCTATAACGATGCGGCAGCGATGGTTGTTCAAAGAGTGTGCGCGCAGCAGGGTATACGTATCCCGGAAGACCTTGCGCTGGTAGGGTTTGATGATATTGATGCCGCAGCCTGGTCACATCCGCCGCTGAGCACTATCGCGGTTGATAAGCAACAGCTGGGTCGGGAAGCGCTGCGTTTACTGCTGGAAGAGAAGCAGGAAGAGAATCTGCTGCTGCCGGTGCAGTTAGTGGTACGTGGTAGTTCAGGGAAATAAAAAACCCGCCCCTGACAGGCGGGAAGAACGGCAACTAAATTTTCTCTCTTCGCCATTGGCACCATAACTGTGTTGGCTGCGCTCATTCACCCGAATCACTTACTACACGTAAGCTCATCGGGATTCATTCACTTGCCGCCTTGTTCTGGCACCAATGGCTTTGAGATAACATTTCGTAGGCCGGGCAAGCGAAGCGCCCCCGGCGTGCCTTGATTAAACTCGCTCAAATACCGTCGCGATACCCTGACCTAACCCGATACACATCGTCGCCAGACCAAACTGTACGTCTTTGCGTTCCATCAGGTTGAGCAGGGTAGTGCTGATACGCGCACCGGAACAACCCAGCGGGTGACCCAATGCGATCGCCCCGCCGTTGAGGTTGATCTTCTCGTCGATCTGCTCCATCAGCCCCAGATCTTTAATACACGGCAGGATCTGGGCGGCAAAAGCTTCATTCATCTCAAACAAGCCGATGTCGCTGGTGGAGAGTCCCGCTTTTTTCAGCGCCAGCTTTGAAGCCGGAACCGGACCGTAACCCATGATGGAAGGGTCGCAGCCGACAACGGCCATTGAACGAATTCGGGCACGTGGCGTCAGACCCAGCTCACGGGCACGGCTTTCGCTCATGACCAGCATCGCGGCAGCACCATCGGAAAGCGCGGAAGAGGTACCGGCCGTCACCGTGCCGCTAACTGGATCGAATGCCGGGCGCAGGGTAGAAAGCGCTTCAACCGTGGTCTCCGGGCGGATAACTTCATCGTAGTTAAACTGCTTCAGCACGCCGTCTGCATCATGACCGCCAGTCGGGATGATTTCATTTTTAAATGCGCCAGACTGTGTAGCAGCCCAGGCGCGAGCGTGTGAACGCGCGGCGAAGGCATCCTGCATTTCACGGCTAATACCGTGCATGCGGGAGAGCATTTCCGCCGTCAGGCCCATCATCCCCGCGGCTTTCGCCACGTTGCGGCTCATACCCGGGTGGAAATCAACGCCGTGACTCATCGGCACATGGCCCATATGTTCCACGCCGCCAATCAGGCACGCCTGAGCATCGCCGGTCATGATCATGCGTGCTGCATCATGCAGCGCCTGCATGGATGAACCACACAGACGGTTAACGGTCACTGCCGGTACTGAATGTGGGATTTCCGCCAGTAGTGACGCGTTACGAGCGATATTGAAACCCTGCTCCAGCGTTTGCTGCACGCAGCCCCAGTAAATATCATCAAGCGCGGATGGCTCCAGCGCCGGATTACGCGCCAGCAGGCTACGCATTAAATGTGCGGAGAGGTCTTCTGCCCGCACGTTACGAAACGCTCCCCCTTTTGAACGGCCCATCGGGGTACGGATCGCATCAACAATTACAACCTGTTCCATTGTGACTCCTTAAGCCGTTTTCAGGCTGCCAACCGGGCGGGCAGGCTCAACCTGGGGATAATACGGTTCGTTATGGCGCGCTTTATCACGCAGACCGGCCGGAACTTCATACAGTGGGCCTAGGTGCTGATACTGTTGGGCCATATCGAGATACTTCGCGCTGCCGAGCGTATCCAGCCAGCGGAACGCGCCGCCGTGGAACGGAGGGAAGCCCAGGCCATAAACCAGCGCCATATCGGCTTCTGCCGGGCTGGCGATAATGCCTTCTTCCAGACAACGCACCACTTCGTTGACCATTGGGATCATCATGCGGGCGATAATCTCGTCATCGCTGAAGTCGCGTTTCGGTTGGCTGACCTCTGCCAGCAGACCATCAACGGCGGCATCTTCTTCTTTCTTCGGCTTGCCCTTGTTGTCTTCTTTATAACGCCAGAACCCGAGACCGTTTTTCTGTCCGAAACGGTTAGCATCAAACAGGGCATCGATCGCATCGCGATAATCTTTCTGCATACGCTGTGGGAAGCCCGCAGACATCACCGCCTGTGCGTGATGCGCGGTATCGATCCCCACCACGTCCAGCAGATAAGCCGGGCCCATCGGCCAGCCAAACTGTTTTTCCATCACTTTGTCGACTTTGCGGAAATCCGCTCCGTCGCGCAGCAACTGGCTGAAACCGGCAAAATAGGGGAACAGCACGCGGTTGACGAAGAAACCAGGGCAGTCGTTGACCACAATTGGCGTTTTGCCCATCTGGCTTGCCCAGGCGACAACCTTAGCGATGGTTTCATCTGAGCTTTTTTCGCCGCGAATGATCTCAACCAACGGCATGCGGTGCACCGGGTTAAAGAAGTGCATGCCACAGAAGTTTTCCGGGCGTTTGAGCACGCTGGCCAGTTCGTTGATTGGAATGGTTGAGGTGTTCGAAGCCAGTACGGTGTCCGGGCGTACCTTATCTTCGGTTTCCGCCAGTACCGCTTTTTTCACTTTCGGGTTTTCCACAACCGCTTCGACTACCACGTCCACACGCTCGAAGCCGCTATAGTCGAGGGTTGGATGGATAGTGGAAATCACGCCCGCCATTTTCAGGCCGTCAATTTTACCGCGCTCGAGCTGTTTGTTCAGCAGCTTGGCCGCTTCGGTCATGCCCAGCGTTAATGATTTGTCGTTGATATCTTTCATCACAACCGGCACGCCTTTCCAGGCCGACTGGTAAGCGATACCGCCGCCCATAATGCCCGCGCCCAGCACCGCCGCTTGCTTTGGCGCCTCAATATTTTTGGTGAGCTTTTTGGCTTTGGCTTTCACGAACTGATCGTTAAGGAAGATCCCAACCAATGCGCGAGCTTCACTGGTGTGCGCCAGTGGAACAAAACTTTTATTTTCCAGGTTCAGCGCTTCTTCACGGCCAAAACGGGCTGCCGCCTCAATCGTTTTCACGGCAGTGATTGGTGCGGGATAATGCTTCCCGGCCGTCTGCGCCACCATACCTTTGGCGATAGTAAAGCTCATCGCCGCTTCAATTTTGCTGAGTTTCAACGGTTCCAGTTTCGGCTGGCGTTTGGCTCTCCAGTCGAGATCGCCGTTAATCGCTTGACGTAATATGGCGATCGCGCCATCAAGCAGTTTCTCGTGTTTCACGACGCCATCGACCAGGCCGATTTTCAGCGCCTGCTCAGCACCAACATCTTTACCTGCAGCAATGATTTCCAGCGCGCTGTCCGCGCCCAGCATACGTGGCATACGTACGGATCCGCCAAAGCCTGGCATGATGCCCAGCTTGGTTTCCGGCAGGCCGATGCGCAGGTCCGGCGTTGCCAGACGGTAATCGGTCGCCAGCACACACTCGCAGCCGCCGCCCAGCGCATAGCCATTTACCGCTGAGAGGGTCGGAACAGGCAGATCTTCCAGACGATTAAAGACGCTGTTGGCAAAATGCAGCCACTGGCTCAACTGTTCTTCAGGCACGAGGAACAATGAAAGGAATTCGGTGATATCGGCACCGACAATAAAGGCTGCTTTGTTAGAGCGCAGCAGCAGCCCTTTTAAATTCGGTTGTTTTTCCAGCACGTCAAGCGCATGGCCCAGGCTGGCAACGGTGGCCGTGTCGAGTTTATTGACCGAACCAGGGGCATCGAACACCAGTTCGGCGATGCCATCTTCCAGCCAGTCGAGGTACAGGGTGTCGCCTTTGTAAAGCATGTCAGTCTCCTGAATCCGCAAGGTGATCTGGTCATACCAGATGAATCGAAGTGTGTGTTTTATGTTAAAAAAATGCAAATGAATGATTAAAGAAATGACGATTCGATCACGCTCGGCAGAAATCACGCACTCACAAAGCGATGTGCTAAGATGCGGAGTCTTGAGGTCAAAAACAGAAGGATAGAAAATGGAATCACTGGCCGCACTCTATAAAAATCATATTGTTACCTTACAAGAGCGGGCGCGCGACGCGCTGGAACGCTTCAAGCTGGATGCGTTACTTATTCACTCTGGCGAACTTGTTAACGTCTTTCTTGACGACCATCCGTACCCGTTTAAGGTCAATCCGCAATTCAAAGCTTGGGTACCCGTAACGCAGGTCCCTAACTGCTGGTTGCTGGTGGATGGTGTGAATAAGCCAAAATTGTGGTTCTATCTGCCGGTCGACTACTGGCATAACGTTGAGCCGCTGCCGACCTCCTTCTGGACAGAAGAAATCGAGATCATCGCGCTGCCAAAAGCGGACGGTATCGGTAGCCAACTGCCAGCTGCTCGCGGCAATATCGGTTATATCGGTCCGGTTCCGGAACGTGCGTTGCAACTGGACATCGCGGCCAGCAACATCAACCCGAAAGGGGTGATCGACTACCTGCATTATTACCGCGCCTTTAAAACGGATTACGAACTGGCCTGTATGCGCGAAGCGCAGAAAATGGCGGTGAATGGACACCGTGCCGCGGAAGAAGCGTTCCGTTCCGGGATGAGCGAATTTGACATCAACCTGGCTTATCTGACCGCGACCGGTCACCGCGACACCGACGTGCCATACAGCAACATCGTTGCGCTTAATGAGCATGCGTCGGTTCTTCATTACACCAAACTGGATCATCAGGCGCCGTCTGAAATTCGCAGCTTCCTGCTGGACGCTGGTGCGGAATATAACGGCTATGCGGCAGACCTGACGCGTACCTGGTCGGCGAAAAGCGACAACGACTATGCGCATCTGGTGAAAGATGTTAACGACGAAGAGCTGGCGCTTATTGCTACCATGAAAGCGGGTACCAGCTACGTGGATTACCACATTCAGTTCCATCAGCGCATCGCGAAGCTGCTGCGTAAGCATCAAATCATCACCGATATGAGTGAAGAGGCGATGGTGGAAAACGATCTTACTGGACCGTTTATGCCGCACGGTATTGGTCACCCGTTGGGTCTGCAGGTGCATGATGTCGCTGGCTTTATGCAGGATGACAGCGGTACCCACCTTGCTGCCCCGTCGAAGTATCCTTACCTGCGCTGCACCCGTGTTCTGCAGCCGGGCATGGTACTGACCATCGAACCGGGCATCTACTTTATTGAATCGCTGCTGGCGCCGTGGCGTGAAGGGCAGTTCAGCAAACACTTCAACTGGCAGAAAATTGAAGCTCTGAAACCGTTCGGCGGTATTCGTATTGAAGACAACGTGGTGGTCCACGAGAACAATATCGAGAACATGACGCGGGATTTAAAACTGGCGTAATGGACAGTTGGTTAATCCCTGCGGCGCCGGTTAGCGTCGTTGAAGAGATCAAAAAAAGCCGCTTCATTACGCTGCTCGCCCATACGGACGGCGTAGAAGCGGCGAAAGCATTCGTTGAGTCCGTCAAAACGGAACACCCGGACGCCCGCCACCATTGTGTGGCATGGGTGGCGGGTGCGCCGAATGACTCGCAGCAGTTGGGCTTTTCAGACGATGGCGAACCGGCGGGAACGGCAGGCAAGCCGATGCTCGCGCAGCTGATGGGCAGCGGTGTCGGTGAGATTACCGCAGTGGTGGTGCGCTACTACGGCGGTATCCTTCTCGGTACGGGTGGGCTGGTAAAAGCCTACGGTGGCGGTGTGAATCAGGCGTTGCGTCAGTTAACGACACAGCGCAAGACGCCATTAACCGAATATACTTTGCAGTGTGAGTACGGTCAGCTGGCAGGCATAGAAGCTTTGCTGGGTCAGTTTGACGGTAAAGTCGTTGCCAGTGATTACCAGGCTTTTGTTCGGCTCAGGGTGGCGCTTCCTTATGCCAAAGTGGATGAATTTTCGGCAAAACTGGCGGATTTTAGTCGTGGTTCATTGCAATTGTTAGCGATTGAAGAATAATCCCCACCTCATTTTAAAGAACTAAGGAAGCGGTAGAGATGCATTTTCGCGCCATTACCCGAATCGTTGGACTACTGGTCATCTTATTCTCGGGGACGATGATTATCCCCGGACTGGTGGCTCTCATCTATCGCGATGGGGCAGGGCGTGCATTTACCCAAACTTTCTTCGTTGCTCTGGCGATCGGCTCCATGCTGTGGTGGCCGAACCGCAAAGAGAAAGGCGAGCTGAAATCTCGCGAAGGTTTTCTGATTGTCGTCTTGTTCTGGACCGTGCTGGGTAGCGTGGGTGCGCTGCCGTTCATCTTTGCGGAAAGCCCTAACCTGACGATTACCGATGCATTTTTTGAATCCTTTTCCGGATTGACCACCACCGGGGCAACAACGCTGGTGGGGCTGGATTCATTGCCACACGCTATCCTCTTTTATCGACAGATGCTGCAATGGTTCGGCGGGATGGGGATCATCGTGCTGGCGGTGGCTATTCTGCCTATTCTTGGCGTCGGGGGGATGCAGCTCTACCGGGCAGAAATGCCGGGGCCGCTGAAAGATAATAAAATGCGCCCGCGTATTGCCGAAACGGCGAAAACCCTGTGGCTTATCTATGTATTGCTGACGGTGGCATGTGCACTGGCGCTATGGTTTGCCGGGATGCCCGCGTTTGACGCCATTGGGCACAGCTTTGCCACGATTGCGATTGGCGGCTTTTCCACGCACGATGCCAGCGTGGGATATTTCGACAGTCCCACGATCAATACCATCATTGCTATCTTCTTGCTGATCTCCGGCTGTAACTATGGCCTGCACTTCTCTTTATTAAGCGGCCGTAGTCTGAAGGTCTACTGGCGCGATCCGGAATTTCGCATGTTCATCGGCGTGCAGTTGACGCTAGTGGCTGTCTGTACGCTGGTACTGTGGATACACAATACCTACGGTTCAGCGCTCACGACCATCAACCAGGCCTTTTTCCAGGTGGTATCAATGGCGACGACCGCCGGATTTACCACCGACAGCATTGCCCGCTGGCCGCTGTTCCTGCCGGTGTTGTTGTTGTGTTCTGCCTTTATCGGCGGCTGTGCCGGGTCTACGGGCGGAGGCTTGAAGGTGATTCGTATCCTGTTGCTGTTTAAGCAAGGTAACCGCGAGTTGAAACGTCTGGTTCACCCGAATGCTGTTTACAGTATCAAACTGGGTAACCGTGCGCTGCCGGAGCGAATTCTTGAAGCCGTATGGGGATTCTTTTCTGCCTATGCGCTGGTCTTTATTATCAGTATGCTGGCGATTATTGCGACCGGTGTTGATGACTTCTCCGCGTTTGCCTCTGTGGTGGCGACGCTGAATAACCTCGGGCCAGGGCTGGGCGTTGTCGCCGACAACTTTGCCAGTATGAATCCCGTGGCGAAGTGGATCCTGATTGCCAATATGCTGTTTGGTCGTCTGGAGGTCTTTACTCTGCTGGTACTCTTTACCCCTACTTTCTGGCGTGAATAATGGAGTAACACGTGAAAACACTGATTCTTTTTTCTTCCCGGGACGGGCAAACGCGTGAAATCGCCGAGTATCTGGCTTCTGAACTCAAAGAGCTGGGCGTTTGGACGGATGTTGTTAATTTGCATCGCACCGCGGAGCCTGACTGGCAAAATTATGACAGCGTGGTGATTGGCGCCTCGATTCGATATGGTCATTACCATGCCGCATTTCAGGAGTTTGTGAAAAAGCATGCCACGCGGCTGAATGCGATGCCGAGTGCGTTCTACTCCGTTAACCTGGTTGCCCGTAAACCGGAGAAGCGTACGCCGCAAACCAACAGCTATGCGCGTAAGTTCCTGATGAGTTCGCCGTGGCGGCCGGATCGCAGTGCGGTTATTGCCGGCGCTTTGCTGTATCCCCGCTATCGCTGGTATGACCGTGTGATGATCCAACTGATAATGAAGATGTCAGGCGGTGAAACGGATACGCATAAAGAAGTGGTGTATACCGATTGGGAACAGGTCGCGGGTTTTGCACGGGAAATTGCCCAATTAACCCACAAAACGTTGCCAAAATAAGCGTAAAGAATAAAAAATAATCACTCGGAAAATTATTTTGAATTTCCCCTTGTCAGTCTGAAATAACTCCCTATAATGCGCCTCCA
>NZ_SZXE01000034.1:0-128277 GCF_005281255.1 Citrobacter sp. wls708
GCGATAAGAATTGTCGCGCCGGATGAGTAGCCTCCTGCCAGGCCAACTAACAACCTTAATCCGACAAGTTGCCATATATTTGTCACCAGCCCCATAAGCGAAACAGTAACTGCCATGCCAAGGCTGGCTCTCACGAGCATCGACTTGCGTCCATATCTGTCACCGAGTTTTCCCCAGACAGGGGCGATCAACCCGGCAGTGATAAACGTTGCGCTAAATGCTACGCCAGACCATTGAACGACCGCGGCATGCCCGCTAACACCCAGTTCTTCGACATACAAAGGCAGGAACGGCAGCATAAGGGTCATTGCGAAGACGGTTGAGAACGAGCCAATGAAGCAAACGAGCAGGTTTCGTTGCCAGAAGCTGTTATACAATTGGGTCATAGAAATACTCTTTCTTGGTATACCATATTGGTATACCATAAAGATAATGCATTTCACTGTCAATTTTTGGGAGATCATTGCCGTCATGAGCCAGGCATCTGAGGTTGAAAACCAATTAAGAAAACTGATACTCAACATGGAGCTGGGGCCGGGAGAGCGGTTAACGGAGCGCTGGGCTGAAGCGACGTTTAACGCGTCCCGGACACCTGTGCGTGCAGCATTACAAAAGCTGGAGTCTGAAGGGCTGGTATGTCGTGACGGGTTACGCTGGATGGTGGCACCGATTGATGTCGCTGAAGTTGAACAGCTGTGTATTTACCGGGAAGTATTGGAAGTGGCGGCATTAAAACTATCCGCCAGCCAAATGACGGAAGAACAACTCAACGGTCTGGAAAACCTGCTTAAAACGAATACTGCTGATGCGCCAGAAGAGGTGATGGACGATGCCGGGACACGATTCCATCTACAGTTGGCCCGTCTTTGTCAGAATGCGTTTATTTTCGAAGGGGTAAGCGATGCCCTGCGCCGACTTTCACGGGCACGATGGCTCGACAAAGCGCCGTCAAATCCCGCGTGGGATGATCATCGAGAAATAATTGCTGCGCTTCGGTCGCGGGATACTGATAAGGCAGCAGAATTACTCGCCGTTCATCTCTGCGAAAGCCGCCTCCGCCTTCTTGAGGCAATCAATTCAAGCAGGCGTAGCCTAAGGGCGAGAGGTATTGCGATATCCTAATATGGTCTCCAGGTCGTCGGGGTCGCAGACCTGTTAACGGGGTCAGTACGTAAAAATTATTACGTATCGGCGCGGTTTGAGTGGATGACCGGACACCATAAAAACCTCTTAATCCGGCGGTGGTGGCCACCACGGATTACGTAAAATTTCACGTAATCCGGTTTATCGATACGTGAATTTGCCATGCTGCGTGAAACGCGCTAACGCGCTAACGCGCTGTAAGCCGTTCGTTGTGTGATGTGGTTGATTGACCAGGCCGGAACCGTAAAAATGGCTCTCCGTGTCACTGGTGCGCATAATGTATATTATGTTAAATCATGTGATGCGCACAAAGTCATAGAGATTAAGTCCCCATTAATCTTTCGTTTGCTGGCATTTGGACATTGGTTGACACCACTACTAACTCATCGCTTCTGTCTCTACTCTTGGATACGCAATAATTAAATACGTTGTGATTTCTGACTACCCCATCGATGGGAAGAAATAAAAGCCACCTTCTATGTAGGCGGCTTTTAACTTTGTCAGGCGATCAATCAGCTGGCGCTGGTAAACACGCAGCATCACTTCACGAAGGTAAAATCTCGATCGTGGCCGCTCTGGCACGTGTCCCAGTCATTGCGGAAACATAGCTACTGCTGAGGTACTTTTTCTGGTAAGCCTGATCAATTTTACTTTCAAGCTCAGGGTCTGATGGTTTTGCGAACAGCACGACGAACTCCTGTCCGATAGCCAGTATCTTACCTGCCTGCTGAGACAATGCTGCCTGATACCATTTTGAACTGGTACCACTATAGGCTCGGACGAAAAGTCGGTTATCCACCAAGTCGGTTGAAAAATTACTTTGTGAGCTTTCGAACGATATTGCTCAGCGTACACCCGGCACCGGTGATTTTCCTACAGCCGTAGAAGGACTCGAATTGTTCCGCCGAAACGAACCCGCTCCTCCGGTGAGCTGTCTGGTCCCTCCCAGTATCGTTCTGGTGGCCGATGGCGCGAAGATCATGTGGGTTGGTGGTGAACCTTATGAATATAGTGCGGAAAAATTCCTGATCACTTCTCTTGATCTGCCAGCCAGTTCGGAAGTATTACAGGCTTCGACATTCCGGCCCTGCGTCGGCGTAGCCTACATACTTGACCAGCGCGTGCTGATGGAATTAATCGCACAAGGAAGCCTGCCGCCGGTCAAAAAACGAGATGCGGGAACGGGTGTCGGTATAGGAACTATTACTCATGTCTTTCTGCCGTCTGCTTTCTTTGCTTGACGAGCCTGAAGCCATTCCTGTTCTCGGGCCGCTGATTCACAGAGAGATACATTACCGGCTTTTGATGAGCGATCAGTCTGATCATCTCAGACAGATCGCAGCAGTAGACGGCCATGGCTACCGTATCGGTAAAGCTATCGACTGGTTAAAGACGAATATAGCATCACCTTTACGTGTCGAGGAGCTGGCAGCTCGCGTGCAAATGAGCACGCCCTCTTTCCACCAACACTTCAGGCAGCTTGCGGGAATGAGCCCGCTTCGGTATCAGAAATGGCTGCGCCTCAATGAAGCCAGGCGACTGATGCTGAATGAACATTACGATGTTACCACATCAGCCTATGCTGTCGGTTATGAAAGCCTGTCCCATTTCAGCCGGGAATATTCGAGAATGTTCGGGGAGTCACCTAAAAGGGATATAACTGTTCTGAGAAAATCTGTCGGTAAAAATGATATTAAATGAGCTGTGCTTTTTCCCGCACTACCTAAATTTTGTAGAACAACGTATTTGCTGCTATCGGAGACTGAACGAAGCCGAAATACTCATAGAATGCCCGAGCTTTGCCATCAATAGCATGTACCATGATGGCTTTGATGCCCACTTGATCGGCTAAGTTGGAAATTCGCAGTACCGCATCATTAAGTAGCCATTTTCCGAAACTATGCCCCTGAGTACAGACATCAACAGCAAGACGTCCCAGCAGAACGACCGGAACCGGATCGGGCATATTCTGACGTAAACTACGGCCTAAATCAGCATGGCTCACGGACCCGGTTGCAATGGAATAGTAACCCACAACACGCTGAGTAGATTCAAGACAAATGACGAATGTGCGCGATGCGTTGAGGTACTGATTTTTAATCGCCCGTCGACGTAGCCAATCATTTAACACGTCATTACCGCAATCAAATGGCTGGAGATCATGCCCTTCGGTCAGCAACACCGGTGTCGTGACGTTTATTTCCATTCGGGCTTCACATTCATCAGGCGTTGACGCCCTTCAACGTTCTGAACCGGCGCTTCAAGCTGTTCAATGAAAGACTGATAACGGGCATCGTCAAGGACGAATACTCGTTGATCCAAAATGATATTCTGGGCCTCATGCACGGCCTTCTCAATGATGAAGTCAGTACGGTTTTTATTGACCAAACTTGCGGCGTAGTCAATTACCGCACGTTCCTCATCAGTAGCCCGGATATTAATTTGCTTATCACGAGTCGGCTTACGGGCGCTGCTTTGCATGGTTATCTCCTGTTGGTAACAAATTGCTATACACTACTTTAGCTAAATTGGTAACGGATTGCTATACGAGAAAGAGTTCTTCCATCGCGATTAGCCTGAAGTGTCAGGTCTGTCCGCCCTCTTCTTTTTACAGTTTCAGCGAATGTTCCTTGGAAGTTCAGTGTCGATTTGGGCCATTGCTGGTCGTTCCGCTTTCTTGTAATCTGTCTCGTTGCACGACTGACAAAATCTGGAAATACCGAACTGGACTTCATATGAATGCTCATACTTCAAAAGACCCTTTACATGGCGTAACGCTAGAAATGCAGGTCAATGCACTGGTCGATCGTTTTGGTTGGGCCGAGCTTGCTCAACGCATTAACATCAACTGCTTTAAAAATGAACCGAGCGTTAAATCCAGTTTAAAATTTCTGCGCCGTACGCCGTGGGCGCGTGCTGAAGTTGAAGCGCTCTATCTTGATTCGCTGCATGACGTGACCCCGTTCAACAACACTACACCTGCTATTGATCCCTGGGCTAACAGCCGCAACAAGAAAAAATAAGAGCATAGTCTGATGCCAGCATCCGGTTTCTTTTCAGGAAAATATCAGAAAAAACTGGCGAATATCTTCGTCCGTTGCCACGCCAGATTACCGCGAACCAATCTGAAATGGTTCGCGGTACTTGTGGGCAGTATGTTGTTACTTGGCAGTTGCTCTTCACAGCCGCCCGGTCCCAAAGTCGCCCCACTACCTCCGGTGAGTAAACCGCAACAGAATAAGGAGCCGGTGCGCGGAATCTGGCTGGCGACGGTTTCCCGTCTGGACTGGCCGCCGATCTCATCAGTGAATGTCAGTTCCCCTGCCATCCGTATCAGCCTGCAGCAGAAAGCGTTGACGGATAAGCTGGATAACCTGAAACGTCTTGGCATCAACACCGTTTTTTTCCAGGTCAAACCCGATGGCGCCGCATTGTGGCAATCTAAAATCTTGCCGTGGTCAGATACGCTAACCGGCACGATTGGTCAGGATCCGGGTTACGATCCGCTACAGTTTATGCTCGATGAAGCGCATAAACGCGGCATGAAAGTTCATGCCTGGTTTAACCCTTACCGCGTATCCGTTAATCTCAAACCATCAACGATCACCGAATTAAACAGCACGCTGTCGCAGACGCCCTCCAGCGTTTATGTCCTGCACCGGGACTGGATCCGCACCTCGGGCGAGCGTTTTGTGTTAGATCCCGGTATTCCCGAAGTACGCGACTGGATCACCAGCATCGTGGCGGAAGTGGTGGAAAATTATCCGGTCGACGGCGTGCAGTTTGATGACTACTTCTATACCGAGTCTCCCGGTTCAGCGCTTAACGACAGCCAAACCTTCAGAAAATATGGTCAGGGATTTGATTCTAAAGCTGACTGGCGGCGCGATAACACGCAACGATTGATCGCCCAGGTTTCGCGGACCATCAAGAAACTTAAGCCTGAGGTGGAATTTGGCGTCAGCCCCGCCGGTGTATGGCGCAATCGTTCTCACGATCCTGCGGGTTCCGACACCCGTGGCGCAGCAGCGTATGATGAATCTTATGCCGATACTCGTCGCTGGGTACAATTAGGCTTGCTGGACTACATCGCCCCTCAGTTGTACTGGCCTTTTGCCCGTGATGCGGCGCGATACGATGTGCTGGCGAAGTGGTGGGCAGATGTTGTGAAATCAACCAACACCCGCCTTTATATTGGAGTGGCGCTGTATAAAGTCGGCGAACCTTCACGAAAAGAGCCGGACTGGACAGTCAAAGGCGGCGTGCCAGAGTTGAAAAAGCAACTCGATCTGAACGAGTCCGAACCACACATCAACGGCACCATCCTGTTTCGCGAAGATTATCTCAATCAGCCGCAAACGCAGGAGGCCGTAACCTATATTCGCAGCCGTTGGGGGCGTTAATGGTTATTTAGGTCAGTGTAGCGACGGTATCTGTATCACTTGGACAGTAACCGGCGGACATTATCATTAATTTGTTTCTGGATCGTATCCAGCGTGGTTTGCGTTATCTGATCGGGGTATTTGTCACTGGCGATAGCGCTCAGCCCTATCGCAGAGTGGCAGATCTTTTCGATTATGGCGTTCACCTGGTCAGCAGAGAGCTCAGCTTCCTGAACGCCAAGCAACTGAAGGTGCTTTCTTTCGATATCCAGCGCCTCCCCCAGCACGTCCATTTGGTGGTACCCGCCGGGTCCTTCACACCAGGTGACGTCGTAAGCCGGAGCCAGAGTCCAGTTTCCATCGGCTGACATTAAATAAGCAAAGTTCTTCGGATGATCGTCTCGATTGTTGAATGCCACGTTGAAAACCACGCGTTCGAATGCTTTCGCCTTTTCTCTGACATCATTGGTACAGATCTGCGTGGCGCGCAGAAAATCCCGGTAATCTAAAGCGCCGGGTAACTGGTAATTTGCGCCGGTAAGTGCCGCCAGACTCTGCATTGGAATACGTACTGACTGGTCACGGTCGAAACGGCGGGTGGCAAAGGCCGCCTGCCCACCGGGCAGCTCAAAATATGCCGTATCGGGCGTGCTAATCCCACATTGACGCAAGCATTCAGCATAAACCGCTTCGATGGCGCATACTTCAGCATGCTCATGCCTGGCGGGAAATTTAATCAACCAGCTTTCGCTCCCGGGTAGCGGCGCAGTAGTAAATTTTGACGTGACACTGTCACGATAAAGTAGCGCTTTTGGCCTTGCCCCTTGTGGCGAACCGCCCATCTGAAGCAATTTTTGCAAGAATTCCCCGCCGTCTCCACTCAGGACTTCCTGCACTTCAGCGGCCAGTTGTTCGAGAGGCACATCCTCTTTTGAAATCTTCTCGACATCTGACTGAACGGGCTGGAAAGTCATGGCGCCCATCGCGTTGTTGCCGACCCAGGTTAAGCGCTCCAAAGGACCTATGCGCGCTGCGTTTAGTCCGCGGCGTTTAAATAATCGGTCCATCAACAGCATACCCCAGCCATCAGGTAACGAATCATAGACTGGTCCAGGTAATCCCAATTGATGAGCCGGGAAATCCCTGCGTAAACGTGGGCCGTTCAGCGGTAACATCAGCCGGGACAGTTCCAGTCCCTTACGTATGGCGTCTTCACTGTATTCAAAGGCGATCAACGGGCGTCCGGTCAGGGCTGTGGAAGACACCAGTTTTCCCCACAGCCATTTTTCACCCCAGCCTTCATAAAAAACATCAACTTGTTCAGGCATCAGAATTTTTCCTTTTCACTCGCTGGCGTGCCGCGCTCTTCTCGTAACGCAAAATATCATCCAGACTGTCAATCCTGGGTTTGAATAAACCCTCCAGCGCATCGCCATAACCTAACACCATTGCGACTTTGACCAGATTCTCAAATCCTACGTTCTTACCTGTTTCCAGATTCGAAACGGTATTCACACCGACACCTGAACGCGCGGCAACCTCAGCCTGCGTCATTTGCCGCGCGAGTCGTTCTTTACGCAATCTGTCACAGAGTAGTTTGACGATATCAGCAGCCGTATTGAGTGTTAAATCCATAATATTGGCCCTTATTTTGGTAAATGCTAGTTTACACACAATATTATAGAGTTAAAGTGAGGTTGATACAAAGCAGATAACATATGTTTTGATGGATTTAACGTCATAAATCCGTCATAAGACCCATCATACTATATTTAAATCATGGACGGATGCGGTGGTTAATCTGCCGAAATGCAGATTAAATGCCCGCGATGCAACTGGATCGCCCCCTGTCGTTTTAACCTGGCAAGCGTATCCATAATGGTGCTGCGGGAAAGCCCGGTTCGCTCCCTGATATACTGTACCGCCGGGATTCTTTTTCTGACGTCATCCGGCTCTTGCTGTAAAAGTTCAAGATGTCCCCAAACCATATCAGTTGCGGTTCGACTGGTGATCAGGCGATCGCGCTGGCTCATTACCTGAATAATATACGCTTCAACTATTGCCACAGATTCCCAGAGTCGATCGCGATTAACGATAGTCATGAAATCCGTTTTCTTCACTACATGAGTAGTACATGGGCTGACTGCTCCGATATCATAAAAGTTATGCCCAGTGGGAAGAAAGAACTCGGCCATTCCCAGCATCATTGGCGCCTGCTGACTGGCCAGGATGAGCCCATCAGTGCGCCGGCGAATGACTATTCTACCTTCGGTCAACAACCAGATCCCATTCTCACCCTGAGAGTCCATAATAAAAGAACCGCTACGATATAGCGACTGGGCTTCAGAAAGTGGCAGTAATGCGTTGAAAAGTTTGGTTATATTAGTCGCAAGGAGTTCTTCGCTGCTACCGGTTTGTTCAGTATTGCTGGTCATAGAAGGCTCAGTCTAATTCACTAAATAATCTTATTAATGATTATCGGTAATAGAGGAAAAATCAAACCTGAAAAGTCCATTTTTGGATTTGATTATTAACATTAGCCTTACAAGAAAGTCTGATTTTATACTTGCAATACATTAATACTTTTTGTCAAAAAAAACACAGTGATAATATCAATGAACAAAATGGTTCTTGTGGGCTTTTTCAATGTTAATTAAAAATATCTTGTGGTCGCTATTTATTACTGGGTTATGTGTGGGGGGGCATTATATTTTGACGCGATGGGTAACCAGACGCCTGCAATGTGCAACATTGAGAAAGCCGAGAGCAGGATTATTATGCTCTTTATTACTACTTGCTCATTTATTGGAATGTGGCGTTTATGCAACATTTTATTATATTCATCATTGCTTTAGTTCATTTTACGACTCGCTTTATTTTTCAATTACAAGTTTTGCCACCGTCGGTTATGGCGATTTGCTGTTACCACGATTCTGGGAGATCTCCGGTTCACTTGAAGGCATGACAGGCGCACTGCTAACTGGTTGGTCGGTCGCTTTACTGGTAGCAGTAGTGGTGCTCGAATCCGGCGAAAAACAACGTTAGAGATACCCTCTAATTAAGTTATAAATTCTGTTGGAGTTACTATGTTGCTCAATTATTTATCATTAGCAATACTCATCCTGGTGTTCTTAATTATTTTTTATGGCGTATTAATCTTGCACGACATCCCGTACGAGATCGCTAAGAAACGCAACCACCCTCACCTCGATGCCATACATGTCGCGGGTTGGGTCAGTTTATTTACATTACATGCGATTTGGCCATTTCTCTGGATTTGGGCAACATTATACAGTGATAAGCATGGCTGGCATGGCAATACCTCAGGACATAATATCGCTGAGCTAAGCGCGCGGATTGCGATACTGGAAAAAACACATGAACAAACTAATAGCGCATACAGCCCGCAGGATCCAAAGGTAAATTAATCGTGGAAATATTATTAACATTAACCTACGCCGCTATCGTTTACGTCATTTTTAAAGTATTTAAGGTTCCGTTGAATAAGTGGACATTACCCTCAGCGGTATTGGGGGGCGTGGTCATGCTTGGGGCGCTGATCCTTACCATGAATTATAATCATCCCTATACAGAAGATGCACAAAAATTGGTTGTGGGCATTCCCGTTGTTCCGCAAGTTACCGGGGTGGTTTCAGAAGTAACGGATAAAATTAACACACCAATAAAAAAAGGAGATGTCCTGTTTAAAATCGATCCTGCCCGTTATAAAGCTAAACTGGAAAAGCTTGAAGCAGACATTGTTACGGCAAAACATGACGTTCTGGCCCTTGAGGAGAAACGCAATAGCGCGCGACTGCAGCTAGAACAGGCCAGGGCTGAACGTGATAAATATTACAAAAACTATCAGCGCTACCAGAAAGGCAGTCAGGCAAAAGTGAACCCATTTACTGCCAATGATATTGATACAGCGCGCCAGGATTATCTGGCTCAGGACGCGGCGATGAACGCCGCCAATGCTGAACTGAACAGTATTCAGAAAGAACTCGACAGCACCATTCATGGACAAAACTCGCAGATCGCCAGTCTGCAAGCTCAAATTGATGAGGCTCGATTTAATTATGAGCAAACTATTGTTCGCGCCCCCAGCGACGGTTATGTCAGCCAATTACTGGTTCGTCCGGGAACCTATGCGTCGAGACTGCCTTTTAAGCCAGTTATGGTGTTTATTCCTGCGCACAAAAACCAAATTGTTGCGGCGTTTCGTCAAAACTCGATCTTACGTCTCAATGTGGGTGATGAAGCTGAGATTGTCTTCAATGGCTTGCCGGGACAAGTAGTACAGGGAAAAGTCGTCAGTGTTGCCCCCGTGATCCCGACCGGGGCTTATTATGCCCAGGGAACATTGCAATCCTTAAACGTCACACCGGGCAGCAACAAAGTGCTGGTCAGTATCGAAGTTGATAATAATCAGGCTGAACAGCAACTCCCAGACGGTGTTGCCGCTCAGGTTGCCGTCTATTCAGCTCAGCATTTTGAAGCATTATCATTGCTACGGAAAATACTCTTGCGCATGACCAGTTGGATGCACTACCTGTACCTTGATCATTAATCGACTGTCCGGGTGCAATGGTTGCGCCCGGACCTCACTCGACGCTCAGGCGGTAGCAGGTTCTGGTAATCTAAATGAGGAGACCAGCAACGCCAGTTGTTCCGCCTCCTCTTTCAGGGCCTGGGTACGTGCTGCGGCATCATCAATTAACGAGGCATTCTGCTGAACGGTGCTGTCCATTTCGGTAACGGCCAGCGTGACTTCGGAAACGCCTTTACGCTGTTCTTCGCCTGCAACGCGTATTTCCCCCATCAACTGACGCACCTGCCGTACGTTATTGACCAGTTCTCCCAGCCGTTCGCCTGCATTGTGAATTTGCTGACTTCCGCTACCAACATGAGATACGGATTCATCAATTAATGCTTTAATTTCCTGCGCGGCGGTGGCGCTACGCTGGGCCAGCGTACGTACTTCAGAGGCGACAACGGCGAACCCTCTACCCGCATCGCCCGCTCTGGCGGCTTCAACGGCGGCGTTCAGGGCCAGAATATTGGTCTGGAACGCAATGCTGTCAATCACCGCGACAATTTCCACCATTCTGCCGGATGACGCGCTGACGTTATCCATTGTTGAGATCACGCCCTGCATAACATCGCCACAGCGGTTGGCCGTTTGCGCGGTGCTATCGGATAGCTCATCCGCCAGTTGCGTATTACTGGCATTTTGATGAACGGTCGCATTTAACTGTTCCATCGCCGCCGAACTCTCTTCCAGCGCAGCGGCCTGCTGCGTGACGCGAGATGAAAGTTCCATATTGCTGTCTGCCAGGCTGACGGCATTATTCGCCACCACCACGCTACTGCTTCTGACGGTGATCAGAATGGCTGAGATTTTATCGACGAACAGATTAAACGCCTCGGCGATAGCCGAAATCTCATCTTTACCGCGCACATCCAGACGACGGGTAAGATCGCCTTCGCCCTGCGCGATATCATCGAGCGCCTGGCGGGTATCATCGAGACGCGAAATCAGTCGGCGAACCACCAGCCAGGATCCCACCAGCAATAGCGTCATAATTGGGATCAACACTTCCAGCACGTCCTGCATCATCACTTTGGCGAGACCGACGATGCGTGATTCAGGCGTCACCAGCCCCACGACCCAGCCGGTATCCGCCATCGGGAATAGCATTACCCGGGTCGGCGTATTCAACACATTGTCGTTGGCAAGCGTAATCGTCTTCACCCCATCTGCCGGACGTAAAGATTTAAGACCGTTTTCCACCGGGATAAGCCATTGCGCGCTTTGCGCCAGATCGTTAATGGTTTTGTGTTTTGTCAGGTCTGCCTGCGGGAAATAGAGAATTTGTCCCTGTTTATCCACCACGAACGCGTAACCGCCGGTGCTGTTTCCCTGCTGTTGCATAAAGGTGGCAACGTTATCGAGACGAATATCGGTAGTGGCGACGCCGGCAAACTTACCGGCCAGTTGATAAGGAACGCTGCAGGTTACCATGTTGACCCCGGAACTGGCATCCTGGTAAACATCAGACCATAAGCAGCTGTTTTGTGAATGTCCCTTGGCATGCTGATACCAGCTTTCATTGTGGTATCCGCTTGATCCTTCGACGTTATAGTCGTTGGAGTACATCAGCTTTCCTTCAGCGTTACGCGCCCAGAAAAAGCTGCGTTTTTCTACGCCTGCGGTGAAGGCGTCTGGTTCTGGCCAAATGCCGCCGCCGGTAATGATCGACTCTTTATCTTCACCTATCAAATGTGGAACAACGCTTTGATATAGCGATTCATCGTTGGGCAGCACTTCGGCCAGTCGCGACAAACCGACGGTCTCACCTTCAATTCGCGACAACACGGTACTTAACTGGCGGGTTAAACCTTGCCCCGTTTCTTCGATCAGGGCGGTATTGATTTCAACGACGCGCGGCTGCCCTCGCCAGAGCATAATTGCAACAATAACAAGTGTAGTGACTGCAAGCAGCAGAATGCCGCCAATGGTTAAACGCGTTGAAATACGAGTAGGATACCAGGCCATACAAACTCCTTCTGCAAAAGGCTAACTTTTACCCAGTATCGGCACCGGCGTTTTTATCTTTATAAAGTTTCCTTAAGTATTGCAAAATAAATAAGTGACGGCGTCACAAATAGCAAAACCCAGCACTTTGGCCGGGTTTTAATAACGCTTTAATTTTATTTTGATAATTCTTTTTTGATTTCGTCTTTTATTTTACTTAATTCGCTCTGCGGATGTTTTTTACAAAGTTCTACGGTCAGAGGTACTGCGGTCGCGACGGTTTCGTTATAGTCGACGTAATCACCACCTTTGAAATCTTCGTCTTCATTAAGCACCCAGAAAGCCACCGGAGCCATGGTCTGCGGGTTCAGATCAATGAATTCCTGGCAGCTCATGCCTTTCGGCGTCACTTCAGTTTTCGCGCTATCAGTGGCTGCATTGACGCTAACACTGGTTAACAGCGCTGCGACCAGAATACCTGCTGTAGAAAGGGAGAATTTATTCATTGTAGTACTCCATTTATAATATAGATAATATCTACACTCGCGCTTCAAACCGTTAATGTAGTTCGCAAAAAATAATACCCCTACCGTTATAAGAATAAAGGTTGCCATTATTGATTTGGCTGAAATTGATATTTCCCATTACCGATTCTGATGTTTGAGGGGAAATGTTGCCGACAATGTGATCGTTCCGACGAAATCAGCAGATTCATACCCCGCTCTCCTGTCGCTGCACCAAAACTGAACTACGCTGCACAAATGTTGATCATTAGTTAATGAATATGGTTTGTGTTTTAACAAAAACAGCCAGCGTATCGCTGTTAGCGACCTGGCACGCGTCCTGCATTGTTAATTCACTAACAGTGAGCCGTCATCTGACAGACAACTAACAGCGAGAAGGTAATGACAGCGAAACCTGAATTATTTACCCGCATAGAACAGACCTTCAGCCAGCTTACGCCGAGCGAAAAGCGCGTAGCCGGGTGGCTGTTAGCCCACGGTGTACAGATCCCTTTTGAAACCGCGGATGGCATCGCTAAAGCGGCAGGAACCAGCGGCATTACCGTAGGACGCTATCTGCGTAAGCTGGGCTTTCGTAATCTGGAGGATGCAAAAGCCAGCCTGCGTGAGCTGCCGGTTGTCCCCTATCAACCCTGGGGAATGAACGAGCGGCTGGATTCCTGGCACCAGCAGCAAAGTCTGCCGGATCGCGCGCAGCAGTCGCTGTTACTGGAAATCGACGCCATTACCCATGTCTATCAACTCGCGCAAAGCGAAACATTTTTACGCATTGCGCAGCAGCTGGCGCATGCGGAAGCGGTTTACATCCTCGGGATCCAGTCTACACGTGGGATTGCCAACGCCTTTTTTAGTCATCTTGAATACCTGCGGCCTAAAGTCAGCTACTCCGAAGGGCTTTCCGGCAGTTGGGTCGAGTCGCTGAATTCGGGATTTAACCAGCCATACGTGGTGATCACCGACATGCGCGCCTACTCCGCTATCTCCCGACAATATTGCCGTGTCGCGACAGAACGCCATATTCCACTGGCGCTGATCACCGATGTGTGGTGTCCGTGGGCCAGAGATTATGCCCTTGATTTACTCCAGGTAAAAACTGACACCGGACATTTCTGGGATTCTCTGGCTCCCGTGAGCTGTCTGTTCAACTTATTACTCTCTGCGGTGGTGGAGCAACTTGGTGATTCCCTCGCAGGACGCCTGCAGACCAATCGCCAGTTACAACAACAGTTTGGTCAATTCGAACAATAAACAGGAAATGTGCTATGTCAGAAACCCCAGAACTGGTCGATCTGTCGGTGATATTCCCGTCACTGCATATCGATCTCAAATACGCCACGGCCGACAACATTACCGGCGCGCCTATCTACCGGGAAACGCGCTGTCTGTTACACCGCGAGGCGGTAACCGCGCTGGCTAAAAGCATCAGTATCGCGCAACTGGCGGGTCTGAAGCTTGTAATCTATGACGCGTATCGCCCCCAGCAGGCGCAGGCGGTGCTGTGGAATGCGTGCCCGGATCCCCAGTACGTCGTCGATGTGGCGATTGGATCCAATCACAGCCGCGGGACGGCCATCGACGTTACGCTGATGGACGATCGTGGCAATGTTCTTGATATGGGCGCTGATTTTGATGAGATGCACGACCGTTCTCATGCCTGGCACCCTTCTGTTCCACCAGCCGCGCAGCGTAACCGGTTGTTACTCAACGCCATTATGTTCGGTGGCGGTTTTGTCGGCATTAACAGCGAGTGGTGGCATTTTGAATTACCTGATGCCGCGCGTTATCCACTGCTTGACGACCAGATAGCCTGTTTCCCTGTTCCCCCCATAACAACACAACATCCTTTTTAATTCTGGAGCCTGGTTATGAAGACTACACCTGCGTTAAATGCGTTTTTTCGCCCCGCTCTGATCGCCATTGCGCTGGCATTTGCCCTCCCTGCCGCGCAGGCAGCCGTGCCTAAAGATATGTTGGTCATCGGTAAAGCCGCCGACCCGCAGACGCTCGACCCCGCCGTGACCATCGATAACAACGACTGGACGGTCACCTATCCCTCTTATCAGCGTCTGGTTCAGTACAAAACCGAAGGCGGTAAAGGCTCAACGGAAGTTGAAGGTGATTTAGCCAGCGGCTGGAAAGCCTCTGACGATCAGAAAGAGTGGACGTTCACCCTGAAAAACGATGCCAAATTCGCCGACGGGACGCCGGTGACGGCAGATGCAGTAAAACAATCCTTTGAGCGCCTGCTCAAAATTGGCCAGGGA
This sequence comes from Citrobacter sp. wls708, assembly GCF_005281255.1. Lineage (NCBI taxonomy): Bacteria > Pseudomonadati > Pseudomonadota > Gammaproteobacteria > Enterobacterales > Enterobacteriaceae > Citrobacter > Citrobacter sp. wls708. Next base: position 14,852 of record NZ_SZXE01000034.1, read on the forward strand.
CCCGCTGAAGCATTCCCGAAAGATCTGAAGGTTGAGGCCATTGATGACAACACGGTGAAATTTACCCTCAGCCAGCCGTTCGCGCCATTCCTGTATACGCTGGCAAATGACGGGGCCTCAATTATCAACCCAGCAATCTTAAAAGAGCATGCCGCAGACGATGCCCGCGGATTCCTGGCGCAGAACACGGCAGGCTCCGGTCCTTTCATGCTGAAAAGCTGGCAAAAAGGACAACAACTGGTGCTGGTGCCAAACCCGCATTATTCCGGGGCCAAACCAACGTTTAAGCGGGTTTCGGTAAAAATCATTGGTGAAAGCGCCTCCCGTCGCCTGCAGTTGTCGCGTGGCGATATCGACATTGCCGACGCGCTTCCAGTCGACCAGTTGGCCGCTTTAAAACAGGAAGGCAAAGTTAACGTAGTGGATTATCCCTCGCTGCGCGTGACCTATCTGTATCTGAACAACAGTAAAGCGCCGCTCAATCAGGTGGATTTACGCCGCGCCATCTCATGGGCCACTGATTATAAAGGCATGGTGAATGGGATCCTCAGTGGCAATGGTAAACAGATGCGCGGTCCGATCCCTGAAGGTATGTGGGGTTTTGATGACAAGGCTATGCAGTACAGTTTTGATGAAGCCAAAGCGAAAGCCGCATGGGACAAGGTCGCGAACAAACCCGAAAGCCTGAGTTTCTTGTATTCAGATAATGACCCTAACTGGGAGCCGATTGCCCTCTCTACCCAGGCCAGTCTCAACAAACTGGGTATTAAGGTGAAGCTGGAAAAACTGGCGAATGCCACCATGCGTGACCGTGTGGGTAAAGGGGATTACGACATTGCTATCGGCAACTGGAGTCCGGATTTCGCCGACCCGTACATGTTCATGAACTACTGGTTTGAGTCAGATAAAAAAGGTCTGCCGGGTAACCGTTCATTCTATGAAAACAGTGAGGTCGATAAGCTGCTGCGTAGCGCATTAGCCACCACCGATCCGGTCGCCAGAACCAATGATTACCAGCAGGCGCAAACCATCGTGATTGATGAAGCGGCCTACGTCTATTTATTCCAGAAAAACTATCAACTGGCGATGAACAAAGACGTCAAAGGATTTGTATTTAACCCCATGCTGGAACAGGTCTTCAATATCTCCACCATGAGTAAATAAGCCACGTTGATGCGGAGCCACTCAGGCTCCGCAAGGGGAAGCTAATGACGTTCTGGAGCATTTTACGCCAGCGATGCTGGGGACTTATTCTGGTGGTTATCGGTGTTTGCGTGATCACCTTTATTATTTCGCACCTGATCCCAGGCGACCCCGCACGGTTGCTGGCGGGCGATCGCGCCAGCGATGAAATTGTCGAAAATATTCGTCAACAGCTGGGGCTGAACCAGCCGCTGTATGTGCAGTTCTTTCGCTATGTGAGCGATATCTTTAAGGGCGACTTAGGCACCTCTATTCGCACCGGACGCCCGGTACTGGATGAACTGCGTATCTTCTTTCCCGCCACCCTGGAGCTGGCTTTCTGCTCTTTGTTGCTGGCGCTGGTGATCGGTATTCCGTTAGGTATTTTATCTGCAGTCTGGCGCAACCGTTGGCTTGATCACCTCGTTCGCCTGATGGCGATTACCGGCATCTCCACGCCTGCATTCTGGCTGGGGCTGGGGGTTATCGTGCTGTTTTATGGTCATCTGCAAATTTTGCCCGGTGGTGGACGGTTAGACGACTGGCTGGATCCACCGGCTCATGTCACCGGGTTCTACCTGATTGATGCCCTGCTGGAAGGCAATGGCGAAGTCTTTTTCAATGCGCTCCAGCACCTGATCCTGCCGTCACTGACGCTGGCTTTTGTGCACTTAGGGATCGTTGCCCGCCAGATTCGCTCCGCCATGCTGGAGCAACTGAGTGAAGATTACATTCGTACCGCGCGCGCCAGCGGACTGCCGGGCTGGTACATCGTGTTGTGTTACGCGTTGCCGAATGCGCTTATTCCATCAATAACCGTGCTCGGCCTGGCATTGGGCGATCTGCTCTACGGTGCGGTACTGACCGAAACGGTCTTCGCCTGGCCGGGAATGGGCGCCTGGGTGGTAACGTCGATTCAGGCGCTCGACTTCCCGGCGGTGATGGGATTTGCCGTAGTGGTCTCTTTCGCTTATGTGCTGGTCAACCTGGCGGTTGATTTACTCTACCTGTGGATTGACCCACGTATTGGACGCGGAGGTGCTGAATGATGCTCACTCAAGAAACGCCGACCGCCCCACAGACTGCTCGTCGTCGTACGGACTGGGCGAAATTGTTGTGGATGATGAAAAGCAGCCCGCTGACGCTGATAGGCGGGGTCATCATTGTACTGATACTGTTGCTGATGGTGCTGTCACCGTGGATTACGCCATACGATCCTAATGCCATCAATTTAAGTGCGCGCCTGCTGCCACCGTCTGCGTCCCATTGGTTTGGTACCGATGAAGTGGGCCGCGATCTGTTCAGCCGTGTTCTGGTCGGAAGCCAGCAGTCGGTCGTCGCTGGTCTGGTGGTGGTGGGAATTGCCGGCGGATTGGGTTCGCTGCTGGGTTGTCTGTCTGGCGTCATGGGGGGACGCGCCGATGCAATTATCATGCGAATAATGGACATCATGCTGTCCATCCCTTCGCTGGTACTGACAATGGCGCTGGCCGCTGCGCTGGGACCCAGCCTGTTTAACGCCATGCTGGCGATTGCCATCGTACGTATTCCTTTTTATGTGCGCCTCGCCCGCGGCCAAACGTTAGTGGTGCGTCAGTTTACCTATGTCCAGGCTGCGCGGACCTACGGCGCTTCTCGCTGGCACCTGATTAGCTGGCACATTTTACGTAACTCTTTACCGCCGCTGATTGTGCAGGCGTCGCTGGATATCGGCAGCGCGATCCTGATGGCCGCCACGCTCGGGTTTATTGGTCTGGGCGCACAGCAGCCCAGCGCGGAATGGGGAGCGATGGTGGCGATAGGCCGCAACTACGTGCTTGATCAGTGGTGGTATTGCGCTTTTCCCGGCGCCGCAATTCTGATTACCGCCGTGGGCTTTAATCTTTTTGGCGATGGTATTCGCGACCTGCTGGATCCGAAAGCCGGAGGAAAACAGTCATGACACAACCCGTACTGGAAATTGAGGATTTGCATCTGAGTTTCCCCGGCTATAAAGCTGACGTGCATGCGCTGAACCATGTTTCGCTGCATATCAACCGCGGAGAAATTGTCGGCGTGGTCGGTGAATCCGGTTCCGGCAAGTCCGTGACGGCGATGCTTACCATGCGGCTGCTGCCGGAGGGCAGCTATCATATTCACCAGGGACGCGTTTCGCTACTGGGTGAAGATGTGCTCAATGCCAGCGAAAAGCAAATGCGCCAATGGCGCGGCGCACGCGTTGCGATGATCTTTCAGGAGCCCATGACCGCGCTTAATCCCACGCGACGTATCGGCCAGCAGATGGTGGAAGTTATCCGCCATCACCAGGCGCTAAGCCGCACGGATGCTCGCCAGAAAGCCATCGCTTTACTGGAAGAGATGCAAATTCCGGACGCGGCGGAAGTGATGAAACGTTTCCCGTTTGAGCTTTCCGGCGGTATGCGCCAGCGGGTGATGATTGCGCTGGCCTTTTCCTGCGAGCCGGGGCTTATCATTGCCGATGAACCGACCACCGCGCTCGACGTCACGGTACAGCTACAGGTGCTGCGTTTATTGAAGCTAAAAGCGCGCGCCAGCGGGACAGCCGTACTATTTATCAGCCATGATATGGCGGTGGTGTCACAATTGTGCGACCGGTTATACGTCATGTATGCCGGAAGCGTGATTGAGAGCGGCCCAACACAAACCGTTATTCAGCATCCCACGCATCCCTATTCCATCGGCTTGCTGAAATGTGCGCCGGAACACGGCGAACCGCGCACATTGCTGCCTGCCATTCCCGGCACCGTACCGAATTTAACCCGCTTACCGAGCGGATGCGCATTTCGCGAACGCTGTTTTGCCGCCGGTCCTCGCTGTGACGAGACGCCTGCATTAAGCAGTCAGGGAGGCGCGGATCAACAATCGGCCTGCTGGTATCCGCAACTGGAGACAACACATGTCTGAATTTTTACTGGCCCTGCAGGATGTTCATGTCAGCTTTCCCGCGCGTAAAAACTGGCTCGGCAAGGTTACCGAACGGGTGCATGCGCTCAACGGTCTGGATTTACAGATTCGTCAGGGAGAAACGCTGGGGATTGTCGGTGAATCCGGCTGCGGAAAAAGTACGCTGGCGCAACTGCTGATGGGGATGCTGCAACCGAGTCAGGGAAACTACTCTCGCCACAATGACAAGCGGCACAGCGGCATGCAGATGGTCTTTCAGGACCCGCTTTCATCGCTTGATCCGCGCTTACCGGTGTGGCGAATTATCACCGAACCAGTGTGGATCCAGAAGCGAAGCTCCGAGCGTGAACGCCGCATTCTTGCCGAAGATTTGGCGCAACAGGTAGGGATCCGCCCTGAATATCTCGACCGTCTGCCGCATGCGTTCTCCGGCGGGCAGCGTCAGCGTATTGCCATTGCCCGGGCGTTGTCCTCAGAGCCGGACGTGATTGTACTGGATGAACCCACTTCGGCGCTGGATATCTCCGTGCAGGCGCAAATTCTTAACCTGCTGGTGTCATTGCAGGCACGCAGAAATCTGACCTATGTGCTGATATCGCATAATGTGTCGGTAGTTCGCCATATGAGCGATCGCGTGGCGGTGATGTACCTTGGGCAAATTGTTGAACTGGGAGAAACGCAGCAGGTTCTTACTCATCCTGCCCATCCCTACACGCGATTATTACTCGACTCCGTCCCTAAAACGGGAGCACCGCTGGCGGAGGATTTAGTGTTACGGAAAACCGAACTACCGGGGAACCGAACGCTGCCTGAGGGCTGTTTTTTTCGTGACAGATGTCCGTTGGCGCTCCGTGGCTGTGAGAATAAACAGATCTTGCTGTCCAGCGAATCAGGATGTGAGGTTCGCTGCTGGCGGGCGGTTAACGTGAGCTGAACGCGGCGGAAAATCAGGCGCAATACGCCTTTTTCAGGGTATCCACCAGCACTTCTGAGGCGGTAGATAACTTATGATGTGCCGAACGCAGAACGCCGATCCGACGCTGGATCACTGGCGTGTCCAGATCGATACAGGTTGCGCCTAATTCAGTCATTTGCGTACGGCACAGCGCGGGTACCGCGCTGCCGCCCAGGCCCTTAGCCACCAGCCGGCCAATGGTCACCAGTTGATGGCTCTCCAGCGCCACCTCCAGCGAATGCCCGCTTTGCACCAACTGTTCTTCCAGCATCAGACGCACAGCGGAAGGTCGTTGCAGAGTGATGAAATCCAGCGTCAGCAGTTCACGCCACGCAATACGATCCCGCCCTGCCAGTCGGCATGTTGGCGGGACAATCGCGATAAAACGATCCACACCAAGCGGGGTGAAATGCAGATGCCCGGAATAGTCCGGTTCGAAGGCAATGCCCATCTCCACCCGCCCTTCACTCACCATCTCAATGACTTGTTCGTTGATCACATCGTGAACCGTTACGTTGATACCGGAATAGGAATCACGAAACGTCTTCAGTACTGACGGCAGGACGTTAGCAGCAAATGAAGGCATGGCGGCAATAGAGATTTTACCGCGTTGCAGCGTGAATCGCTGGCGCATTGCCTCTTCCGTGTTCTCCCAGTCCGCGAGCAACTGTCGCCCCATGTTCAGCAACGTTTCCCCTTCCTGTGTCAGGGTCACCTTGCGGGTGGTTCTCAACAGTAAAGCCCCACCCAACGAATCCTCCAGTCCTTTAATCGCCAGACTTAATGCGGGTTGCGACATATTCAGTCTTTCACTGGCATGAGCAAAATTCAGAGTGTGAGCTACCGCTAAAAACGCGCGTAACTGTTTGATGCTCATTCCCATTTCGCATTCCTTTAACCTGTTGAATACCTTTAATTAACATTAAATTGATAAAAAAACCCAATGAGTGAGTCACAAATTTAAAATTAACAAATCATTTTTCTCCCCCAATGATGTCGGCAAGGACAACAGGAGGGGCAAGTATATGGCTGGACTGGATAAACGGGTCGCCACGTATCAAGAGGCGCTGGAAGGACTGACCGACAACATGACGCTGCTGGCGGGCGGTTTTGGCTTATGTGGCATCCCTGAAAATCTGATTGCCGAAGTACGTCGTCGGGAGGTTCAGGGACTTACCGTGGTGTCAAACAACTGCGGCGTGGACGGTTTTGGCCTCGGCGTACTGCTGGAAACGCGTCAGGTGCGCAAAGTGGTTGCATCCTATGTGGGTGAAAACGCGCTGTTTGAAAAGCAGGTGCTTAGCGGCGAACTGGAAGCCATCCTGACGCCGCAAGGCACGCTGGCGGAGCAGTTGCGCGCTGGCGGCGCGGGGATCCCCGCTTTCTTCACCGCGACCGGATACGGGACCCCCGTGGCCGAAGGAAAAGAGGTGCGCGAGTTTGCCGGACGTCCGTACATTTTAGAACAGGCCATAACCGGAGACTTTGCGCTGGTCAAAGGCTGGAAAGCCGACTGGTACGGCAATGTTATCTATCGCCATACCGCACAGAATTTTAATCCGCTGATGGCCGCTGCCGGGCGCATTACCGTGGTGGAAGTTGAAGAGATCGTCCCCCCTGGCGAGTTGGATCCCGCTGCGATTCATACTCCCGGAATTTTTGTTAACCGCATTATTCAGGGGCAATTTGAAAAACGTATTGAACAACGCACCCTGCGCCAGAAAGGAGCCTGACCATGTTAACGCGTGAACAAATGGCAATGCGTGTCGCCCGTGAGCTGCGCGACGGTTATTACGTCAATCTTGGGATTGGTATTCCCACTCTGGTAGCGAACTACATCCCCGATGGTATGGACGTGATGCTGCAATCGGAAAACGGTTTGCTGGGTATGGGGCCGTTTCCCACAGAAGACGAAATTGATGCGGACATGATCAACGCCGGAAAACAGACCGTGACGGCGCGCAAAGGCGCAGCGATTTTCGACTCGGCGCAATCCTTCGCGATGATCCGCGGCGGCCACGTTGACCTGACGGTGCTCGGCGCGTTTGAAGTCGATGTAAACGGCAATATCGCCTCGTGGATGATCCCCGGAAAAATGGTGAAAGGCATGGGCGGCGCAATGGACCTGGTGGCCGGAGCTGACAACATCATCGTGGTGATGACCCATGCTTCCAAAAACGGTGAGTCAAAATTGCTTCCCGCCTGCACCCTGCCGCTGACCGGCGTGGCCTGCATCAAACGCGTACTTACCGATCTGGCGCTGCTGGAGATTGCCGACGGGGCGTTCATTCTGCGCGAACGCGCCCCGGGTATCAGCGTGGATGACATCGTCGCCAGAACCGCCGGCAAGCTGATCGTTCCTGAAAATGTCCCCGAGATGCAATTTAACTGAGGAGCTGACCATGCAGGATGTTGTTATTGTCGCGGCAACGCGCACCCCGATTGGCAGTTTTCATGGCGCGCTGGCGCCGCTTTCGGCGGTTGAACTCGGTTCGGTGGTCATCCGTTCCCTGCTGGAAAAAACGGCCGTGGCGCCTGAGCAAATTGATGAAGTGATTTTGGGTCAGGTGCTCACGACGGGCAGTGGTCAAAATCCGGCCAGACAGACGGCGTTACGCGCGGGCTTACCGGTCACTACGCCAGCGCTAACCATTAATCTGGTGTGCGGCTCGGGCCTGAAGGCGGTGCATCAGGCGGTACAGGCGATTCGCTGCGGTGATGCGCAAATTGTGATTGCCGGTGGGCAGGAGAGCATGAGCAATGCGCCCTATTTCCTCGACGGCGCGCGGGCCGGTCTGCGCCTGGGTCATGCCAGCCTGAAAGACAGCGTAGTGCATGACGGTTTATGGGACGCCTTCAACGACTATCACATGGGCATTACCGCGGAGAATCTGGCGGATAAGTTCGCTATCAGTCGTGAGCAACAGGATGCATTTGCTCTGCACTCCCAGCAAAAAGCAGCTGCCGCGATTGAAGCCGGTCGTTTTAGTGCGGAGATTACCCCGGTCAGCGTTCCGCAGGGGAAAAAACCGCCGCGTGTTGTGGACCGCGACGAACAGCCGCGCCCGGATACTCAGGCTGATAAGCTGGCGCAGCTCAAGCCAGCGTTTCGGCCAGGAAACGGCACGGTGACCGCCGGGAATGCTTCTTCAATCAATGATGGCGCCGCGGCGGTGATGCTAATGAGCGCCGCCAAAGCCGCAGAACTCAATTTGCCGGTTCTGGGACGGGTTGCGGGCTACGCGGTCTCCGGCGTCGATCCGGCCATTATGGGTATTGGGCCAGTAGATGCGTCACTTCAGTGTCTACAACGGGCAGGCTGGGCGCTGAACGATGTTGATCTCATTGAAGCCAACGAAGCGTTTGCCGCACAAGCGCTGGCGGTTGGCGAATCACTGAACTGGGACAGCAGCAAAGTTAACGTCAATGGCGGCGCGATCGCGCTGGGTCATCCGATTGGTGCCTCCGGGTGCCGGATTCTGGTGACCCTGCTGCATGAAATGGCCCGCAGCAACGCCGCCAAAGGGTTGGCCACGCTGTGCGTAGGCGGCGGTCAGGGTGTCGCGCTGGCAGTAGAGCGTCCGGGGGGATCTCATGAAAAATAAGCAAATTTGCGTACTGGGCGCGGGTTTAATGGGCGTCGGCATTGCCACCCACTTTGCCCGCTTTGGTCACGATATCTGGTTGTACGACACCGATAGCAGCCGAATTGCGGAAATTAGCCATATTGCCAGCGGTATTGTGGATGAGCTTATTGCTACTGAACAATTTGCTCTAAGCGAAAAAGCATCGGTTATGAACCGTCTACACGGTACGACGTCGCTACAGGATATTGCCGCGTGCGGATTGCTGATTGAAGCCATCCCGGAACGCCTCGAACTTAAACATGCGCTGTATGCGCAACTGGAAGAGCTGATCGCACCGGAGGCGGTGATCGCCAGTAATACCAGCGGACTGCCACCCGATGCCCTGGCAGAAAAGCTTGCCCATCCTGAGCGGTTGCTGATTGCCCATTTCTGGAACCCGCCACACTTTATTCCGCTGGTTGAAATTGTGCCGGGGACGGCAACGAAGGCGGAATATCTCCATGAATTACAACAACTACTGCTGTCGATGCAGCTGGAAGCGGTCGTACTCGATCGCGCCGCGCCAGGGTTTGTCGGCAACCGTCTGCAATTCGCCCTGCTGCGTGAAGCGTTGCATATCGTTAAAAGCGGTATCGCCAGCGCGGAGGTAGTGGATCAGGTAATGCGTGCCTCGCTCGGACGACGCTATGCCATGGTTGGCCCGCTGGAGGCGGCTGATATGACGGGTCTTTCTACGGTACAGGACATTTGTCAGCATCTGTTACCCACGCTCGCCACCGGTAGCGACATGATGTCGCTGGTCGCTGACAAGGTTGCCAACGGTGATACTGGTTTGCGCAGCGGCCAGGGATTTTATCGCTGGGATGATTCGCGCAAGGAGTACATCCAGCAACGCAGAGAGCACCAGCTGCGCTTTGCCCTGAAACCGTAACTTCTCTTTCTGTACCCCACTATAACAATGATATTGAGGAGTCATGATGAGTGTATTAATCGCCCTGGCAGCGCTGGGCCTGCTGATGCTTGCAGCCTATCGCGGATACAGCGTCATCCTGTTTGCCCCCATCGCGGCATTAGGTGCTGTATTGCTTACCGAACCCAGCGCCGTCGGCCCTGCCTTCACCGGCCTGTTTATGGAAAAAATGGTCGGTTTTGTGAAGCTTTACTTCCCGGTATTTTTGCTGGGTGCGGTGTTTGGCAAGTTAATCGAGTTGTCTGGTTTTTCCCGCTCTATTGTTGCCGCCGCCATCAATATTCTCGGGCGGCGTCACGCCATCCCGGTGATCGTACTGGTGTGCGCGCTGTTAACCTACGGCGGGGTATCGCTGTTCGTCGTGGCGTTTGCGGTGTATCCCTTTGCGGCGGAGCTGTTCCGCCAGAGTAATATTCCTAAGCGCCTGATCCCGGCCACCGTTGCGCTGGGCGCGTTTTCCTTCACGATGGACGCCTTGCCGGGCACGCCGCAGATCCAGAATATTATTCCGACCAGCTTCTTTGGGACTAACGCCTGGGCCGCGCCGTGGCTGGGGCTGATAGGCTCGCTGTTTATTATTTTCGTCGGTCTGGTTTATCTCGAACGTCAGCGTCGTAAAGCGCAGGCAAAGAATGAAGGCTATGGCACTGAACTGTTAAACGAGCCGGAAACGCCGGATAACATTAACCTGCCGAACCCGATAATCGCTATCTCTCCGCTGATTCTGGTTGGGGTATTTAACCTGCTGTTTACCCGCTGGATTCCACAGTGGTATGGCGCAACACATCAACTGGAACTGCCAGGCCTTGCCAAACCGATTACCACCGAAGTCGGTAAAATTACCGCTATCTGGGCGGTGGAAGCGGCGCTGATTTCAGGGATCCTGCTGGTGGTGCTGTTCGGCTATCGCAACATTAAAGGTCGCCTGGCGGAAGGCAGCAGAACGGCGGTTGGCGGCGCGATCCTCGCGGCCATGAACACCGCGTCGGAGTATGGTTTTGGTGCGGTGATCGCTGCCCTGCCGGGTTTCCTTGTGTTGTCAAAAGCGCTGGCGGCGATCCCCGACCCGCTTCTTAACGAAGCCATCAGCATCACCACGCTGGCCGGGATCACCGGCTCGGCGTCTGGCGGAATGAGTATTGCCCTCGCCGCCATGTCTGACACTTTTATTGCCGCTGCCCATGCCGCCAATATTCCACTCGAAGTCTTCCACCGCGTGGCGTCAATGGCCAGTGGCGGCATGGATACCCTGCCGCACAACGGCGCGGTCATTACCCTGCTGGCTATTACCGGCCTCAGCCATCGTCAGGCGTACGGCGGGATTTTCGCCATCACCGTGATCAAAAGCCTGGCCGTGCTGTTTGTTATCGGCGTCTTCTACACCACCGGAATTGTTTAAGGAGAATCATCATGAACTTAACGGGAAAAACCGCCCTGGTTACCGGCTCGACCAGCGGTATTGGATTAGGCATCGCTCAGGTGCTGGCACAAGCGGGCGCTTCGTTGATCCTCAACGGGTTTGGTGATGTCGAAGCCGCCAAAGATGCCGTGGCGCAGTATGGCAAAACGCCAGGCTACCACGGCGCGGACCTGAGCGATGAAGCGCAAATTGCTGACATGATGCGCTATGCCGCAAGCGAATTTGGCGGTGTGGATATCCTGGTCAACAACGCCGGGATCCAGCATGTGTCTCCGGTAGAAACCTTCCCGGTTGAAAAATGGAACGCAATTATTGCTATTAACCTCTCATCCGTTTTTCACACTACGCGACTGGCGCTGCCAGACATGCGCGCACGGAACTGGGGACGCATCATTAATATCGCCTCGGTTCACGGCCTGGTGGCTTCTAAAGAGAAATCCGCGTACGTGGCAGCCAAGCACGGCGTGGTGGGATTAACCAAGACCATTGCGCTGGAAACCGCGCAGACCGGCATCACCTGCAATGCGCTATGCCCCGGTTGGGTGCTCACACCGTTGGTCCAGCAGCAGATTGATAAACGTATTGCCGAAGGCGCTGCGCCTGACGTCGCACGTGACGCCCTGCTGGCGGAAAAGCAACCGTCGCGCGAATTCGTCACGCCGGAGCAGTTAGGGGAACTCGCGTTGTTTTTATGTTCAGACGGTGCGGCGCAGGTACGAGGCGTTGCGTGGAATATGGATGGCGGCTGGGTGGCGCAATAACATCATCGGGTGCCGGATAAGACGTAGTCGCATCCGGCACGCCACGATTAAGACTTCAGCTGATAATCCAGTGTAATTTCCGCGTTCAGTACCTGCGAAACTGGGCAGCCGGCCTTCGCTTTCTGGATGATGCCGTCAAACGTGGCGGCGTCTATCCCCGGAACGCTTACCTCACTGTGCAGCGTTACTTTGGTTATCGCAAATCCCGCATCCACCTTATCCAGAGAAACATCGGCAGTGGTATCAATGGCGTCTGGCGTAAAGCCCGCATCGCCCAGCATTAACGAAAGCGCCATTGAGAAGCAGGCGGCATGGGCCGCGCCAATCAACTCTTCAGGATTGGTGCCTTTTACCCCTTCGAACCGCGTATTAAACCCATACGGTTGCTGATTCAGCACGCCACTTTCGGTCGATACGGTACCTTTACCGCGTTTAATGTCGCCTTCCCAGTGTGCCTGACCCTTCTTATGGATAGTCATTACCGTTCTCCTGTGTTGTCGTTGAAGTTACAAGTATAGGACGCCTGAGAAAATGCATGATCCATCCGGGATAGTTCTGCATTTACCGCTTAAGCATTGACCTTTCAGACAAAATGACCGACCATCCTGAAAGCCGTTATTTTAAACATCGGCTTTCTATCAGGTTGTATTTCGTCCGTTGTTATACGGGCTCGCCCTTGAAACCAGAAACAGGATTAAGGAGTTAGAATGAAATCGAACCGTCAGGCCCGTCATATTCTTGGACTGGACCACAAAATCTCAAACCAACGTAAAGTCGTGACCGAAGGTGACAAAACCAGTGTGGTCAACAATCCTACCGGAAGAAAACGCCGCGCTGACGGCAAATAGTCTTTCGCAGGTCTGACTGAATAACGAGATAAACACCATTGCAACCGCAGTGGTGTTTTTGCTTATAAAACCCCATACCCCATTCACAATGCTTTATACTTCGCCCGTTTCCCTGGCGGACAGGCCACATACGATCATAAAGAACGCCAGGGACGGTTATTCAAAAAAGAGTGAGTGACATGGAAAACGAAACTAAAAAACTGCGTTCCCTTTACATCCCCTACGCTGGCCCGGTACTGCTGGAATTCCCTTTACTGAATAAAGGGAGCGCTTTCAGTGTCGAAGAACGCCGTAACTTCAACCTGCTGGGGTTACTGCCGGAAGTGGTCGAGACGATTGAAGAACAGGCTGAACGCGCCTGGATCCAATATCAGGGATTCAAAACCGAAATCGACAAGCATATTTACCTGCGTAACATTCAGGACACCAACGAAACCCTGTTTTACCGACTGGTGCATAATCACCTTGATGAGATGATGCCGGTTATCTATACCCCAACGGTAGGTGCTGCCTGTGAGCGTTTCTCTGAGATCTATCGTCGCGCGCGCGGCGTGTTTATCTCTTATCAGAACCGCCACAATATGGACGATATCCTGCAGAACGTACCTAACCACAATATCAAAGTCATCGTCGTCACCGACGGTGAACGTATTCTGGGCCTTGGCGACCAGGGGATCGGCGGGATGGGTATTCCGATCGGTAAGCTGTCGCTGTATACCGCGTGTGGCGGAATTAGTCCGGCCTACACCCTGCCGGTCGTCCTGGACGTCGGTACCAACAATCAGCAACTGCTGAACGATCCGCTGTATATGGGCTGGCGTAATCCGCGTATCACTGATGATGAATACTACGAATTTGTCGATGAATTCATTCAGGCTGTGAAGCATCGTTGGCCGGACGTGCTGCTGCAGTTCGAAGACTTCGCGCAGAAAAATGCGATGCCGTTGCTGAACCGCTATCGCGATGAAATTTGCTCGTTTAACGACGATATTCAGGGCACCGCAGCGGTTACCGTTGGTACGCTCATTGCCGCCAGCCGCGCGGCGGGTAGCCAGTTAAGTGAACAGAATATCGTGTTCCTTGGAGCGGGCTCAGCCGGTTGCGGGATTGCCGAGCAGATCATCGCGCAAATCCAGCGTGAAGGTTTAAGCGAGGAAGCGGCGCGTCAGCGCGTGTTTATGGTCGATCGCTTCGGCCTGTTAACCGACAAAATGCCGAACCTGCTCTCCTTCCAGACCAAGCTGGTGCAAAAACGCGAAAATCTGCAGCACTGGGATACGCAAGAGGATGTGCTGTCGTTACTCGACGTGGTGCGTAACGTTAAGCCGGATATCCTGATTGGTGTTTCCGGACAGACCGGCCTGTTTACCGAAGAGATCATCCGCGAAATGCACAAGCATTGTTCGCGCCCCATCGTCATGCCGCTGTCTAACCCGACTTCACGCGTGGAAGCTACGCCACAGGATATTATCGCCTGGACCGAAGGTAACGCGCTGGTTGCGACCGGTAGTCCGTTCGCGCCGGTAGTGTGGAAGGAAAAAGTCTTCCCGATTGCCCAGTGTAACAACGCCTATATTTTCCCGGGTATCGGGCTGGGTGTTATTGCTTCCGGCGCATCGCGCATTACCGATGAAATGCTGATGTCGGCCAGTGAAACACTGGCGCAGTATTCACCGCTGGTGCTGAACGGCGAAGGACTGGTGTTACCGGAACTGAAAGACATTCAGACAGTTTCCCGTGCGATTGCTTTTGCCGTGGGTAAAATGGCCCAGCAGCAAGGCGTGGCTGTGAAAACGTCCGCCGAAGCGCTGCAACAGGCGATTGACGATAATTTCTGGCAGGCGGAATATCGCGACTACCGTCGAACGTCTATTTGACGGTTTGCCCGGCAGCAGAGTCTGCCGGGCAATTTTAAGCGTTCGATGAACGAAATACAGTATGTAGATTACTGTTCTGAAAGTTCCAGCTCAGCGATAACCGGCAGGTGATCGCTCGCCGTAGACCACGTAAATTCGGGTGAGTTATGTGGAATTTCCAGATTTTTGACGCTCCACTTCTGCCCTTTAAACGTGAAAATATGGTCTATATCGATCGCAGGGTTAACGGCTGGCCAACTGCGGGTATCAACCCCTTCTTTCGTCACTTCGTTGAAAAAGTAACGTATTTCTTTCAGCGGCTGCTCGTCCCGGGTCGAATTAAAGTCCCCTGCAAGGATTTTAATTGAGGAGGCGATATCCGGGAAATCTGATGTCGCGTCGCCAATGCTGATATCTAAAAGATAGCGGGCTTGTTCCGTACGCATGGTAGGATCTTTTTGCCAGTCGAGATGGGTCACCATAATGATGGGGGCAGAATCAAACCCAGGCACGTCAACCTGCGCCAGTAACGCCACGCGTTGTTCAGCATTACCCGACGGTAATTTTACCACCTGCGTGTGCAATATTTTATATTTGGAAAGCAGTCCTAACCCGTACTCACCGCCATCAAAATCGAGCGCTTTACCAAAGGCGTAATACAGTTTATTGGCATCAGCGATTTTTTTGAGTTGATCGATCTTTTGACTGCGCCCTGTTTTATTATCAACCTCTGGCACTGCTATAATATCTGCATCTATTCTTTTAATAGCTGAATTAAGTGCCGTAAAATCCGCCACATCAGCAGATGCTTCATTTTTACCAATGTTATAGGTGGCAATCTTTAAATGCGGGTTATTCTGCGTGTAAATTTTGTCAGGAACACCACCCTTTTGCACTTTAAGTATCTCATTACCAGCGAGTTTTTCACTTGCTTGTGCATTTGCAAATAAACATCCCAGCGCAATCATCGTCAATGTCATTGTTTTTTTCATGTCATCTATTCTCCAAATAATAAAATAGTGAGCGACAGCGTACCGGAGAACAGCGATCGTTATTGTGATCCTTAACTCATGCTTTCGACGCGACGAAAATTAACTTTTGCCTGATTTATTTGTCTTGTGATCTGCTGGGCGTTCAAAGCTTGCGCTACCGCGTATGTTGCGATTACACTTTCATCACCGATTAACATTCTGAAAAACAAAAGGAGGATACTTATGCTGTACTGTGAACGTTTTATCGTTTCACATGCTTTTGGCGATCGCCAGTGCTCAAGCGTTATCGGTATCGTGCTGCGATAACTTCTGCTTGAGCGAAGCTAACTTCTCAATCCCCTTCTCTCGGGCTTACCGGGTTATCGTCAGCGATGTTTGACGAGGCGTTTTTACGCCTGTAACTCTTGAGTAAGCAACAATGAGCACATTACTAACCGCACAATCCTTACACGTTGATACGGCATTTGGCACGCTATTCGACGATCTTTCCTTCACCCTGAAAAAAGGTGACCGCATCGGGCTTATCGGTTACAACGGCTGCGGCAAAAGTACGCTGTTAAAACTGCTTGATGGCACGATTTCACCCACCAGCGGGTCTATCGCGCAGGCGAATCACTGTCATCTCGCACGTGTGGAGCAACATTTACCTGACGATATACTGCCGCTTACGTTGCAAGAGGCGGTGCTTGCTCAACTTCCCGAGCATGAACGCGCGAGCCAGCAATGGCGAGTTGAAGCGTTGCTGGCCGAAATGGGTTTCACGCCGGAGAATTTATCTCTGACAGCACAAACGCTGAGCGGCGGACAACACACGCGTCTGTTATTAGCGCGGGCGCTGATGCGAAATCCTGACCTGCTACTGCTGGATGAACCGGGTAACCACCTGGATTTGCCTACATTACTGTGGCTGGAACAGTTCTTACAGAACTGGTCTGGTAGTTTTGTGGTGGTTTCCCACGACCCGCAGTTACTGGATGCCGTGACTCACGGGACCTGGATCCTGCGCGATCGCACCCTGTATGCCTTCGATCTACCCTGTAGCGCGGCGCGTCAGGCTCTGGTAGACAGAGACGCCAGCGATGCTTTGCGCCATAAGGCTGAACAAAAGGAGATCGATCGCGTCACCGCCAGCGCCAAACGGCTGGCGACCTGGGGGCGGGTCTACGACAACGAAGACCTTTCCCGTAAAGCCAAGCAGATGGAAAAACAGGTGCTGCGCCTGAAAGAGGTACAGACCGAAGTAACCTCGGGAAGTCAGTGGACACTAACATTGCAGGGTGATGCCCTGCGTGCGGATCGTTTGCTGGAGATGACTCATCTGTCCGTGGCCCCTGCTCCTGGCGCAGATTCGCTGTTTTCGATAGCCGGTATCCGCGTAAAAAGCGGCGATCGCGTGGCGATTGTCGGGCGCAATGGGTGTGGGAAATCATCGCTGTTAAGGCTTATCTGGCAACAGTTTCACTCACAGCTGGCATCGCCTTCATTGGTGTTACATCCGCGCGTTACGCTGGGGTATTACGATCAAACGCTGCACCAACTCGCTGATGACGACTCGCTGTTTGACGCGCTGGAAGCGTTCGCTCCTCAGCCTGATATCCGCAAAATGGCGCTGATTAGCGCGGGCTTTCCATGGGTTCGTCACGCGCAGCGGGTCAGTACATTAAGCGGTGGCGAGCGCTCCCGGTTATTGTTTGTGGGACTGACGCTTGCGCGTTATAGCCTGCTGATGCTCGATGAACCGACCAACCATCTGGATATGGAAGGCAAAGAGGCGCTGGCAGAAACGCTGCAAAGCTATCACGGCGGCGTGCTGCTGGTCAGTCACGATCGCCAACTTATCAGCAAAAGCTGTAACCGGTTCTGGTTTATTGAGAACGGCGAACTCAGCGAATGGCACGATCTGGACGCGATCAACGCGCGAATTCGGGAAACATCTGCTGAGATACCCGTCCCGAAAACGGTGGTTGAAGCGAGAAATGAAATAAGCCGCGACAGTGATGCGTTACTGGAACAACTTCTCGAACTGGAGCAGCGGCTGGCCGACGATCTCGCTCGTAAGCCGAAACATCAAAAACCGCTGTTACAAGCGCAATGGCGTCAGGAGATTGCGCGTCTGAACTCAATACTGGAGTAAACCGCATTGCCGGATGGCGCAAGCTTATCCGGCCTACATCAGCAAAATGCGCCTGTAGGCCCGTCATCCGGCATGCCATGTATTACTGCGGTTTTTTCTCTTTCCAGGCATCCCAGGCCTGTTTGATCTCTTGCTTTGCCGTAGCGGCGTCGTTGAAACCGTTTAATTCTACCTTTTTGCGCCCTTCCGGCAGATCTTTGTACACGCGGAAGAAAGATTCCAGGCGTTGCACTTCAATCTTGGGCAGATCGCTCAACTCTTTGATGTCATCATAAGTCGGGTCAATTTTACTGGCCGGAACGGCGACAATTTTGTCGTCCTTTTCTCCGCCGTCGATCATCTTCAGCACGCCAATCGCGCGCAGCTTAATCAATGTTCCTGGGGCCAGTGGCGCACGGGTATAAAAAATGACGTCCAGCGGGTCGCCGTCACCGGCTAAAGATTGAGTCAACGAGCCGTAGTTGGCGGGATAGGCAACCGGCATTGACTGGAAGCGATCGGCAACGATAAAACCGGTTTTGGCGTCGGTTTCATATTTAATCATTCCACCTGCCGGGATTTCAGTTACGGCATAAAACTCTTCCGGGTTATTTTCCGGCTGAGGAAATTCGAGGATGTTCTGCGCCTGAGCGGACGCACAAAGAAACACGCTGACTGCGAGTAATTTTTTTACCAGATGCATTGTCTTTTAACTCTTCTATTATTGAAAAGACAACACCTTACGTTGAGCAGATGACAGAAACATGACGTTTTTTTGGCAAAAAAATGGCGCTACCGATGTAGCGCCATTACGTGGAGGTAACGTCAGGGATTAGTTAACCCCTTCCTCGCTCTCTTTTTTCGCTTCTTGTCTTTCGACTTCGCGATACCAGCGCGGGTGATGTTTCTTCGCCCAGCGACGGCTCACTTTCCCTTCGATCATGCCTTTAATAGAGCCTTTCACCCAGAATGCCATATACATATGGATGAGGATGGCGTGCATCAGGATAATGCCTGCCGCCGCATGGATCAGCAGGCTATAACGCACGACCTGCATCGGGAAGAACTGCGCAAAGTACGGACGCCAGATAATAATGCCGGTAATCAGCAGCACGAAAATCATGCTCATGATCGACCAGAACATCATTTTCTGTCCGGCGTTGTACTTGCCCACATCCGCCACTTTATGTTCATTGCCTTTCAGCACTTCCACAATGTTTTTCAGCCACGGAATATCTTTTTTGTCCGGGATGTTGTGGTGAACAAAGCGTACAAACATGAACATTAACGCCACGAAGATCAGCAGCCCGAAGAACGGGTGCAAAATACGCCCCATCTGCGGCGTACCGAAAGTCTGCGTCAGCCATTGCAGAGTCGGGAAGAAAAATGAAATCCCCGACAGCGCCACCAGGAAGAAGCAGATCACCACCGTCCAGTGACAGGCGCGGTCGATAAACTTCGTGCGCACAATCATTTTCGACTTACTCATGATGATCCTCCTCGTCGTCGTCCACTTCCTTATTCGGACCAATACCAACGTAGTGGTAAATAAGTCCGGCGAAGGTGGCGATAAATCCGGCTGCGGCCAGCGGTTTCAGCGCCCCTTTCCACAGATTGATAGAGGTATCAATCTGCGGATCTTTCGGCAGGCCGTGGTACAGCTCCGGCTGGTTGGCATGATGCAGAACGTACATCACATGCGTCCCCCCCACACCTTCCGGGTTGTAGAGTCCGGCGTGTTCGAAACCGCGAGCTTTCAGTTTGGCCACCCGCTGTTCGCCCATTTCCAGCATTTCCTGCTTGGTGCCGAAATGTATTGCCCCTGTTGGACAGGTCTTGACGCAGGCAGGCTCCTGCCCGACGCTGACGCGGTCCACACACAGCGTACATTTATACACGCGGTTATCCTCTTTATTGAGGCGCGGAATATTAAATGGACACCCGGCAATACAGTAGCCGCAGCCAATGCAGTGCTCTGACTGGAAATCGACAATCCCGTTGGCGTACTGAATAATCGCCCCGGCAGACGGGCACGCCTTCAGGCAGCCCGGATCTTCACAGTGCATACAGCCGTCTTTACGAATTAGCCACTCAAGCTTGCCGTTCTGTTCGGTTTCGCTAAATCGCATCACCGTCCAGGATTTGGCGCTGAGATCGGCGGGGTTGTCATACACCCCGACGCAATGACCGACTTCATCGCGGATATCGTTCCACTCTGAACATGCCACCTGGCAGGCCTTACAGCCTATACAGGTGGACACATCGATCAGTTTCGCGACCTCTGCTTTGTAATCACGGGCCTGAGGCGGCGGCGTGATGGAGTTTGTTGCGGACCGTTTGATGATGTCCTGCGTTTCCATAGACATATATTCGCCCCCTTACGCCTTCTCGATGTTTACTAAAAACGCTTTGTATTCCGGCGTTTGCGAGTTTGCATCACCGACATTCGGCGTCAGGGTGTTGGCGATATAGCCTTTACGCGCGACTCCTTCAAAGCCCCAGTGGATCGGGATCCCAACCGTTTCAACCTGCTGACCGTTGACGTTCAGGGTACGCAGACGACGCGTAACCACCGCAACTGCGCGAATAAATCCACGCTTGCTGCTGACTTTCACGCGATCGCCGTTATTGATACCTTTCGCTGCCGCCAGCGTTTCGCTGATTTCTACAAACTGTTCTGGTTGAGCAATCGCATTCAGCAATGCGTGCTTGGTCCAGGTATGGAAGTGTTCGGTCAGACGATAAGTCGTCCCAACGTACGGGAAGTCCTGTTTGGTTCCCATGCGTAGCTTATCCGCCTCGTACAGACGGGCTGCCGGGTTGGAGATTACGTTCGGGTGCAGCGGGTTGGTACCCAGCGGCGTTTCCATTGGCTCGTAGTGTTCCGGGAACGGCCCTTCCGCCATCTTATCAATGGCGAACAGACGACCCAGACCTTCCGGCTGCATGATAAACGGATTGGTGCCGCTGCCAGGCGCCGCGGTGTTGAAGTCCGGGATGTCGTTCCCCGTCCACTTCGTACCGTTCCACTGGATCAGCATGCGTTTTGGATCCCACGGTTTACCCTGCGGATCCGCCGACGCGCGGTTATACAGAACGCGACGGTTCAGTGGCCATGCCCATGCCCAACCCAGCGTATTACCCAGCCCTGACGGGTCGGCGTTATCGCGGTTGGCCATCTGGTTGCCCTGCTCGGTCCAGCTCCCGGTATAAATCCAGCAGGAAGATGAGGTTGTGCCATCATCACGCAGCAGCGCAAAGCTATTGAGCAACTGGCCTTTCTTCGCAATCAGCACACCGTTGGCATCATAGAGATCTTCCAGCGCATAGCCGTTGTTCTCTTTCGCCACTTCCTCTGAATGCGGTTCGTCCGGCTGCTTATAGTTCCAACTCATTTTCAGCACGGGTTCAACTGCTTTACCGCCTTCAGTGCGGTACATGTCGCGCAGACGGTGGTAAATGCCGGCCAGAATTTCGCCATCGTTACGGGCTTCGCCCGGCGCGTCCTGACCTTTCCAGTGCCACTGCAGCCAGCGACCGGAGTTGGCGATTGAGCCATCCTCTTCCGCAAAGCAAGTTGACGGCAAACGGAAGACTTCGGTCTGGATAGATGCCGGATCAACGTCGTTCGATTCGCCGTGGTTTTGCCAGAACGTTGAGGTTTCTGTCACCAGCGGATCGATAACGACCAGATACTTCAGTTTGCTCAGGGACTGCACCACTTTGTTTTTGTCCGGGAAGGACGCAACCGGGTTAAAGCCCTGACAGATGTAGCCGGTGACTTTTCCGCTATCCATCATATTGAAGTATTTGATGACGTCGTAGGACTGATCCCACTTCGGCAGCCACTCAAAGCCCCAGTCATTCTCTTTCTGCGCCGCATTGCCGTAGAAAGATTTCATCAGGCTAACGAAAAACTTCGGATAGTTGCCCCAGTAGTTAACCTGATCGGCCAACGTCGCTTTTGGCGTGTTCGCGGCCAGATAGGTTTGCAGATCTGTCTGTTTTTCTGACGGCAGCGTCAGGTAGCCCGGCAGACTGGTAGAGAGCAGTCCTAAGTCGGTTAACCCCTGAATGTTGGAGTGACCGCGCAAGGCGTTGACACCACCACCGGCCATCCCCATATTGCCGAGCAGCAGCTGGATCATCGCCATGGTGCGGATGTTTTGCGCCCCGACGGTATGCTGCGTCCAGCCCAGCGCATACAGGAAGGTGGTTGTGCGATCGACCGCGCTGGTGGAAGCCAGCACTTCGCAGACTTTCAGGAAGTCCTCTTTTGGCGTACCGCAGATATTTTCCACCACATCTGGCGTGTAACGGGATACATGCTGTTTCAGCAGGTTCCACACGCAGCGCGGATGACTTAATGTTTCATCGCGTTTGGCGTAGCCGTTTTCATCGAACTGATAGTTCCAGGACGATTTATCATACTGACGTTTTTTCGCGTCATACCCGCTGAACAGACCCTCTTCGAAAGCAAAATCATCCCGCACCAGCAGGCTGGCGTTGGTGTAATGCTTAACGTATTCAGCGTTGATTTTGTTATTTTCAATCAGGTACAGCAAAACGCCGGACAGGAACGTAATGTCCGTGCCGGAACGAATCGGTGCGTAAATATCCGCCACCGAGGCTGTACGTGTAAAACGTGGGTCAACAACAATCAGCGTGGCGTCATTGTTGTTTTTAGCTTCCATCGCCCAGCGGAATCCCACCGGATGTGCTTCAGCGGCGTTACCGCCCATCACCATCACGACGTTAGCATTTTTAATATCAACCCAGTGGTTGGTCATCGCACCGCGACCAAATGTTGGAGCAAGACTTGCTACCGTTGGTCCGTGTCAGACGCGCGCCTGGTTGTCTACTGCCAGCATGCCGAGTGAGCGCACAAATTTTTGCGTCAGCATGCCGGTTTCATTACTTGCTGCAGATGCGCACAGCATCCCGGTGGAAAGCCAGCGGTTAACCGTTACGCCCTGCTCATTTTTCTCAATAAAGTTGGCGTCACGGTCAGTTTTCATCAGCTTCGCGATGCGGGAGAAAGCTTCATCCCAGCTGATACGCTGCCATTTGTCGGAACCAGGAGCTCGATATTCCGGGTAACGCAGACGGTTTTCACTGTGTACGTAATCCAGTAATCCTGCGCCCTTAGGACATAATGCCCCCCGGCTCACCGGATGATCCGGATCCCCTTCAATATGGTAAATCGACTCTTTGGCGTTTTTTGCTCCATCACCCAGGCTATACATTAATAGCCCGCAACCTACGGAACAGTATGTGCAGGTGTTTCGGATCTCTTTGGCGCGTAATAACTTATAGTTTCGCGCCTGAGCCAGTGCCATTTTGGGTGCAAAACCCAGAGCGGCTACTGTTGTTCCCGCCATACCGCCCGCGCAGATTTTAAAAAATTGTCTGCGGCTGACGTCCATTGCTTTCCTCTTTTTTGCAGGGATTCGTACAAGAAATCTCTCAAAGTGCGTAATCGAGGCAGCCTGAAAGATGACATGTACAACTTCGCGACGAAACTATCAGCTATATCCATATTTTTTTTGCGTCAAATCAAAAACGAAACGGTTCCGCTACTAAATAGTGCACTTTGTTTAACCCTTGTACCCATAAGGAGGTATGCAAAAGGTAATTAATTAGCGTGCTACGGTGTAAAAGTGCTATAAATTTCAGCTTATTTTTTGCCAGTGGTATGGACAGAGAAACAGAATGACAAAACAAAAAGCAACGTTAATTGGTCTGATTGCCATCGTACTCTGGAGCACGATGGTTGGACTTATTCGGGGAGTGAGTGAGGGACTGGGACCTGCTGGCGGCGCAGCGATGATTTTTTCTTTAAGCGGCCTGTTGCTCATATTTACTGTCGGATTTCCAAATATCAGAAAAATTCCTGTTCGCTATTTAATCGCCGGTAGCGTGCTTTTTGTTAGCTATGAAATTTGTTTAGCACTGGCCCTGGGTTATGCCGCTACCCGTCATCAGGCTATTGAAGTCGGGATGGTAAATTATCTCTGGCCAAGCCTGACGATATTGTTCGCCATATTATTTAATGGTCAAAAATCAACCTGGCTGGTCATTCCTGGATTAATTATCGCATTGACCGGTGTTTGTTGGGTATTAGGTGGTGAAAATGGCCTCAATCCTGGCGAAATTATCAGCAATGTTGCCAGTAGTCCGCTCAGTTATTTTCTCGCCTTTCTGGGGGCTTTTATCTGGGCCACATATTGCACAGTGACCAATAAATATGCAAAAGGCTTTAACGGCATCACGGTGTTCGTCTTACTGACAGCCGCAAGTCTGTGGGTTTACTATTTTGTCACCCCTCAGCCGGAAATGGTTTTCAGCACTCCGGTGACGATTAAAATGTTCACTGCAGCATTAACGTTAGGATTTGCCTATGCTGCGTGGAATATTGGTATTTTGCACGGTAATGTCACCATTATGGCGGTGGGTTCTTATTTTACTCCCGTACTGTCCTCCGCGCTTGCCGCCGTGCTACTCAGCGCCCCGCTATCACTTTCTTTCTGGCAAGGTGCGCTGATGGTTTGCGCTGGCTCGCTACTTTGCTGGTTGGCAACGCGCCGCGCCTGAAAAAAAACCGGGTTTTATCACAAATAAATAAAATCCGGCTATACTTTAGCCAGGCTGATGGATAATTATTGCGCATTGCACTTGTGTTTTTTGTTTATATTTGTTTAATTAAATGTTAAATATGTGATTATTAGTTAACGCGTGAAAGTATTTCATGTTTATCTATAACCCTCCGCATGTATATATTATACAAGCGAAACTAACGCCATTTAAATCATAGCTGCCATAATAGTTCCCTGCGTAAATATATCTCATCAGATTTGTCACATATTAAGATTAATACAATCAGCTGTATTATGTAGATCTGGATCACACAACTTCAAATATTTCGCAATATTATGAAACTTATTATTGAACTTATACCACTGCGTCATTTAAAAATGGTTTGCCATTGATGAACCCCTTCGTTTAGCAATGGTTTAGGAAACACACCAAGAAAAAATTATAAGGATTATTTAGAATGAAACTTAAATTAGTTGCAGTGGCAGTGACTAGCCTGTTGGCGGCAGGTGCAGTAAACGCGGCTGAGGTATATAACAAAGACGCAAACAAACTGGATATCTACGGTAAAGTTCACGCTCAGCATTATTTCTCTGATGACACCAGCAGCGATGGCGACAAAACCTACGCACGTCTGGGCTTCAAAGGCGAAACTCAGATCAATGACCAACTGGTTGGTTTTGGTCAGTGGGAATATGAATTCAAAGGCAACCGTTCTGAAGATCAGGGTTCCGAAGCAGACAAAACCCGTCTGGCATTCGCTGGCCTGAAATTCGCTGAATACGGTTCTTTCGACTACGGTCGTAACTACGGCGTAGCTTACGACATCGGCGCATGGACCGACGTTCTGCCAGAGTTCGGTGGCGATACCTGGACCCAGACTGACGTATTCATGACCCAGCGTGCTACCGGCGTTGCAACCTACCGTAACACCGATTTCTTCGGTCTGGTTGAAGGTCTGAACTTCGCTGCTCAGTATCAGGGCAAAAACGATCGTAACAATGAAGTAGAAGCAAACGGCGACGGTTTCGGTCTGTCTACTACTTATGAGTACGAAGGTTTTGGCGTTGGTGCGACCTACGCGAAATCTGACCGTACCGACCGTCAGGTTCGTAACGGTAACAACGGTCTGTACGCATCTGGTCAAAATGCAGAAGTATGGGCTGCTGGTCTGAAATATGATGCGAATAACATCTACCTGGCGACCACCTACTCCGAAACCCGCAACATGACTACGTTCGGTAAAATCGACGGTATTGCTAACAAAGCTCAGAACTTTGAAGCTGTTGCTCAGTACCAGTTCGACTTCGGCCTGCGTCCGTCCGTTGCTTACCTGAAATCCAAAGGTAAAGATCTGGGTTATTTCGGCGACCAGGATCTGGTTGAATACGTAGACCTGGGTGCTACCTACTACTTCAACAAAAACATGTCTACCTTCGTTGATTACAAAATCAACCTGCTGGATGACAACAACTTCACCCGCTATGCAGGTGTAAGCACTGACAACATCGTGGCTGTTGGTCTGAACTACCAGTTCTAATTTTGTTGTAGTCTGAATACAAAGCCAGTCCTTTCGGGGCTGGCTTTTTCTCTTGATGTAGTCTCGGTCATAAGGAGTATGCCGTGCAGACGTTCACTGGTCGTTGTCTTTGCGGACAGAGTCATTTTACCGTTGACGTCGAAATGCTGGATGTCTATGCCTGCCACTGTACGTTGTGTCAGAAATGGTCGGGTGGCATCGCTATGTATCTGGAGGCCAGCGCTCATCCGCAGATGTCGCCGAATTCAGCCCAACCCTCACACTTTCCTTCTTCAAATCGTGGTGAACGTTTCTTCTGTTCCGGCTGTGGGTGCCCGCTGTGGTTTACCCTGACGGGTAGCGAACGCTATTTTGTGCCGTGGACGCTACTGGAACTTAACGAGGTAGATCGCCGCCGCCTGGTGTTAGCGGCAGAGATCTATACGGAAACTCAACCTGCATTCTGGAGACTGACGGGGCAATACGCTCGCTTGAGTGGAAAAGAAGTCGAAGAGATGGATTACCCCTGTCATTTAGCCCACTAGTTATTGATGCTGTAGCTTTGCCAGACTGAACCACATCCCTATCGCTAATACGATAAGCATACTGCCAGCGCTGCTTAAGGCCACGCTATGTGACCAGGTAAAGGCTTCTCTGGCAGCCGCCAGCAATGCCTCACTCAGCGACGACGGGAGCGAATGCGCAAGTTGCACCGCTTCGCCCATTGATGATGAGGCGCGCTCTATCTCCTGCGGATTAAGTCCGGCAGGTGGCAGAATCGAGGCAGAAAAGCTACGGCTCAACAGTAAGCCAAAGATAGCGATGCCAAGCCCGGCGCCAAGTTCATAAGCCATCGTCTCAATGGCGCCAGCCGCTGCCGCTTTTTCTGCCGGGGCTGCTGCCATGATTGCCGCAGTTGAGGCCAAAAGCGCACTTGCCGCGCTGAATCCGAGCAAGGCCATCAATATCCACGCTTGTATTTGCTGCGTACTGAAATCCGTCATCGCCAGACCGTAAAAACTGACGGCGCTGAGCGCCATGCCCGCCGTTGCCACACAACGTAATCCCAGACGTGACACCAACATGCCGGCAATGGGGCCGCTGAAACCACTTGCCAGCATCACCGGCAGCATAAACAGACCGGCCTGATACGGCGTCAAACCGTGCACAAACTGGAGCTCCTGAGCCATCAGCAATTCGAAACCAACCAGCGTAATCATCGCGGTCATCGCCATTACTACGCCACTTAAGATAATGCGATGCGTGAACAGCCGCATATCAATCATTGGCCGCGAAGCTGCAAGCTGGATACGGACAAACTGCCCCAACAGCACAGCTCCGGCTAACAATGTCAGCACGATGGCAGTGGTCGCGATATGACCTTTCAGGGCGGTTTTGGCGCTATAGACCAGCAGCAGAATAGCGACAATCAGCATTATCGCATGACCGAAATTTAACGATTGATCGCGACGTCCAGCCTGGCGTGGCACGAAACGAGCCGTCAATGCCATTACCACCACAACAATAGGCACATTGATTAAGAACACGGATCCCCAATAGAAGTGCTCCAGCAGTATGCCGCCTACTAATGGCCCAAACGCCGCGCCGCCGGAACCGACAGCGGCCCAGACGCCGAGCGCCATATTGCGATGACGCTGTTCGGCAAAGGTGGCGCGAATACCCGCGAGCGTAGCCGGAACAATCATCGCCGCCCCGATCGCTAATACCGCCCGCGTGGCAATCAGCCAACTGGCGCTGTGGGCAAACGCAGCGGCCAGCGATGCCAGGCCAAATAACCCCCCGCCCAACAGCAGCAGACGTTTAAAACCGATGCGATCGCCCAATGCCCCCATTGGCAACACCATGCCAGCCATGACCAGCGAATAAATATCAATAATCCACAGCAGCTCGTTACCACTGGCACCCAGCGTCATACTCAGCGTGGGCGCGGCAACGTGCAGCACCGTTGCATCAATCGCAACAGGGATGTAGACCAGTACAATAATGACTAACGTTAACCACTGACGAAACATAAAACTCCCTAACAAAACCGAAACTGGACACATGTCCAGCTTTAGCGATCCTACGGAAAATTGAACGTATGTCCAACTTTTTGTTAGACTGCGTGCTATTGAGATACAGGAGGAATGATGAGCTATCTGAACCGGGATGAACGTCGGGAAGTGATTCTGCAAGCGGCGATGCGCGTTGCGCTGGAAGAAGGGTTTACTGCCATGACCGTACGACGTATAGCGGCGGAAGCTCATGTGGCGACGGGTCAGGTGCATCATCACTTTTCCTCTGCCGGTGAACTCAAGTCTCAGGCTTTTGTGCGCCTGATCCGTACCCTGCTTGATGCTGAACTGGTCAGCGAAAACGCCAGTTTTCGGGAACGGCTGCATGCCATGCTGGGCAGCGAAGATGGCGGGTTCGAACCCCATATCAGGCTGTGGCGTGAAGCACAGGTGCTGGCAGATAAAGATCCTGAGATCAAAAGCGCCTATCTGCTGACCATGCGGATGTGGCATGAGGAAACGGCTAACATCATCACTCAGGGACAGAAAGCCGGTGAGTTTTTATCCACCCCAGATGCCGCCGATGTCGCATGGCGTTTAATCGCAGTGGTCTGCGGCCTGGATGGTATGTATGTGTTGGGCATAGAGGAAATGGCCGATCCCGCTTTCGAGCACCACCTGGATCGTATGATTACGCTTGAGTTATTTAGTTGATGTTATAGATGAACAAACAATACATCATTTAAGTTTACAATTAGTAACACTTAACCAACCTGTAATTCTCCCCTTATCCCGCGTTATTGCGCTTTTTTATCTATTCTTTCAGTCAATATTCCCAAAACCTTTCAATAGTTTCTAAAAGAAGCCGCGCGGCCTGTATGCGTTTATTTCTGTTTCATGAACGGCATGTGCATGGAGAATAATATGTCATCATCAAATGAGAAAAATAATCGTTATCTTTTGACTGACTGGAAACCAGAAAACCCTGCCTTTTGGGAAAACAAAGGCAAGCACATTGCCCGTAGAAATCTTTTGATATCAGTAAGTTGCCTTTTGCTTGCCTTCTGCGTCTGGATGCTGTTTAGCGCCGTAGCCGTCAATCTGAATAAAATTGGTTTTAATTTCACCACCGATCAACTGTTTTTATTAACGGCATTACCCTCCCTTTCTGGTGCAATATTGCGCGTTCCCTACTCCTTTATGGTACCTATATTTGGCGGTCGCCGTTGGACCATTTTTAGCACGATTATTCTGGTTATTCCCTGCGTCTGGCTGGGATTTGCCGTGCAAAATACCGCTACTCCGTTTGGAGTATTTATTATTATTGCGCTGATGTGCGGTTTTGCTGGCGCTAACTTTGCCTCCAGCATGGGCAATATTAGTTTTTTCTTCCCCAAAGCAAAGCAAGGCAGCGCGCTGGGCGTTAACGGCGGTCTTGGCAACCTCGGCGTCAGCGTGATGCAGTTGATCGCGCCGCTGGTGATTTTTCTGCCCATATTTACCTTTTTGGGCGTCCAGGGCGTACCGCAAGCTGATGGCTCGTTATTGTCGCTGGCCAATGCCGCATGGATTTGGGTTCCACTTCTGCTAATAGCCACCCTGGCGGCAGGTATGGGAATGAATGATATTGCCAGTTCGAAGGCTTCTATTGCTTCCCAGTTACCGGTCCTCAAGCGTTTTCACTTGTGGCTGTTAAGCCTGCTGTATCTTGCGACATTCGGGTCATTTATCGGCTTTTCGGCGGGCTTTGCCATGCTGGCGAAAACGCAATTTCCTGACGTGAATATTCTGCAACTGGCGTTCTTCGGCCCCTTCATCGGCGCGCTTGCGCGATCGGCGGGCGGCGTTATCTCTGACAAGTTCGGCGGTGTACGCGTCACGTTAATTAACTTCATCTTTATGGCACTGTTCAGCGCCCTGCTGTTTCTTACTCTGCCGGGGTCCGGTGAAGGAAACTTTGTCGCCTTCTATCTGGTGTTTATGGGGCTGTTCCTGACCGCGGGTCTGGGAAGCGGGTCGACCTTCCAGATGATTGCGGTGATCTTTCGCAAAATCACGATTTACCGGGTGAAACTGCGCGGTGGTACAGAGGAACAGGCGCAGCGTGAAGCGGTAACCGACACCGCCGCCGCGCTTGGATTCATCTCTGCCATTGGCGCTGTGGGCGGCTTCTTCATTCCTAAAGCGTTTGGTTCATCCCTAGCGCTAACCGGCTCTCCGGTGGGGGCTATGAAAATATTTTTGGTGTTTTACATCGTCTGTGTGCTGGTGACCTGGCTGGTCTATGGCCGTAAATCACAAAAAAAATAACGAAATGGATACCGCTGGATCGGACATTCAGGCAGGCCTGGTGTGCGATTCATCGTCGGCAATATTATCGAAGCAGGAGTTATGTCATGAGTAAACTGTTAGATCGCTTTCGCTACTTTAAACAAAAGGGCGATACGTTTGCCGAGGGGCATGGGCAAGTGATGCACACCAATCGGGACTGGGAAGACAGTTATCGTCAGCGCTGGCAGTTCGATAAAATTGTGCGCTCTACCCACGGCGTGAACTGTACCGGCTCATGTAGCTGGAAAATCTACGTCAAAAACGGACTGGTGACCTGGGAAACGCAGCAAACTGACTACCCGCGCACCCGCCCTGACCTGCCAAATCATGAACCCCGCGGCTGTCCGCGCGGCGCCAGCTACTCCTGGTATCTTTACAGCGCCAACCGCCTGAAATATCCGTTAGTGCGTAAACGTTTGATCGAACTGTGGCGCGACGCCCTGACCCGCCAGTCCGACCCGGTGCTGGCCTGGGAATCGATTATGAACGACCCGCAAAAATGCCAGTGCTACAAGCAGGTACGCGGTCGCGGTGGTTTTATCCGTTCTAGCTGGAAAGAACTTAATCAGTTGATTGCCGCCGCCAACGTCTGGACGGTAAAGACCTACGGCCCGGATCGCGTGGCCGGATTTTCACCTATTCCGGCAATGTCGATGGTCTCCTATGCCGCAGGCACGCGTTATCTTTCCCTTCTTGGCGGCACCTGCCTGAGCTTTTATGACTGGTATTGCGACTTACCGCCTGCGTCGCCAATGACCTGGGGCGAGCAGACCGACGTTCCTGAATCCGCCGACTGGTATAACTCCAGTTATATTATTGCCTGGGGTTCTAACGTCCCACAGACCCGTACGCCTGACGCGCATTTTTTTACCGAAGTGCGCTACAAAGGCACTAAAACCATTGCCATTACGCCCGACTACTCGGAAGTCGCCAAACTGTGCGACCAGTGGCTGGCACCAAAACAAGGCACCGACAGCGCGCTGGCGATGGCAATGGGCCATGTGATTTTAAAAGAATTTCACCTCGACAGGCCCAGCGACTACTTCCTCAATTACTGCCGCCGCTATACCGATATGCCAATGCTGGTCCTGCTGGATGCGCGTGAAGACGGCAGCTACGTGCCTGGACGTATGATGCGCGCTTCAGACCTTGTTGACGGTCTGGGCGAAAGCAACAATCCGGAGTGGAAAACCGTGGCCTTTAACAGCGACGGTGAGCTGGTCGTGCCGAACGGCTCCATCGGCTTTCGCTGGGGTGAGACGGGAAAATGGAACCTCGAGTCGTTGGCCGCAGGGGTAGAAACAGAACTTTCCCTCTCGTTGCTTGGTCAGCATGATGACGTGGCTGGGGTAGCATTCCCCTACTTTGGCGGCAACGAAAACCCGCATTTTCGCAGCGTAAAACAACAGCCGGTGCTGGTGCGTCAGCTTCCGGTAAAACGCCTCACCCTCGCCGATGGCCGCAGTTGCCCGGTAGTGAGCGTTTATGATCTGGTACTGGCGAATTACGGTCTCGATCGTGGTCTGGATGACGTTCATAGCGCGCAAGATTACAGCGAAGTGAAAGCCTACACCCCGGCCTGGGGAGAACAAATCACCGGTGTGCCACGCCGTCATATCGAACAAATCGCCAGGGAGTTTGCCGATACGGCACACAAAACTCATGGCCGGTCGATGATCATCCTCGGGGCTGGCGTTAATCACTGGTATCACATGGACATGAACTACCGTGGCATGATTAACATGCTGGTGTTCTGTGGCTGCGTGGGGCAAAGCGGCGGTGGCTGGGCGCACTATGTGGGTCAGGAGAAACTGCGTCCGCAAACCGGCTGGTTACCGCTGGCGTTTGCGCTGGACTGGAACCGCCCGCCGCGTCAGATGAACAGCACTTCTTTTTTCTACAACCACTCCAGCCAGTGGCGTTATGAAAAACTCACCGCGCAGGAGCTCCTCTCTCCGCTGGCCGACGCGTCGAAATTTAGCGGGCATTTAATCGACTTTAACGTACGCGCCGAAAGAATGGGCTGGCTGCCGTCCGCCCCGCAGCTTAACCTCAACCCATTGACCGTGAAAGCGAAGGCTGAACAGGCTGGCTTGTCTCCTGTGGAATACACCGCACAAGCGCTGAAATCGGGTGATATCCGTTTTGCCTGCGAGCAGCCGGACAGCGGCCACAACCATCCGCGCAACCTCTTTGTCTGGCGCTCTAACCTGCTCGGCTCCTCCGGTAAAGGGCATGAATACATGCTCAAGTATTTACTGGGTACCGAAAGCGGGATCCAGGGAGAAGCGCTCGGTTCAAGCGAGGGCATTAAACCTGAAGAGGTGGAATGGCAGGCTGCGGCGATTGAAGGCAAGCTTGATCTGCTGGTCACGCTCGATTTCCGTATGTCCAGTACCTGTCTGTTCTCCGATATCGTTCTGCCGACCGCCACCTGGTATGAAAAAGATGATATGAACACCTCGGATATGCATCCGTTTATTCACCCGCTGTCGGCGGCGGTCGATCCGGCGTGGGAATCGAAGAGCGACTGGGAAATCTATAAAGGCATCGCCAAAGTGTTCTCGGAGGTCTGTGTCGGGCACCTTGGGCAAGAAACCGATGTCGTCCTGCAACCGCTGCAACACGACTCACCAGCAGAACTGGCGCAGCCGTTTGACATCCTCGACTGGCGCAAAGGCGAATGCGATCTTGTTCCAGGAAAAACTGCGCCTAATATCGCCGTCGTGGAGCGTGACTACCCTGCCACTTACGAACGTTTTACCTCGCTCGGCCCGCTAATGGACAAACTCGGAAATGGTGGCAAAGGTATCTCCTGGAATACCCAGACCGAGGTCGATTTCCTCGGCAAGCTGAACTACACCAAACGCGAAGGTCCGGCGAAAGGTCGACCGCTGATCGACACCGCACTGGATGCGTCGGAGGTGATCCTCGCCCTGGCGCCGGAAACCAACGGTCAGGTGGCGGTCAAAGCCTGGGAAGCGCTGGGCGCCATGACCGGACGCGACCATACGCATCTGGCGTTGAACAAAGAAGATGAGAAGATCCGTTTTCGCGATATTCAGGCGCAGCCGCGCAAAATTATCTCCAGCCCGACCTGGTCCGGTCTTGAAAGCGAACATGTCTCCTATAACGCAGGCTATACCAACGTCCACGAGCTGATCCCATGGCGCACCCTGTCCGGTCGCCAGCAGTTGTATCAGGATCACGCGTGGATGCGTGCATTTGGTGAAAGCCTGGTGGCCTACCGTCCGCCTATCGACACCCGCAGCGTTAGCGAAATGCGCGACGTTCCGCCTAACGGTTTTCCGGAAAAAGCGCTCAACTTCCTGACGCCGCATCAGAAATGGGGGATCCACTCCACCTACAGCGAAAACCTGCTGATGCTGACGCTGTCGCGCGGCGGCCCCATCGTCTGGATCAGCGAGACCGATGCCAAAGAGTTGGGTATTGAAGATAACGACTGGATCGAAGCCTTTAACGCCAATGGCGCGCTTACCGCCCGTGCGGTAGTGAGTCAGCGCGTGCCACCGGGAATGACCATGATGTATCACGCTCAGGAACGAATCATGAACATTCCCGGCTCAGAAGTCACCGGGATGCGTGGCGGGATCCATAACTCGGTCACCCGCGTCTGCCCGAAACCGACGCATATGATCGGTGGCTATGCGCAGTTGGCGTACAGCTTTAACTATTACGGTACGGTCGGCTCTAACCGCGATGAGTTCATCATGATTAGAAAAATGAAAAATATTAACTGGCTGGATGATGAAGGTCGCGATCAGGTACAGGAGGCGAAAAAATGAAAATACGCTCACAGGTAGGCATGGTTCTTAATCTTGACAAGTGTATCGGCTGCCACACCTGCTCCGTCACCTGTAAAAACGTCTGGACCGGGCGCGAAGGGATGGAATATGCATGGTTTAACAACGTCGAGACCAAACCAGGCATTGGTTATCCGAAAAACTGGGAAGATCAGGAAGAGTGGCAAGGCGGCTGGGTTCGCGATGTCAACGGCAAGATAAGACCGCGTCTGGGCGGCAAGATGGGGGTGATTACCAAAATATTCGCCAACCCGGTGATCCCGCAAATCGATGATTACTATGAACCGTTTACCTACGATTATCAGCATCTGCATAGCGCACCGGAAGGCAAAAACCAGCCCACTGCGCGTCCACGTTCGTTGATCGACGGTAAACGGATGGACAAGATTATCTGGGGCCCCAACTGGGAAGAGCTGCTCGGCGGCGAGTTCTCAAAACGCGCCCGTGACCGAAACTTCGAGAAAATGCAGAAGGAGATGTACGGTCAGTTCGAAAACACCTTCATGATGTATTTACCGCGACTCTGTGAACACTGTCTGAACCCAAGCTGTGTCGCCACCTGCCCGAGTGGTGCCATCTATAAGCGTGAGGAAGACGGCATTGTGCTGATCGACCAGGACAAATGCCGCGGTTGGCGTTTGTGTATCAGCGGTTGTCCATACAAGAAAATCTATTTTAACTGGAAGAGCGGTAAGTCAGAGAAGTGCATTTTCTGTTACCCGCGTATTGAGTCCGGCCAGCCGACGGTATGTTCGGAAACCTGCGTTGGGCGTATCCGTTATCTCGGTGTATTGCTGTACGACGCCGACCGCATCGAGGAAGCGGCCAGTACTGAGCATGAGACCGACCTGTATGAGCGTCAGTGCGATGTGTTCCTCAATCCGCACGATCCGGCGGTCATCGAAGAGGCGTTAAAACAAGGCATTCCACAGAATGTTATCGACGCCGCCCAACGTTCGCCGGTCTACAAAATGGCAATGGACTGGAAGCTGGCGCTGCCGTTACATCCTGAGTATCGCACTCTGCCGATGGTCTGGTATGTGCCGCCGTTGTCACCGATTCAGTCGGTCGCTGATGCCGGTGGCCTGCCGCGCAATGGCAATATTTTACCGGCGGTGGAATCACTGCGTATCCCGGTACAGTACCTCGCCAATATGCTAAGCGCTGGCGATACCGCCCCGGTACTACGCGCGCTCAAGCGCATGATGGCGATGCGCCACTATATGCGCTCACAAACCGTCGAAGGCGTGACGGATACCCGCGCCATTGAGGAAGTCGGTCTGACCGTTGAGCAGGTGGAGGAGATGTATCGCTATCTGGCTATCGCCAACTATGAAGACCGCTTCGTGATCCCGACCAGCCACCGTGAAATGGCGCGCGACGCTTTCCCGGAGAAAAACGGTTGTGGTTTCACCTTTGGCGACGGCTGTCACGGTTCGGATACCAAGTTCAACCTGTTTAACAGCAGCCGTATTGATGCCATCGACATTACCGAAGTGCGCGATAAAGCGGAGGGTGAATAATGCAAATCCTCAAGGTTATCGGACTGCTGATGGAATATCCGGACGAACTGCTGTGGGAGTGTAAAGACGACGCGCTGGCGCTGATGTCCAGCGATGCCCCAATGCTTATCGAATTTAGCCAGGCCCTGCTCAATGCGCCATTACTGGATAAGCAAGCCGAATGGTGCGAGGTGTTTGATCGGGGGCGCGCCACCTCACTGCTGTTGTTCGAACATGTCCATGCCGAGTCGCGTGATCGCGGCCAGGCGATGGTTGATCTGCTGGCGCAGTACGAAAAGGTCGGGCTCCAGCTTAACTGCCGCGAGTTGCCGGATCATCTACCGTTGTATCTGGAGTATTTAAGCGTGCTGCCGGAGGCCCAGGCCAAAGAAGGTTTACAGAATGTCGCCCCCATTCTGGCACTGCTTGGCGGTCGCTTAAAACAGCGCGATACGCCGTGGTATCAGTTGTTTGATGCCCTGCTGCTGCTTGCCGGTAGCCCCCTTTCAAGTGACAGTGTCACCAGGCAGGTTGGCGCAGAAACACGTGACGATACCCGTCAGGCCCTGGATGCGGTCTGGGAAGAGGAACAGGTGAAGTTTATCGAAGATAACGCCACCGCTTGTGACAGCTCACCGTTACAAAACTATCAACGACGCTTTAGCCAGGACGTGGCGCCGCAGTATGTCGACGTCAGCGCGGGAGGTCCGAAATGATACAGTATCTGAACGTCTTCTTTTACGATATCTACCCGTATTTGTGCGGCACGGTGTTTATCCTCGGCAGTTGGTTGCGTTACGACTACGGGCAATACACCTGGCGCGCCTCTTCCAGTCAAATGCTGGACAAACGCGGTATGGTGTTATGGTCAAACTTGTTCCATATCGGCATTCTGGGGATTTTTTTCGGTCACCTGTTTGGCATGCTGACCCCGCACTGGATGTATGCCTGGTTCCTGCCGATTGCGGTGAAACAGCAAATGGCAATGATTCTCGGCGGTGTTTGCGGCGTGTTAACGCTGGTTGGGGGCGCGGGTTTGCTGGTGCGGCGCCTGACTAATCCACGCATTCGCGCAACATCATCCACTGCCGATATTCTGATCCTGTGCATTCTGCTGGTTCAATGCATTCTCGGCTTAACCACTATTCCGTTCTCCGCACAGCACCCTGACGGCAGTGAAATGCTGAAACTGGTCGGTTGGGCGCAGTCGGTGGTGACTTTCCAGGGGGGCGCATCCGCGCATCTGGATGGCGTGGCGCCGATATTCCGTGCCCATCTGGTGCTAGGCATGACGATATTCCTACTGTTCCCGTTCACTCGTCTGGTACACGTGTGGAGTGCGCCGTTTGAGTACTTCACCCGCCGCTATCAAATTGTGCGCTCGCGCCGCTAATTGCCTCTGATGCCTGGTGGCCTAAGCGCCACCAGGTCTGCATCGCTATCCCGCTTTTTGTACGCTATGATGCTTCTCCATTCCAGGGAGAACGCTAATGAAACCACAGGTTTACCACGTCGATGCCTTTACCTCGGTCCCCTTTCGCGGCAATTCAGCGGGCGTGGTGCTGCATGCTGACGGACTGAGCGAAGCGCAGATGCAGCTGATTGCCCGCGAGCTGCGTCATTCGGAAACTGCATTCCTGCTGACCAGCAACGACAGCGATGTACACATCCGCTATTTCACGCCGACGGTCGAAGTTCCCATCTGTGGACATGCTACCGTCGCCGCGCACTACGTGCGGGCCAAGGTACTGGGTCTGAGCAACACGACTGTCTGGCAAACCTCGCTGGCCGGGCGTCATCGGGTGGATGTTGAAACTGTAGGGAATGACTATCGCATTAGCCTTGAGCAAGGAACACCTGGATTTGAACCTCCGCTGCAAGGCGCGGTTCGCGCTGCAATTATCCACGCCCTGCATCTGAGCGAAGACGATATGCTGCCAGGGCTGCCGATCCAGGTTGCCACCACCGGCCATTCGAAAGTGATGATTCCGCTAAAGCCTGAGGTAGACCTGGACGCCCTTACCCCAGATTTGCAGGCTCTGGCGACCATCAGCCAACAAATTGGCTGTAACGGTTTCTTCCCTTTTCAAATCCGTAAGGGCGAAAACGCCACCGATGGACGCATGTTTTCACCCGCAATTGGTATTGTGGAAGATCCAGTCACCGGCAATGCCAACGGGCCGATGGGCGCGTGGCTGGTTCACCACCGACTGATGGCGCATGATGGCAAAACGTTACGTGTTCAGGGGCATCAGGGCCGCGCGCTGGGTCGTGACGGTATAGTTGATGTGACGGTCGCTATTCGTGATAACCAGCCGGAAAAAGTCACCATTACCGGTTCGGCGGTGATCCTGTTTCATGCCGAATGGGCGATAGATTTTTAATCTATTTCTATGGGCCGGATATGGCGATTACGCCGCATCCGGCACTATTCCCGATGGTGTTATTTCCCCGCTTCCGGGTGCGTATCAAACGCCGCCATTACCGTCGCCAATTCTTCTTCAGTAAATCCATGCTTCACATCATCCACGCCCAATCCAAACCGTGCCTGCAATAAGGCGTACAGGCTGGCGACGTCAGGCAGATTAATCTGCTCTACCGCATGGCCATCCTGATAATGGGTAAAATGAAAATTGGTTAACGTAAATTTACCGCCGTCTGGCAGATGACGGCACATCAGCAGATGGTGACGAAAATGCGACTGCGGCCAATGCGCCGACCAGAAGTTGCCCATCAGATAATCGCTCTGATGCTGCATAACCAGGTCAAAACGGTACATTGATTGCCAGTGTTCGTGATGAAGGAACTGCAAAATCCAGTCTTCACCTTCCTGAATCAGACGATACTCTCCGTGTGGTGTGTGCTGTGCAACATCTGCCTGCAGACGAATCGGCGCTGTCAGCGTTTGCCCACCGAACCCGACGTCAGCGATCCACTGCTCTCCCTGTAGCTCAACCAGCAGCAGACGATGCGTGCGTGGCGGTAGGCTTGACGGATTCGCCAGTACCACACGTCCAAGTAAACTGCGAACGGTAAAACCGATTTCGCGGAGCGCCCGCTCAAATAACCCATTTTGCTCAAAACAATAACCGCCGCGACGCGCCGTCACCAGTTTCTCTTCCAACGATGCGTCGTCGAGTTGCATTTCGCGTGGCAGCAGCACATCGAGATTTTCAAAAGGAATGGCGCTGTTGTGCAGTAAATGCAGCGCTCGCAGGGTTTCAATGTTGACGTTGGCCGAACCTGACCAGCCAATACGGGCAAAATAAGCGTTTAAAAAAGGCGTCATACCAGCTTCCTGTTTGTGTAATGTTGTACTTATAACGCATTTTTAATTTTACGCTGTCGATTTTGTGCGTTGTTCTTCCTCACGAGGCGACAAAATCGCTAATACCGTTAATATCTAAGTTAATTGTGGTGTGTTATCTCTCAGCCAAGGAGCATCCATGAGCCATTTTCGTCCTCTCGAATTGAAACATGCCAGTCGACTGCTAAATCACGGCCCTACCATTTTAATCACCAGTCGGGACGATCATACAGAGCGGCGGAATGTGATGGCCGCTGCGTGGTCAATGCCCGTTGAGTTTGAACCACCGCGTATCGCAATTGTGGTTGATAAAACCGCCTGGTCGCGGGAACTGATTGAACGCAGCGGCATGTTTGGCATCGTTATTCCGGGGGTTGCCGCCGCCAACTGGACCTGGGCCGTTGGCAGCGTTTCCGGTCGCGTGGAAGATAAATTCAACTGCTACGGCATTCCTGTGGTGCAAGGACCGGTGTTGGGTTTACCGCTGATAGAAGCAAAATGCCTGGCCTGGATGGAATGCCGTCTACTGCCTGCAACGGCGGCACAGGAAAAGTATGACACCCTGTTTGGGGAAGTGGTCTCGGCGGCCGCTGATGAGAGAGCCTTCGTGGAAGGACGATGGCAGTTTGATGATGACAAGCTCACTACCCTGCATCACCTTGGGGCCGGAACGTTTGTCTCCAGCGGGAGACGCATTACCGCAGGTGAATAATTGTCTGCTAACGAATGGCGGCTCATGCTTTTCATCCCTCACCGTCTTCTTAAAACTTCTGAAAAACCAGTCGGATGAATCGCTGTCCTTCCTTGCTGAATCATTTGCGTGAATTATAGTTAAACTTGCTCTAACTCAAATATCTATTCCAAATCCAATCAGTCAAAGCAGCATCCCCCAACTGTACTTATAAAGTGTCAGAGAGGTTTTACGATGCAACTGAATAGAATCGCACAAAGTTTTATCCTTGCCGGGTTACTCACCTCTGCCTCTGCTCCCCTGATTGCCGCTGAAGCGCCAAAGGACGCAACCGCTTCCACGCAACAAGCGAACAATGCGCTTTTCAATCAACTGCCCTTCTCCGATAACACCGACTTTACCGATGCTCATAAAGGCTTCATCGCCCCAATTCCTCAGGATGTGATCAAAGGTGAGCAAGGAAATGTCATCTGGAATCCGCAACAATATGCGTTCATTAAAGAAGGCGATAAAGCCCCGGATACGGTAAATCCGAGCCTGTGGCGTCAGTCCCAGTTGATCAACATCAGCGGACTGTTTGAAGTGACGGAAGGCGTTTACCAGATCCGTAACCTCGATCTGTCCAACATGACGATCATTGAAGGTAAAGAAGGCGTCACCGTTGTTGACCCGCTGGTATCAGCAGAAACGGCCAAAGTCGGGATGGATCTTTACTTTAAAAACCGCGGTCAAAAACCCGTTGTCGCGGTGATTTATACGCACAGCCACGTTGACCATTACGGCGGCGTGCGCGGCGTTGTTGATGAAGCCGACGTTAAAGCGGGCAAAGTGAAGATTTATGCACCTGCCGGCTTTATGGAAGCGGCGGTTGCTGAGAATATCATGGCCGGCAACGTTATGAGCCGTCGCGCGAGCTATATGTACGGCAATCTACTAAAACCTGATGCCAAAGGTCAGGTTGGTGCCGGACTGGGAACCACGACCTCCGCGGGAACCGTCACCCTGATTGCGCCAACCCATATAATTGAAAAAGATGGGCAAAAAGAGGTCATTGATGGCCTGACCTATGACTTCATGTTGGCCCCAGGCTCCGAAGCGCCGTCAGAAATGTTGTGGTATATCGAAGAGAAGAAACTGATTGAGTCTGCTGAAGACGTCACCCACACCCTGCACAACACCTACTCCCTGCGCGGGGCCAAAATTCGTGAGCCGTTGCCATGGTCCAAATACATCAACGAAGCGATTGTACGCTGGGGAGATAAAGCAGAAATCCTGATGGCGCAGCACCACTGGCCAACCTGGGGTAATGACAAAGTCGTGAACCTGCTGAAAAGCCAGCGAGATCTGTATCGTTACATCAACGACCAGACGCTGCGTATGGCTAACGAAGGTCTGACCCGCGATGAAATCGCCGCGAACTTTAAACTGCCGGACTCACTGGCGCATACCTGGGCTAATCGCGGTTACTATGGTTCCGTCAGTCATGATGTGAAAGCGACCTATGTGCTCTATCTCGGCTGGTTTGATGGCAACCCGGCAACGCTGGATGAACTGCCGCCGGAAGAAGCGGCGAAGAAATTCGTCGACTATATGGGCGGAGCGGACGCCATTCTGCAGAAAGCGAAAGCCGACTATGACCAGGGTAACTATCGCTGGGTGGCCCAGGTGGTGAGCAAAGTGGTGTTTGCCGATCCCAATAACCAGGCCGCGCGCAACCTGGAAGCTGATGCGCTGGAACAGCTAGGATACCAGGCTGAATCCGGTCCGTGGCGCAACTTTTACCTGACCGGCGCGCAAGAGCTGCGTAATGGTGTGGTTAAAGGCCCAACCCCGAACACTGCCAGCCCGGATACCGTACGCGCCATGACGCCGGAAATGTTCTTCGACTATCTGGCGGTACATATTAACGGGCAGAAAGCGGGTGATGCCAAATCGGTGTTTAACATCGACCTTGGCAGCGACGGTGGTAAATATAAGCTTGAACTGGAAAATGGCGTGCTAAACCATACCGCCAATGCCGAAGCAAAAGAGGCTGACGCCACGATCACATTGAATCGCGACACGCTCAATAAAATCATCCTCAAGGAAGTGACGCTGAAACAGGCGCAAGACAGCGGCGATGTGAAGATAACCGGCGACGGCGCTAAACTTGACGCTATGCTCGGCTATATGGATAAGTTCGAATTCTGGTTTAACATCGTTACACCGTAAACCTGTTGAAAACGGGCGGAAAATTCGCCCGTTTTATCTCACATGCTGTAGCCAGGTTTTTTAATTAACGTTGCCATCTGCGGCTTAATCTCCGCATCCCACACGCCCTGCCACGCCTCTGGCTCAACTTGATTCAGCGC
This sequence comes from Citrobacter sp. wls708, assembly GCF_005281255.1. Classification (NCBI taxonomy): domain Bacteria; kingdom Pseudomonadati; phylum Pseudomonadota; class Gammaproteobacteria; order Enterobacterales; family Enterobacteriaceae; genus Citrobacter; species Citrobacter sp. wls708. The sequence goes on from NZ_SZXE01000034.1 coordinate 56,595, forward strand.
CACGCTTACCGAGCTGTCTTTGCTTTGCAAATGACGAATAATGACGTCGGTAATATCCGCCGCCAGCGCGGATTTTTGCTCGTCGCTCAGATCGCGGGGAAAACATTTAATATCAACGTGCGGCATAGCAGGTTCCTTATTGTTTTGGTCAGAAAGTGTGTTTTCTCAAATAATCTTATTGTTTTTCAGCACGGAACGTAGCCGTGGGTGCTGGCAAACCGCATCAGCGATAGCGCTAATATTCGGCGTGTTGTCCTGGAACCAGTCATGTCCCGGCCCCCAGCTACGCATCACACAAATATAGACGTCCAGCAAGGTTAGCTGCTCTCCGAAAGCGTACGGCTCGGCGCTTAGCTGATCATTCAACCACATATAGAGAGATTTTCGGTACTCAATACAATTTTTTTTCAACTGCGCCGGAGCATCCGGCACCCAGCGTTCAGGATAATCGGCATAGGTAAATGTGGGATAGACATTTGCCACCAGCCATATCAACAGACGCTGGAACTGCTGACGCTCGCTGCGCCCAACGGAGGGCGAAAGCTCGGGACAACGATCGAGGATCATCAGGGCGATCGCCGCTGTTTCCGTCATGACTTCGCCATTTTCCAGTACCAGTGTGGGCACCTGGCATAGCGGATTCATTGTCTTAAGCAACTCCCGCGAAGGACCATCGCTGTCAAAACCGTCGACATTAATAAAACTGTAAGGGATCTCCGCCAGTGTGAGCATCACTTCACTGATGGCCGATCCCCAGCCCGGCACCCCATAGACCTTAATCATGCTGTAACCCTCAACGTTAAAACACTAAGTGTAGAGCAGCATTCAATAACCTATGCAGGCATGATTATTACTCTCATAATAACAATGATCGGATATCGGGAGAAATAAGCGATGCGTTCCAGTATGTTTGAATATATGACCATTTTTATACAGGTTGTTGAGCAAGGTGGATTTGCCAGAGCTGCAGACGTATTGCACCTGCATCGCCCCGCAGTGACCAAAGCCATCCAGCATCTTGAAGACGAACTGGGGGCAAAGTTGCTTAACCGCACAACCCGTAAAGTGACGCTGACCGATGAAGGTGACGCTTTTTACCAACGCACAAAAATACTGCTTGGCGACGTTGATGACATCATGGCCTCTTTCTCGCCAACCCGCCCGCCACGCGGAAAACTCAGGGTTAATGCCCCTCTGTCGCTGGCGCATTCCGTGTTAGTTCCTGCGCTGAAAGATTTCCAGTCGCGATATCCTGACATCGAGATGGTACTCACCTCCACCGACCGTAAAATCGATATGCTTGCCGAAGGTATCGACTGCATGATCCGTATCGGCGAATTACAAGACTCTTCCCTGATATCCAGGCGACTTGGTGAAGTAAAGATGGTGACCTGCGCGTCACCGGATTATTTGCAACAACATGGCGTACCACAGACGCCAGAGGATTTATCCCGACACCAGGCGCTTAACTTTTTTAGCGAGCGTCACCGGGAAGCGCTGGAGTGGTCCTTCATTAGCGGGGGTAAAACTTTATCATTCACGCCCACCGGGCGGATAAGCGTTGATAACTCCGATATATTGCTGACCGGCAGTTTATCTGGACTCGGCATCATACGTGGTGTTCATGCCGTGCTGGCCCCTTACCTCCAGTCGGGTCAGCTCGTTGAGGTGCTGGCCGATTACGCCGGAGAATCAAAACCGGTTTCTGTGCTTTACCCCGACAGGCGTCACCTCACCCCTCGCGTGCGGGTATTCATTGACTGGCTGTGCGAACTTTTTAGCCAACAAAAACCGCGGCTTCAGGGATTGTTACGAAATGAGTAATAGTGAAGTTCCGCAACTGCGGTTTTTCACTCTCATCTGAATCGTTAAATTGTGCGGACCCAATACAGAACAATTTACTGAGGTCTGCTATGTCTAAGGTCGTAGTTTTTAATCAAATTGGTGACGCTGACGTCCTGAAGATTCAGGACATGCAGGTTCCCGCACCTGATGCAAATGAGGTTCAGATCCGCGTACGGGCAATTGGTATCAACCGTGCGGAGATTATGTACCGCACAGGCCAGTATATTTACCAACCTAATTTCCCGGCACGGTTGGGTTATGAAGCTGCCGGAGTCGTTGAATCCGTAGGAGACAACGTACGTGAGTTTGCACCTGGGGATTACGTTAGCGTCATTCCGGCTTTCAGCTTTCATCAATATGGTATGTATGGAGAAGTCGTTAATGCCCCGGCGCACGCGGTCGTAAAACATCCGCACAACCTCAGCTTTGCCGAAGCCGCCGCCAGTTGGATGATGTATGTGACCGCATTCGGTGCGCTGGTTGAATATGCGGATATTAAACCTGGAGATAATGTGCTGATCAATGCTGCTTCCAGTAGCGTGGGACTGGCGGCAATTCAGATTGCTAATATGCTCGGCGCAAAGCCTATTGCGATGACGCGAACCAGCGAGAAGCGAAGCCAGCTTTTGCAGCTTGGGGCAGCAGATGTTATCGCCAGTCATGAGCAAGATCTTGTCACTGAGATCTCACGCATTACTGATGGCAAAGGAACCCGTGTGGTCTTCGATCCGGTCGGTGGCCCGGGAGTGGCAAAAATTGCCCAGGTGATGCCGGCCGGTGGGATCTTTTTCCAATATGGCTCGCTTGATGCACGCGACCTTTCTATACCGGTCATTGAGATCCTCGGTCGCCATTTGACTTTCCGTGGTTATGAAATTTTTGAAATCACCTCGGACGCAGAAAAACTTTCGCGAGCGAAACGGTTTATCTTTGAAGGATTGCAGTCCGGGCAGCTCAATCCGCTGATTGATAAAACCTTCGCCTTTGATGATATCGTCGAGGCACATCAATACATGGAAGCCAACGGTCAGGTAGGCAAAATCGTTGTCACTGTATAACCCCTGTGCGGCACACCCTTGTGCCGCAATGTGTCTCAAAGCACTTTCGACAAAAACTGCTGGGTGCGCGTGTGGCGTGGATGATTCAGCACCTAATATTGTACGTTAATGCTATTTTTAACCATCAAGAAATGAGAAAACTTGTCTCTGAGCGGGTTCTCGTATCTTGATGGGCTATGCTGAGAGCGCCTCTCAAACGATCTTAAGAAGATCCTTCTGAATCTTTGACCGTAATAGTATAGGTTTTATCGAACTCTCCTGATTTTGAAAGCATTCCGCCACCTAAGCCCCCATGTACTCGCACTTTAGCTATGCCTGCTTTTGTTGGTATCCCTCTAATCTGGATACAATTATTGAATTCATTATCATCACAATACTGTAAGTGAAGCCCTAAATTATCTGGATGAATATCTCCAGCAATGACTTGTTTACCATAAAGATCATAAGAAAGAACTACTCCACCAAATATATTTATTTGGTTATAATAGGGAATGCCAACAGTTGCATCATTAAGCACCTCCCCTTCTGGAGTGAATTCTGCCTGCAACGAACAGGCAGACAATAAAAATAAAGGCAGAACCAAAAAAAATTTTCCCATTTTATTTCAATGATTTGAAAACCATCCCTCCAAAAAACCTGTTGATAAAAAATTGCAAATCTTTGTTTGGTTTTATCCAGTTTTTTTCCTTTCCCCAAGAAAACAATTCTAAACTAATATATCCATTAGCATCTTGCATGACTGAACCATTCCAAACAACCCAATGTGTAGGTAATGTTGTTTTATTTGTACTATTTACAAGAAGTCCATCATTTATCAATGTTACGACTTTATAATCTTGCTCAATATATTTATTTAAATCTCTGATTCCCTGAACACCCGCCTGAGTAATACCGACATTACTGAAAACCATTTTATAGCCGACTTTTTCAAACCATTCTGCCAAAATTTGCCAAATTGTGATACCAGCAACTGGAGAATCAAGAGCATCAAAGCTCAGCATTGTATTCTCTGAATCTCTGAGTCCAGCAAGTGTCATCCAGTCTGTACCGGCTATCTTCGGTCTGCCGTCATCATAGTAAAATGCACCTGTAGGATGCCGACAGCCTTTACCTGGCGAAATGATTAAATTACCTATTTTAGTTTTTCCGTATCGCCAAAGTTCACGGGCAGCTTGCGCATACACATCAGGGCGATCCTTTTGCAGGCAGTAAAAAAATGCTGCAGGTCCACATACACTTGCAGCTATTTGATTAGGGAAATCAAATCCGTTAAATCTTTCTTCTATTTGACGTTCTACTAATTTTTTATCAAAAGGATCCCTGGAATTACCAATGGGATATTCTTTTGCTATAAATGGTCTCTCCTCGCGGGTTATGGTAATTATTTTCGTTTCACCGCCCTGACTTTCAGGTTTAGGTGTACCTGCCGATTCAAAATAACAGAGATTTTCACGTTTAGCCTCAGACCATGCTTTACCTGTACTAAATTCTGCAAGCGTATACATCTTTGTGAAAGGCTTTGGAGTAACACTGTGAGTATGCAGCATCGTCTTACGATAAAGCGTCATTTCCATAATGTAGATAGTTGATAGAGGCTCATTTATATCTTCAGACATATGTATCTGAGTTTGGTAGTTATCCTTAAATTTCTGCTGTCTCACATCTATCAGATAATATTTATTTCTGTCAGCATTCATACGATAAATAGATAGATCATATAATAAAGAGTTTGCAGGAACATTAGAGCGAATACGGGTGCTGAGCGGATAAACAGCCATAATTAATCCATTAATATGTGCAGGTTAATATTTTCAGCGGATTCAGCATAATGCCACTCTGTCATCCCTTGGCTATCTGTATTCCCCGTTTCTGTATGGCCGTCCGGGAGTATGAGAAGATACCGGCAATCCACCATCAGTCTGCCGTTATCATCTGCACACTTAAAACGAATACAGTTTCTGCTGCTGACATCCTGTGAGTTCTGCATCATTATCGATAATTGACTGGTGTCGCGGGTGGTTAAAGTACCCGCGCCACTGCTGGTATATTGTGTGGCTGTACCAAAAACATAGTGATTGGAGCAGCCACACAACACCCTGTCGCCAGTAGCTACATATGCTTTACCATTTTCCATCCAGTCCACTGCAGAAGCGAAAATTGGAAAATGTCCATTGCATTTCCGACAAATTGCCCTGTCACCGGTTTGGGCAATAGCTCTATCACCATCATACCAGGATGCAGAAGCAGTAATAATTTTTCCATAACTTGTTTTATCGCCGAGACAGGCCAGTGCTCTTACCATTTTCAATTCCTTAGTTAAAAAGTGGTAATACTCAATGGCATGATACATAACACATGATTTAAGCAAAGTTTTACTATGCTTGCTCACAACTTTACTAAGGGTGATATATTCCAGATCCAAGTCATTATTCACATGATAATAAAGTGATTTTTTGATAATTAGTCACTAAGTTTGTTACTCGAAAGGAAAACTAATTTAGGATTAACGGACGTTCATATTTTCTTGATAATTTCACTCTTTGGACGCAGTACTCAAAGCACTTTCGACAAAAACTGCTGGGTGCGCGTGTGGCGTGGATGATTCAGCACCTGCTCGCTGCTGCCCTGCTCGACAATTTTGCCATCGACCATAAACACCACCTGATCCGCCACTTCCCGGGCGAAGCCAATCTCGTGCGTTACTACAACCAGCGTGGTTCCCGACTGCGCCAGCGCTTTGATAACATCCAGCACTTCGCCCACCAGTTCGGGATCAAGCGCTGATGTGGGTTCATCAAACAGCATGACGCGCGGATTTAATGCCAGTGCACGGGCAATGGCGATACGTTGTTGCTGTCCGCCGGATAAGTGACGCGACCAGGCATCGGCTTTATTACGCAGTCCTACCGCATCAAGCAGGGTTAATGCCCGCTCGGTAGCGGCTTTACGTGTTGCCAGACCGTGCGCAATGGGCGCTTCAATCAAATTCTCCAGCACCGTTAAGTGCGGGAACAGGTTAAAGTTCTGGAACACATAGCCGACGTTAACGCGCTGGCGCAAAATTTCCGCCTCTTTCAGCTCATACAGCTTGTCTCCCTGCCGACGATAGCCAATGTAATCGCCATCAATTTGAATAAACCCTTCATCGACGCGCTCCAGATGGTTGATAGTCCGCAACAGAGTGGATTTCCCGGAGCCGGATGGGCCAAGAATAACGGTTACCGTACCGGGCGGGATCTCCAGCGACACATTATCCAGCGCTTTGTGGCGACCGAAGTATTTGCTGACGCCGGTAATAGAAATATGGCCTTCAGGCGAGTGGGACATGGGCGGTCTCCTGCTGTGGACGTTGACGACTGCGTTTTTCTGCACGACTCACCCGGGCGGTATTGATCGCTGAACGTCGTTCGCTACGTGCCAGCGCGCGTTCGACCAGGTGCTGAATTAACGACAGGACGCTGGTGATCACCAGATACCACACCGCGCCGACCATCAGCAGCGGGATCACCTCCTGCGTGCGGTTGTAGATCATCTGGATGGTGTAGAACAACTCAGGCATGGCCAGCACGTATACCATCGCCGTCCCTTTCGCCAGACTGATGATTTCATTGAACCCGGCAGGCAAAATAGTGCGCAGCGCCTGCGGCAGGATAATTCGCAGCGTACGTCGCCATGCCGGTAAGCCCAGCGCCGCCGCAGCCTCGTACTGACCGTGATCAACCCCCAAAAATCCACCACGAATAATTTCAGCGGTATAGGCGCTTTGCACCAGCGTCAGGCCGACTACCGCAGTGGAAAACTGGCCGAGTACATTGATGGTCTCAAAACTGCCCCACTGAATGGGAGTAAACGGAATACCAATCGTCAACGTGTCGTACAGATAGGAGAAGTTGTACAGAACGATTAGCACTACAATCAGCGGTAACGAGCGAAACAGCCAGATGTATCCCCATGCCAGACCGTTCAGCAGCCAGGAAGATGAAAGTCGCGCCAGCGCCAGCAGACCGCCGATGAGAATGCTCAACAGCGTACCGATAAGCGTCAGCAACAATGTTTGCCCGAGACCGGACAAGATAACCGGATCGAAGAACCAGCGGGCAAACACGGCCCATTCCCAGCGCGGGTTAAACGCCACGGACTGGATAATCACCGCCAGAACAAACAAAGCAATGACCGCTCCGACGGTACGCATGGGATAGCGCGCCGGTACGACTTTAATGCTATCAGTCGTTTTCATTTTATCTCCTCAGGCTATTCTGGCCTGACCGGCGATGGTTAACAGTTTGGTAAAGCGCAGTCGGCCATCAAACGGCGGCTGGCTGTACTCTTCAGGATCGCGCGCCGTATCAAACTGCGGATCGTAGCCCTGACTTAAATACAGCCGGACGGCCTCCGGCTGGCGAAATCCGGTGGTCAGATAAATCCGGCTGTAGCCCGCGAGTAGCGCCCTACGCTCCAGCTCCTGCACCACGCGCGCCGCCAGCCCCTGCTGTCGCAGGCTACTTTTCGTCCAGATACGCTTAATCTCGGCGGTATCTTTGTCGTAAGGTTTGTAGGCCCCTGTGGCGATGATCTCACCGTTACGTTCCAGTACTACGAACAGCCCCTGCGGCGCCAGATACCATTCGGTCAGTTCCACCTCTGCGTCGCGAGAAAAATAATCGCCATAGCGGGCGGCATATTCACCAAACAGACCGTTCAAAATGGGTTGCAGCTCGCTGGCTTCAGGTGAGACCACGCGAAATTGATCGCTCACGATAACCTCCTTAGTCGCCTAACCCGGCTGGGTTGATCTCAGATTGCGGAATGCGTTCAACCCCTTCCCCCCAACGGTTCAGTACCTTGTCGTAGTCGCCGTTGCCAATCACGCCGTTGAGGGCGGTTTGCACAGGCAGAACCAAACCGCTGTCCTTTTTCAGCGTCACGGCGATATGTGCCGCTTTTGGCCAACCGCCATCAACGCTACCCACCAATTGTGTTTTACCGTTGAGCGCGGCTTTCCACGCGCCAATAACGTTAGGACCGAAGTAGGCATCAGCGCGACCTGACTGCAGGGCCAGAGTCTGGGCGGCATCGTCTTTGGTATACACTGGCGTAAACGGCTGTAACCCTTTCTTCACGTTTTCATCGTTCCAGGCCAGCAGGATGGCTTCCTGGTTCGTCCCCGAACCGACGATAATGCGCAGACCGGCGATATCTTCCGCCTGCTCGATTTTCTTCAGCTTGCTGCCGGTTTTGACATAAAAGCCCAGGGAGTCCTTACGATAGGTCGCGAAATCGAATTTCTCTTTGCGCGCTTTCGTGACGGTAATATTGCTGATCGCGGCATCATATTTGCCGGAGGTGACGCCCAGCGGCCAGTCTTCCCATGATGTGGGCACAACGTTGAGTTCCAGCCCCAGACTGTCTGCCACCAGACGGGCAATGTCCGCCTCGCTGCCGATCAGTGTTTTATTGTCATCGGCAAACACGGTCAGCGGCGGCTGACTGAGCCCGGCAATCGCCACGGTGAATTTGCCCGGTACGGCCAGATGCAGGTTCGCAGGTAATTGCGCAATCGCCTGCGGATTTTTTGCCGTATTAATCGGCGTTTTATTGGCTTCCAGGCTTACGCCCGTGCCGTTAATAGTCACGTCATTTGCCCAGACGGTCGCGCTGAAAGCCAGCGACAGCGCGAGGAAGACTGATTTTTTCTGCATAGCGTTTTTCTCTTATTGTGTGAATTGATTTGCAGGTGTCGCTAATCCCAGGCTTGCACGCAGGGTCGTACCGGGATATTCATGGCGGAACAGGCCACGAGCCTGAAGCACGGGGATAACCTGTTCGACAAAACGTGGGAAGGTATCCGGCGTTCCTCCCTGAATGATAAAACCGTCAGCCGCTTTCTCGTCGAACCACTGCTGAAGGCCGTCGGCTACCTGCTGCGGCGTGCCGCTAAAACGCGGACGCGGGCTGGCGGCTTCCTGGGCAACCTGACGTAGCGTTAACCCCCGTTCGCGCGCATTACGCTTGATCTCATCGGTCGTGCTGCGAAAGCTATTTTGTCCGAGGGAACCCAGATCCGGGAACGGTGCGTCCAGCGGATATTGGGCAAAATCATGATGTTCGAAGTAGCGGCCAAGGTAGTTCAGTGCGTCAGTAATGGAAACCAGCGCAGCGGTAGTCTGATACTGCTGCTCTACGTCCTCTGCACTGTCGCCAACAATGACGCTGACACCCTGGAATATATGCAATTGTTCGGGACCGCGCCCGGTGGTTGCTAATTGGCTTTTTACATCCTGATAGAACGCTTTAGCTTCCGCCAGCGACTCCTGATGAGTAAAAATGGCATCAGCATGCTGCGCTGCTAATTTCTTGCCATCGGATGAAGCCCCAGCCTGAAATATAATTGGACGGCCTTGTGGTGTTCGCCCGATATTTAACGGCCCGGCAACCTGAAAATAATCCCCATGATGGTTAAGCGTGTGCAATTTTTGCGGATTAAAAAATTCTCCGCTTGCCTTGTTACGGGTAAAAGCATCATCTTCCCAGGAATCCCACAGTCCTTTCACTACCTGTAAATATTCATCGGCAATACGATAACGTTGGGCATGCTCTGGATGCTGGGCGCGGGAATAGTTTTTTGCCGACCCTTCCAGAGGCGACGTCACCACGTTCCATCCGGCACGGCCCTGGCTGAGATGGTCGAGGCTGGCAAACTGCCGGGCGGTGGTAAAGGGCTCGCTGTATGACGTGGAGACAGTGCCAACCAGTCCCAGATTGCGGGTGATGCTGGCCAGCGCAGATAATACCGTCAGCGGCTCAAAGCGATTTAAAAAATGTGGAATTGATTTTTCATTAATATACAGACCATCGGCGACAAAAATAAAATCCAACTTCCCTTTTTCCGCAATAAGCGCTGTTTCTTTAACAAAGTCAAAATTAATACTGGCATCGGCCTGCGCCGCCGGATGACGCCATGCAGACATATTTCCCGATGCGCCATGCAGAATAGTGCCGAGCCGTAGTTGCCGATTTTCAGCCATAATAACCCCTACCCAACAGGTAAAATTAAATGTGTGCGAATGCCGTCTTTGCTAAATGAGCAAAGTAATGCGCGGCGGGTTCTATTAAGCGTTCATCCGGATTAAATCCCGGATGATGTAATCCGTATTCGCTGGCGCTACCAATACTGACGAACGCTCCAGGCGTATTTTGCAGGTAGACGGCAAAATCCTCACCGCCCATATGCAGGTCGGCATAGTGGGTGGCGTAGCCTGATTGTTTCGCCACGGCGGTGGCGATATCCGCCCAACGATCATCGTTCACCAGCGCGGTCGGTCCCGCATGCCAGATAACATCAATTTGTGCGCCAAAAGCGTGGGCAAATCCGGCGGCGATGTCATTTACCCGGGCTTTGACCTGCTGCTGCACCTCAATGCGATGCGTTCTGAGCGTCCCTTCCAGCTCTACGGACTCCGGCAGTACGTTCCATGTGTTTCCTCCCTGAATACGGGTCACGCTGAGCACCACTGAATCCAGGGTGTTAACGTCGCGACTGGCAACGCTTTGCAATACTGTTACCAGTTGGCTGGCGAGCAGGATGGCGTCTTTGCCTTCATGCGGACGCGCCGCATGTGCGCCTTTGCCATTGATACGTAACACAAAGCGATCAACATTGGCATAGAATGCACCGCCGCGCGTGGCGAACTCCCCTACCGGCAAACCCGGTTCATTGTGCATGCCAAAAATAGCCGCGACGTTTTGCAGTGCACCGGCGCGAATCAGTGTTTTTGCGCCGCCAAAACTCTCTTCCGCGGGCTGAAACAAAATACGTACTCGCCCCGGTAAGTCTGCTTCCTGCTGCTTAAGCAGCAGCGCGGCGCCAAGCATGACGCTGGTGTGAATATCGTGCCCGCAGGCGTGCATCACCCCCGGCGTGAGTGAGCGAAACGGAACATCGGCGCTTTCTTCTATCGGCAAGGCATCAATGTCCGCCCGCAAGGCGATGATCTCTTCTCCCTGACCAATTTCCGCGACCAGACCGGTTTTCAGGTTGAATGGCAGAATCTGGACATCAGCACTGCGCAACCAGTCGCGAATACGCGCTGTCGTCGCCACTTCCTGCAGGGAAAGTTCCGGGTGTTGATGCAATTCACGACGCCAGTTGATAAGCGTTGTCGCCAGTGTCATCAGATCACCTCCACGGCGTTATGGGCTTGTGCCAACAAACGTAGCGACGTCAGACGCGCGTGCCCTTCCGCCACTGGCGTGTCGATAATGAACTCATTAATGCCAAATTGCGTATGCAGGGCGTTCAGTTTTGCCAACACGTCGTGGGCAGTACCGTGTAACAAGGCCTGTTCACGACGCGCGATTTTGCGGGGTGGACTGCCAGCCTGCGCAGCGAAGGCCAGCGCTTGCTCTTCGCTGGCAACCGTGACGCGTTGCCCATTTTCGAGTTCCACGCCCCAGATCTGCACGTTTTCCGCAAGCTGCGCGGCGGTGTCGTTACTGTCAGCCACAATCACCTGGACGGCGACTATCGTCGGGCGTGTGCTGTGGGTCTGCCAGAAGGACAAAACGTCACGCAATAACGCTCTGTCACCGTTGAGGTGTGCCGCGAAGATGAAATTCCAGTCGGATTGCGCTGCCAGCTGAGCGCTTTGTACACTGGCTCCCAGCACAAACCCTTCTGGCGGCCACGGTGGGATTGGCGTCGGGAAAACCGTTTCCCCGCTTTCCGTGCCGTTCAGCGCCAGCCAACCGTTAAGCTGAGAAAGCTGGTCAGCAAAACTGCCTTTTTCATCCTGATGAAGTCCCAGCTGTAACGCCTGAGTCGACAGGGGTAAGCCGCCAGGCGCTTTTCCGACGCCAAGATCGACACGTCCGGGGGCCAACGATGCCAAAAGATTAAAGTTTTCCGCCACTTTGTACGGGCTGTAATGCTGCAGCATCACGCCGCCGGAACCGACGCGGATACGCTGGGTTTGCCCAAGGATCCAGGCGATCACCAGCTCCGGCGACGGGCTGGCCAGCTGTGGTGTATTATGGTGTTCCGCGATCCAGAAACGATGGTATCCCCACTCTTCTGCCAGTTGCGCCAGACGCAAGGTCCGGGCAAGCGCCATCACGGCAGTTTCTCCTTCCCCAACGGGGCTTTTATCCAGAATACTCAGGCGATATGACATGTTACAGGCCCATATTTGTTAACATGTCTTTATTATTAAATTATCAAATAACCATAATGAAACACTTAATTCACATTTGCTCAGCAAAAAAGTAGATAACCAGCCCTGTTGCTGCCAGGGATAAGATTCGGCTTATCTCTCACGGGCGAAACACGCCGCAAAAACAGCCTGCACGTATTACCTACAAAATATAATAGGGTTGTTGTTACTACAGTAATACCTTCTTTATCCTTTCTGCCAGTGTGCTTTTTATGGTGATTTTTTTAGCGTGATTTACATTAAGTCAGATTAAATAGCTTGCCACGTTATATATTTGTATTAGATGTTTCACTTTCATGACAATTAACAACTTTTATACGTCGGGATTTTTATTATAACTACTTCCACCGAAATCATGATTAGTAGAGAATACAGCGTTTCTTATTAAAATGGTTTAAACAGTTTTTAATATCCCCTGGCTTTATTGCGGGGATTTTTTATGGCTTATACATACCACCTGGGGCCTCTATGAAAAGTAACATGCCTGTTACACAAATTGAGTACGCACTTAACGATAAAGCGACGCTGCTTTCGACAACAGATAAAGAAAGTCATATTACCTACGCCAACTCTGCTTTTATTGACGCCAGCGGATTCAGCGAACACCAGTTAATGGGCGAGCCGCATAATATTATTCGCCACCCTGATATGCCCTCTGCCGCTTTCGCCGATATGTGGTACACGCTACAGCAGGGGGACAGTTGGACGGGAATGGTGAAAAACCGGCGGCAGAATGGCGATCATTACTGGGTGCGGGCCAACGTGACGCCGGTCTGGCACAATGAAAAACTCACTGGTTACATCTCGGTACGCACTGTTCCTTCGCGCGATGAAATAACCCAAAGTGAAAACTTATATCAAAAAATAAATAGTCAGCAGCTTAAAGGCTTTCGTCTGTTTAAAGGTATTATCATTCGTCGCGGCATAATGGCATGGGTTTCAATGTTTAAATGGCTGAGTATTAGCCAACGCATTAATTATAGTTTAGGGGTAACTGCCCTGCTGGCGTTGTTATTTATCTTATCCCCTGTGAATTCTATTATTCAGGCGGGTGGGCTGTTGATGCTGTTTCTGGCACTGGCTATTTACCTTAAGTATCAAATTTGTCAGCCAGTTAATACGCTACTGACGCAAATGAAGAAAGTGGTGTCTGGTCGTAAAGCCGATAACTGTCATTTAAACAGGGTCGATGAAATAGGAATGTTGATGCGTCTGGTTAATCAATCCGGGCTTAATCTGAATTCACTGGTCGATGACGTCAGTACGCAAATATCCGGTATTCGCGCCATCAGTCAGCGGGTATCAAAAGAAGGTACTGCGTTGCACAAGCGTTCAGAAGAAACCTCCGCTGACCTGCAACAAACGGCTGCCGCCATCGAAGAAATTGGCAGTGCGGTACAGCAAACCGCTGAAACGGCGGCGCAGACCATGACCATGGCAGATAAAACCAGCGCCAACGCGGCAGCAGGCGGCGATATCATGAAACAAACCATTGCCATGATGCAGGCAATCTCGCGTGATAACGGACAGATAGTCGACATCATTGGCGTTATCGATAGTATTGCCTTTCAGACCAATATCCTGGCGCTCAATGCCGCGGTTGAGGCCGCGCGAGCCGGAGAATCCGGGCGCGGCTTCGCCGTTGTCGCAGCAGAAGTTCGCAATCTGGCGCAGCACTCAGCGTCGGCGGCAAAAGAGATCAAACAGTTGATCGAGAAGAACGTCGCCAACGTTAACAGCGGCGTCAAAATGGTGGAGCGAACGGAAACACATCTCACCGGGATGATTGGTGATGTCCTGCAGATGTCGATGATGATCAAAGAGATTAGTCTGGCCACGCGAGAGCAAACCCAGGCGCTGGAGCTGATTAACGATTCAATTTCACGCGTGGGCGCCATGACACACAATAACGCCGAAATGGTGGAACGTGTTACTGATGCTACCGCCGATCTGACCCAGCGATCATCACGCTTACAGCAGGCCGTTCAGGTATTTGGCGTATCAGCATAACGTTACGGCGCTTATCGGGCGAATGTCTTAATAAGCGCACTCCTCTCCCTGGTTAAAACGCCCCTTTCTTTTATTGGCTGAATCGAGGCCACACCGCGCCAGTTCCGGCTGCACAAAAATGCTGAATTCTTGTTATCGGGGCTTTGCGCAAGTGAACAATTGAATGTAGGATGCTCGGCCGGCAGTTTTCCCCCGTAACACAATGAAGGGTAACGCTGTTTTCGCCGCAGCAGGTGCGGCAAAAAGGATTTTGTAAATCAGTCAGGTCAACAGGAAACGTAATGAACACACACAACACGCAAGCCGCGGAACAACATGCGGCGAAACGACGCTGGTTGAATGCTCACGAAGAGGGGTATCACAAGGCGATGGGCAATCGACAGGTACAAATGATCGCCATTGGCGGCGCGATTGGTACCGGATTGTTTTTAGGGGCAGGCGCACGGTTGCAGATGGCTGGCCCCGCTTTGGCGCTGGTCTATCTGGTGTGCGGTATTTTTTCGTTCTTTATTCTTCGCGCGCTCGGCGAACTGGTTTTGCACCGCCCTTCCAGCGGTAGCTTTGTCTCCTACGCCCGCGAATTTTTAGGTGAGAAAGCCGCCTATGTGGCGGGCTGGATGTATTTCATCAACTGGGCGATGACCGGTATTGTCGATATCACCGCAGTTGCGCTGTATATGCATTACTGGGGCGCATTTGGCGACGTGCCGCAGTGGGTGTTCGCCCTCGGGGCGCTGGCCATTGTCGGCACCATGAACATGATCGGCGTGAAGTGGTTCGCAGAGATGGAGTTTTGGTTTGCGCTGGTCAAAGTGCTGGCGATTGTGATTTTCCTGGTTGTGGGTACCGTTTTCTTAGGTAGCGGAAAACCGCTGGATGGCAACGCCACGGGTTTTCACCTGATAACCGACAACGGCGGATTTTTCCCGCATGGCCTGCTGCCAGCGCTGGTACTGGTTCAGGGGGTCGTCTTCGCGTTTGCCTCCATCGAACTGGTCGGCACTGCCGCTGGTGAGTGCAAAGATCCGCAAACGATGGTGCCGAAAGCGATCAATAGCGTTATCTGGCGTATCGGTCTGTTTTACGTGGGTTCGGTGGTCCTGCTGGTTCTGCTTCTGCCCTGGAACGCCTACCAGGCGGGGCAAAGCCCGTTTGTCACCTTCTTCTCCAAACTTGGCGTGCCATATATCGGCAGCATCATGAATATTGTGGTGCTCACCGCGGCGCTTTCCAGTCTGAACTCCGGCCTGTACTGCACCGGGCGTATTTTACGTTCCATGTCGATGGGCGGTTCCGCGCCAAAATTTATGGCTAAAATGAGCCGCCAACAGGTGCCATGGGCCGGGATCCTCGCCACGCTGGTCGTGTATGTCGTAGGGGTATTTCTGAACTATCTTGTGCCGTCGCAGGTGTTTGAGATCGTGCTTAATTTCGCCTCGCTGGGCATCATTGCGTCGTGGGGATTTATCATGGTTTGTCAAATGCGTCTGCGCCGGGCGATTAAAGAAGGTAAAACCGCAGACGTCAGTTTTAAACTGCCGGGTGCGCCGTTTACCTCCTGGCTCACGTTGCTGTTCCTGCTGAGCGTGCTGGTGCTGATGGCGTTTGATTATCCAAACGGCACTTATACCATCGCATCATTACCGTTAATCGCCATCCTGCTGGTTGCAGGCTGGTTCGGCGTGCGTAAACGCGTAGCGGAAATCCACCGCACCGCGCCGTAAGGATAAAAAGGCCTGATAGCTTACCCCTTCAGGCCTTCTTTTTTAGTCTGCTTCAATGAGCTGCGCAACATCGTTGCTATTAATTTCCCGCGCATTCCCATCCTGATCGGTATAGCTGGTCATTCCCGTGTCTTTATCCAGCTTTGGCTTGCCCTGGGTGGTAATCGTTTGTCCGCTTTTGGTCGTCATAACGTAATTGGTTGTGCAACCTGCCAGCGTAAACAGCATGACGCCTGCACAAAGACACATAAATGGCTTTTTCATGGTATTCCCGTGTTATTCAGTTAGCCGTTGAGGGCGTAGTGTAAGTCCCTGAAGTTAGTCAGGCTACTGGCGGGGTGTAACGAGGCGTATCGTGAGGTTTAGAGAAATGACAGGAGGGGTTTCCCCCTCCGGTTAATTACAGCGCAATACGAATCACATCGTCCGGCTGAGTAGCTTCCTGCTCGCGTGTAGATTTCTGTTTCACGCTAACGTACAGCGTTTTACCGTCGGCGGAGAGCGCCAGGCTGTTCGGGAATGTTGGGGTCTCGAACGTTTTGACAACTTTGTAGCTTTTCGCGTCGATCACGCTTACTTTACCGGCCTGACGATGGGTCACATAGGCCTCGTTGCGCGCCGGGTTGAACAGCACGGCCAGGGATTCCGGCGCGGCGACTTTCGCCAGTACATTGCCGTTGCGGGTGTCAATAACCAGCACTTCCGCAGCCTTAGAGTCGGTAACAAATGCGCGGTTACCCGCCGTGTCCAGACTCAGGTTGATAAAGAAGTGCTCTTTTCCATCATCCAACAGCTTTTTACGGCTGAGAATTTTGTTATTGGTGGTATCGATAGTGATAAATTCGCCGTCCGCATTGGCGGTGTACAGGCGTTTAGCCTTGCTGTCGACAGCCAGAGCGGTGCTCATTTTGCCAGTATTTTGGATTGTGTCCTGAAGTTTGATCGTCTCACCGTCCACGACCCAAATTACGCTCTCTTTACCAATACCGCTAATGTAGACCGTGTTGGTCGCATCATCGGCGACCAGCTCACGCGGCTGCAGCGGGCGCACATCTTCAGAACGCTTACGCGCATCCAGCACCAGGCGCCCTTTCACCGCGCCTGTTTTGGCATCCATCGCCGTCACCGCGCTGTTTACCGTATTACCAAACCACAGCGTTTGCGTGGTGTTATTGATGGTGGCGCCAAACGGTTTGAGATCGTTATGGATAACCTGAGTCACTTCGAGCGTCACCGGGTCAAGACGGTAAACCACGCCCCCTGTATCCAGTTTGCGGCTCTGTGAGGTCGCCAGCCACAGCGCGTTCTCTTGCTGGCTGTACGCCATTTCATAGGCACCTTTGCCCACAGCTTTGCGCAGCAATTCTTCCGCAGCCTGTGTCGTAAAAGATGATGCCACGAGCAGTGAACCTAACAGTAAAGAACCACGCAGGCGCGGCGAAAACAGATGACGTAAAGACATGACGACTCCCTTTGATAAATTCGTTTGTTACTGCTTCACATAGCTTCAATGAGCAAAATCATGGTTTTGCCTTTTTAAGAATGAGAATAGTAATCATTATTCATCGCAAAGTGGAGCACTTCTTCACATATTGACTACACTCGTTTTCATTGCCCGAAAAATTACCGCAATTCAGTAGCGCTAAAATTCATCTTTTTTATAAAAAAATTCACATGCTTACCGTCCGTTTTCCGGCGTCAGCATCATAAACTGGCCTTATTCATGACGATTTTTTCAGCCCGCTATATTGTCTTTCCTGTTTCATTACTGCCTGTCTTTCTCTCGACTTTTGCCGCGGCAGACAGTGAGATAAACGAGCAAACGCTGATCGTTAGCGCGACGCCACAATCCGTTTCAGAGCTGGATACGCCTGCCGCCGTCAGCGTTGTTGCCGGTGAAGATATGCGTCTGGCAACACCGCGCATTAACCTGTCCGAATCGCTGACCAGCGTCCCTGGGCTACAGGTGCAAAATCGGCAGAACTACGCGCAGGACCTCCAGTTGTCGATTCGTGGTTTTGGTTCACGCACCACGTATGGTATCCGTGGCATTCGTATGTATGTAGACGGAATCCCAGCCACCATGCCGGATGGGCAAGGCCAAACATCCAATATCGATATCAGCAGCGTACAAAATATTGAAGTCCTGCGGGGTCCCTTCTCTGCGCTGTATGGCAATGCTTCCGGCGGTGTGATTAATGTCAGTACTGAAACAGGGCGTGAGCCGCCCACCATTGAAGCCAGCGGCTATTACGGTAGTTTTGGCACCTGGCGCTACGGTTTAAAAGCCACCGGAGCGCTGGGCGACGGTACTCAGCCAGGCGATGTGGATTACACCGTTTCAACGACCCGATTTACTACCCATGGGTATCGCGATTACAGCAGCGCGCAAAAAAATCTGGCTAATGCCAAACTGGGCGTACGTATTGATGACGCGAGTAAACTGACGCTGATTTTCAACAGCGTGGATATTAAGGCCGACGATCCCGGAGGCCTGACGAAGTCAGAGTGGGATGCCAATCCGCAGCAATCGCCCCGCGCCGAGCAATTCAATACGCGAAAAACCATCAAGCAGACCCAGGCGGGATTGCGCTATGAACGCCAGCTCAGCGCGCAGGATGATCTCAGCATCATGACCTATGCGGGGGAGCGCGAAACCACCCAGTATCAGTCGATCCCAATGGCCCCACAGTTAAGACCCTCCCATGCCGGAGGCGTTATCACTCTACAACGTCATTATCAGGGGATAGATAACCGTTGGACTCACCGTGGCGAATTGGGGATCCCGGTGACCTTCACCACCGGCATAAACTATGAAAACATGAGTGAAAACCGTAAAGGCTATAACAACTATCGGCTTGATAATGGTGTGCCTGAGTATGGTCAGAAAGGCGACATGCGACGCAATGAACGTAACCTGATGTGGAACGTCGATCCCTATCTGCAAACCCAGTGGCAATTGACGGAGAAGCTTTCGCTGGATGCCGGCGTTCGTTACAGTTCCGTGTGGTTTGATTCCAACGATCGCTACATTACGCCGGGTAACGGCGATGACAGCGGGGACGCCAGCTATCACCAATGGCTCCCTGCCGGATCGTTGAAATATGCAATGACGGACGCCTGGAACGTCTATTTGGCTGCGGGGAGAGGATTTGAAACGCCGACAATTAACGAACTCTCCTACCGTTCCGATGGCCAAAGCGGGATGAATTTTGGTTTACAGCCGTCCACAAATGACACCATGGAAATCGGCAGCAAAACGCGCATCGGCGATGGGCTGTTTACCGCGGCCCTGTTCCAGACCAACACGGATGACGAAATCGTCGTTGATAGTAACAATGGCGGTCGTACGACCTATAAAAACGCCGGGAAAACCCGCCGTCAGGGAGGCGAGCTATCCTGGGACCAACGCTTTGCCACAAACTGGCGCGTAAAAGCGGCATGGACCTGGCTGGATGCAACCTATCGCAGCAATGTCTGCGGCGATCAAAACTGCAACGGCAACCGACTGCCCGGCATAGCGCAAAACATGGGATTTGCTTCACTGGGCTACGTGCCTGATGAAGGCTGGTATGCGGGAGCAGATGTGCGTTATATGGGTGACATTATGGCTAATGATGAAAATACGGCGAAAGCCCCGTCATATAGCGTAGTCGGCCTGAATACCGGCTATAAATTTTATTACAGCAACCTTATGATCGACCTGTTTGGCCGGGTGGATAACCTGTTTGATAAGATCTACGTCGGTTCGGTGATTGTGAATGAATCAAATGGCCGATACTACGAACCGGCGCCAGGACGAAACTATGGCGTGGGTATTAATCTGGCCTGGCGTTTTGAATGATACTGGCGGGAATCGCTCCCGCCAGCACTCTTTACGCATCGTCTGCTACGCGAATAACCACCTTGCCGAAGTTTTTACCGGTCAGCAAACCGATAAAGGTCTGCGGCGCATTCTCCAGACCGTCAGTGACCTGCTCACGGTAGTGGATTTTACCCTCTTTAATCCAGCGCCCCATCTCCCGCTGAAACTCATGAATGCGGTGACCATAATCCTGACCAATGATAAAACCCTGCATCCGGATACGCTTTTTCAGTAAGGTTGCCATCAGCAACGGTAATCGGTCAGGGCCGGTCGGAAGCGATGTCGCATTATAACCGCTGACCAGTCCGCAAAGCGGAATGCGCGCCGAGGTATTGAGTAACGGCAGCACAGCGTCAAATACCTTACCGCCAACGTTCTCGTAGTAAATATCAATCCCCTGCGGACACGCTTTTGCCAGTTGTTGTGCAAAATCGTGCGCATGGTGATCGAGACAAACATCAAAGCCCAGCACTTCGGTAGCATGCCGGCATTTCTCTGCCCCGCCCGCTACACCGATCACCCGACACCCTTTGAGCTTACCAATCTGTCCAACCGTTGCGCCCACCGGGCCAGTTGCAGCGGCAACAACCAGCGTTTCCCCTGCTTTCGGCTGGCCGATGTCCAGCAAACCCATATAGGCGGTAAATCCCGGCATCCCCAAAACACCCAGCGCCCAGGAGGGATGTTCAGGATTATCGCCAAGCTTCACCAGCCCGTTGCCGTCCGAAATGTCATAGTCCTGCCAGCCACTGTAGCTCAGCACCCATTCGCCAGGCTGGTAATCAGGATGGTTGGAGGACACGACGCGGCTCACAGTGCCGCCGACCATCACACCGCCAATCTCAACGGGAGGCGAGTAAGACGGTTCATCGCTCATGCGCCCACGCATGTAAGGATCGAGAGAAAGGAAAACGGTGCGCAGCAAAACCTGACCTTCTCCCGGCGTTGCGACTTCATCTTCTTCAAGACGGAAGTTATCCGGGATTGGCGCGCCATGTGGGCGGGAAGCCAGTACCCAACGGCGGTTACGATTAGTCTGTTGACCCATGATGTGCTCCTCTGCTTTTGGCATGAATCCATCAATAGTAGCAGCCTGCGCCAGCATTTAGCTCACGACATGGTTTAATCGCACAACCAGATAAACGCAGGTTTGCGTGGTTTCATTGATAAACCGACAGTCATTCGGCGGCCCCAGTTCCAGACAATCGCCCGCTTTCATTTCATGACGCACATCGCCTTCCACAAAGACTAACTCCCCCTGCTGTAGCCAGATAAGCTGTCTGGCCTGCACGTAGGAGGATGCTGGCATTGGGATATCGCTTCCGGCGGGCAATTCGATTTGTACCAGGTCGATGGGGAGATCGCTGCGCGGTGAGACATGGCGTCGCAGATAGTGGCTCTGCGGATCGTGCCAGACGGGCTGGTCAGCGAGGCGCAGCAGCTTGCCCTCCTGCATTTCGGCTCGTGCAATCAGCATCGACATGCTGATGCCAAACGCCCCGGAGAGCCTGCCCAGCAGCGTGGCCGTGGGGCTACTCTCACCACGCTCTATTTTATGGATCATTGCCCGCGACACGCCTGCACGCTCGGCGAGTTCCGTCAGAGACCAGCCGCGAGATTCTCGTTCAAGGCGAATTCTTGCACCGATCCGTTGATTTATGCTGTCTTCAATAGTATTCATATTGTAATACTATAGTGAACAATCTCTGAGGTTCAACATGTCAATTCGATTTGCCAGCAAAGCAGACTGCGCCGCTATTGCTGAAATTTATAACCACGCGGTACTGCATACGGCGGCTATCTGGAACGATCAAACGGTCGATGCCGAAAACCGTATCGCCTGGTTCGAAGCCCGCCAGTTGATGGGCTATCCCGTGCTGGTAAGTGAAGAAAACGGCGTAGTCACTGGATATGCTTCGTTCGGCGACTGGCGTAACTTTGACGGATTTCGTCATACCGTTGAGCATTCGGTGTATGTCCATCCTGAGCATCAGGGCAAGGGCCTGGGACGAGCGCTGCTCAGCCGACTGATAGAAGAAGCGCGGGTGTGCGGAAAACATGTAATGGTGGCGGGGATTGAGTCTCAGAATCAGGCGTCGCTGCATCTGCACAGTACGCTGGGATTTAACATCACGGCACAAATGCCGCAGGTTGGCACCAAATTTGGTCGCTGGTTGGATCTGACCTTTATGCAACTGCAGTTAGACGATCGTCGCGATCCGGATGCCGGCAGATGAACCAGACGCTGACCCTCTCCTTTCTGATTGCCGCAGGTATTGGTCTGGTGGTGCAAAACACCTTAATGGTGCGTATCACGCAGACCTCCTCGACGATCCTGATTGCCATGCTGCTGAACTCACTGGTTGGGATTGTACTGTTTGTCAGCATTCTGTGGTTCAAGCAAGGCGCCGCGGGGTTTGGCGAACTGATCACCAGCGTGCGCTGGTGGACGCTGATCCCCGGTTTGCTGGGGTCTTTTTTTGTTTTTGCCAGTATCAGCGGCTATCAAAATGTGGGGGCTGCCACCACGATTGCGGTACTGGTCGCCAGCCAGTTAATTGGCGGACTGGTGCTAGATATTCTGCGCAGTCATGGCGTACCGCTCCGTGCGCTGGTGGGGCCTGTTTGCGGCGCGGTGCTGCTGGTCGTCGGGGCCTGGCTGGTCGCGAGACGCTCTTTTTAACTGCTGGATGGCGCTTCGCTTATCAGACCTACGGAATTTACCCAGCCTGAACATACAGGCCGGATAACAGTAATAACGAATTAAAGGATTGTGCCGCCTTTGGTCAACTGTTCGCGACGGGCTTCCATATCCTCTTTATGCTGACGACCATGATGTGCGATAGCCGTACGCAAACGCTGTTGCTGGGTGTAACGATCTTCCCGGCTCAGCGCGGCATCATCGCTGAGTTCAATCAGCAATTCATTCATATGCGTAATGACGCTCTCTTCAATGGCGGCATCAACACGTGCGCTGACCTCATCCAGATGCGACATAACCTCTCCTTAACTCTTTAATTTAATTTTGCTTTTGAAAAATCACTGCCCATCAGGCTGACGCTGTATCCGCTGACGTTGCTACGCGTGGCATAGAACGTTTTGCCATTTGCCAGGGCTATCCACGGAGCCTGCTGGTAGAAAATCTCTTGCGACTGCTGGTACAGCGCGGCGCGTTCTTCAGGTTTGCTCACCAGTTTCGCCTTTTGAACCAGAGAATTATACTCTTTATCGCACCAACGCGCGGCGTTAGATCCGGTTTTAATGCTGTCGCAGCCCAACAGTACATCAGCGAAATTATCCGGATCGCCGTTGTCTGACATCCAGCCGAACAGCGCGGTGTCATGCTCGCCTTTGCGCATTCCGGAGAGATATTCGCCCCACTCGTATGACACTATTTTTGCCTTTACGCCGACTTTTGCCCAATCGCTCTGGATCATCTCGGCAATACGTCGGGAGTTCGGGTTGTATGGACGCTGAACCGGCATTGACCACAGCGTCGCTTCAAATCCGTTTTCCAGCCCAGCCTGTTTCAGCAGATCTTTCGCTTTTTGCGGGTCGTAAGCGTAATCTTTTAGATCGTTATTGAACCCCATCATATTCGGTAGAATCGGCGATTTTGCCACCGTACCGGAACCTAAAAAGACGGCGTTAATAATGGCTTTTTTATCGGTCGCGTAGTTCAACGCCTGACGTACCAGCACGTTATCAAACGGTTTTTTCTCGGTATTAAACGCCAGATACCCGACGTTCAGCGCTTCAACCGAATGCAGCGTCAAATCTTTATTCTTGTTGATCTCGTCAAACTGGATTGGCGCAGGCGCCGGGATAATCTGGCATTCGTTAGTTTGCAGTTTTGCCAGTCTGGTCTGTACATTTGGTGTGATCGAGAATATCAGGTGCTTCGTCGGGACGGCGCCATCCCAGTAGTTCGGGTTGGCCAGATAACGGATTTGGGAATCCTGTTTGTACTGCTGCAACACATATGGCCCGGTGCCAATCGGCCAATTATCAACGTTTTCCGGGGTGCCTTTTTGCAGCATCGCGTCAGCATATTCCGCAGAAAGAATGGAAGCGAAATCCATCCCCCAGTCGGCAAGAAACGCGGCGTTAGGTTCATTCAGCACAAACTGAACGTGATAATCATCCACCTTCTTCACTTCTTTGATCAGTTTATCCAGACCGACATCGTTAAAGTATTCGTAGCTGCCCTGAGAAACTTTGTGGTACGGATGATCGGCATCTTTCTGGCGCAATACCGAGAAAACCACGTCATCGGCGTTGAAGTCGCGGGTAGGTTTAAAGAATTTATTACTGTTGAATTTCACCCCCTGGCGCAGGGTAAACGTGTAAGTCTTCCCATCGGGAGAAATTGTCCAGTCCGTTGCCAAAGACGGTATTGGGGTATTCTTTACCGGATCAAAGTTAATGAGTCGGTTGTAGAGCACCTGTGAACTTGCCACAAACGACGGACCGGAACTGGCGATTTGCGGGTTAAATGACTCCGGCGACGCTTCTGAGCAGTAGATGATGGTGTCAGTGCTGGCCGCGAACGCAGCGCCTGAGGGTAAGGCGGCGCTGAGCGCCAGCGCGAGTAACGTTTTCCTTGCAATCATGGTTATAAGCCTTCTTATTTTATTATTAACCGGAATATCAGAGCATAGCTGACAAAAACTGACCAATAACAAATCACTATCAGGTTATTCTAATCCGGTGGTTTTCGCTGAATTATTCATCACCACAAGCGAATTAATTTCCATTAAGTCTTTTTCAAAACGTCAAGATTTTTCCCGGCACTCTATGCCATGAAAATTCGCCCCTTTTTGCCTCTCTTCCGTCGTTTGCTCGTTTTTATAAACCGTAAAGTAGATGTGTGAAGAAGTCTAAGGGGTAACAACGTGGCAAAAACTCTCTTGCGCAGCGGCAATTTGGATGACTATCAGGCCGTAGGTGGCGGTGGTCAGGCCGTGTTTGATTCAGCACTGCAAATTCGTGAAACGCTTCGCTTGCGTAAACAGCAGGCGATGGTGGATTGTCTGGCGATCCCACAAATTAACGACAACGGCGATCGGGTTGACTGGTATTCTCCGGTTGAAGGAAAAGTCATTGCGTGGAAAGCCGCTGATGAAGAGGCACGTTTTCGTGCGCTGCGCTATCTGGAGAGCACGCTGGAAAATGCGGCGGCCCTGAGCCGTAAAAGCCTGCAATCGGGGAAAACCGCCCTCCAACTGTTTGGTTCATTGCTCGAAAAAGCCATCCAGTTTCCTGGCGAGAATCACGTGTTTCTGGTTGATGGTAAACCCGTTATTACGTTCTGGGGCTTCGTCAATCTGAATGAAAATCCCCGCGACGATGTGCTCGATTGCCTGCGCCTTGCCGATATACCACCGGTTGTCACTGTGACAGAGCCTGACCCGGAAGAAGAGACTTCACCTGAAATCACCTTCACTGAGGCCGATGCCCCTTTACTGATGCCGGTCGTTGAACCGCCAAAACCGGTTGAACCCGAACCACAACCGTTGGCCATGATCAACGAACCGGAAGTCACACCGCCACCGGTACAGGTGAAGCCCGCACGTCGCCTGCCGCTGTGGAGTCTACCCGTTGCCGCCGTCATTATCGCAGCCATTGTCGGACCGTTGTTATGGAAACAACAAGCCGTTATCCCTACCCCCTCAGTTGCCCCCATTGCAGTGGCTAAAGCAGACATGACGCCGTTACCGGAACTGAACTCCGCACTACCTTTGCATCGGGCTGAAGTCATTCCGGTAGCGAAAAAAGAGAAACCTGACGCAGGACCGGTAGTGATTGCCGCTATTCCCAAAGATGCGCTGGTCATGGATGCCAGCCAGATGAAGGCAGGAACGACGCGTTTCCTCAACGGTAACTGGCGCGTCATGGTCGACGTGAAAGATCCGGTCAGCGGCAAAGCGCCGTCGCTGCGTTATCAGATCCAGACGAATAAAGGCACTGCACGCGTTGTTCATGGCGACAATATTGTTTGTCGTGCCGAGATTTTCTCTGGTTTGCATCAGACTGGCGAATTAATGATTAAGAGTCGCGGCAATGCCCGTTGCACGGACGGATCACGTTATCCGATGCCTGAAATTACCTGCAAAGCGGGAACCAATGACGTCGCCACCTGCACCGCACGATATGACGATCACGCGGAAATCCCTCTGACGATCAAAAAGATAGGTGCCTGATTTTATGTTGGTGAATCTGTGTGACTACAAACAAAGCGTGACGCTCATCGCCAATAGCGGTGTGCAATTTCTGGATTTTGGCCTGACGCCGCAGGAATCTGCGCATCATGGCCGCTTTGTGCGCAAAACGGCCAACGGTCCCCTGCTACGGCTGGACTTCGATCTGACAACGGGACGCTATACCTTGCCGGGCAGCACCGGCGGTCAGCCCGAAGTGGTGAAGCCGGAAAGCACCCAGACGCTGCATTATTCTCTGGACGTGCTCGACGGCATCTGGCTACCGCTGCCGTTCCTGCGCTTTAATCCGCCGCGTACGTTTGTTGAAGGCCCGGATAACTGGGCGCGTGTACAGGTGCGAAAACTGGCGCAACCAGACAGCGCGGGCAACACTCACCGCGTTACCCTGGCGCTGGACAGCCAGCTCACTGAAAATGCCCCGGCAGCGTTAACCCCCAACGAAAATGACCTGCTTAACGGTACGCGATTTGCACTGGCCTGGCATGATAACGAAATTGCCGATTTCCTCGACCAGACCTGGATTGACGGCTGGCTGCGCGAATCCTTTATGCATCATGTCACGCAGCATGAGAATCGCTCAGAACATGAGATCCAGCAGGCGCTGCGTAATTTTGAATATCAGGCGCACTGGTTAAATTTGTTAACCCTGTTAGGCGAACAGCTTTCTATTCCTGAAGTCAAGCTGGTCACACATACGCTCAGCACACCGGCGATTCCCGTCGATCTGATCCTGGACATTGGTAATACCCATACCTGCGGCGTCCTGATTGAGGATCACGGCGATGCCAATGATGGACTGCGCCAGACCGCTGAATTACAGGTGCGGTCATTAAGCGAGCCGCAGTTTCTTAACGATCCGCTATTCACCAGCCGACTGGAGTTTTCCGAAGCGCGGTTCGGTAAACAGCACTTTTCCGTTGAGAGCGGTCGTGATGACGCCTTTATCTGGCCGTCGATTGTTCGCGTGGGCGATGAAGCCCGAAAGCTGGCGATGCAACGTATGGGTACGGAAGGCAGCAGCGGGATCTCCAGCCCGCGCCGTTATCTGTGGGATGAAACGCCGGTGCTCCATGACTGGCGCTTTAGCCAGATGAATGGCAAAACCCAGCGCGAACCGCTGGCTACCGCCTTCCCGCTGATGAATCTCATGAATGATGACGGACAACCGCTGTTCAGCCTGCCGCAGGATGACCGTCTGCCGGTGTTCTCACCGCAATACAGCCGCAGCACGTTGATGACGCATATGCTGTGTGAGATCCTGGCTCAGGCGCTGGGTCAAATTAACAGCGTGGCGACGCGTTTGCGCCTTGGTTTCCCGGCCTCTCCTCGCCAGTTGCGCACATTGATCCTGACCCTACCCTCAGCGATGCCAAAACAGGAGCGCGAGATTTTCCGCCTGCGTATGTTTGAAGCCATTGCACTGGTCTGGAAAGCAATGGGCTGGCACCCGCAGGATGAAGACTTCACCACCCGTAAGCAGCAGGAAAAGAGCGTGGTTCCCGTCCCTGAGATCCAGATGGAGTGGGATGAAGCCAGCTGCGGTCAGTTGGTGTGGCTGTATAACGAGGCGATTTCCCACTACGATGGTCACACGGAATCGTTTTTTAATGCCCTTGCCCGTCCGGACCGTCTGCCGGAACCTGGTGAGATTAAAGGCCGTGCACTGCGCGTGGCATCCATCGATATTGGCGGTGGGACCACGGATATGGCCGTCGTCCATTACCAGCTTGATGACGGCGTTGGCGCGAACGTCAAGATCACCCCGCATTTGCTGTTTCGCGAAGGCTTTAAGGTTGCGGGCGATGACATGCTGCTGGACGTGATTCAGCGTTGCGTTCTACCTGCCCTGCAAACCCGCTTGCAGCAGGCTGGCGTGACCGACGCCGCCGCATTACTGGCTACGCTGTTTGGCGATTCCGGGCGCATCGATACTCAGGCGATCCTTCGTCAGCAAACGGCATTACAACTCTTTATGCCGCTCGGTCATGCGGTACTCTCCGCCTGGGAACAAAGCGATATTAACGATCCGGTAGCCGGACTGCATGCCACCTTTGGCGAGCTGCTCAGCCAGCAACCCACGCGTAACGTGATGAACTATATCCAACAGGCTATCGATCATGCGTTGCCGTCTGGTTCGCCAGCGTTTGATGTTTTGAGCGTGCCGTTACAGGTGCAGTTCAGGCAGTTACAAGAAGCGTTACTGGCGGGGCAATTTACCCTGACCTCGCCGCTGCACGCGGTTTGTGAGGCTATTTCACATTATCGTTGCGATATTTTATTAGTGACCGGCAGACCCGCTTGTTTACCGGGCGTACAGGCGTTGATCCGCCATCTTCAACCCGTTCCGGTTAATCGTATGATCTGGATGGATAACTATCGGGTGCACGAGTGGTATCCGTTCAGTCAGCAAGGGCGGATTGGCAACCCCAAATCCACCGCAGCAGTCGGTGCAATGCTATGCAGCCTGGCGCTGGATCTGCGTTTACCGCGCTTCAATTTTAAAGCTGCCGATATCGGCGCTTACTCGACCGTACGTTATCTTGGCGTGCTGGATAATACGGTCAACACGCTACGCGATGAGAACATCTGGTATCACGATATCGATCTGGATAAACCCGGCGCGAAGCTGGATACCCGTTTGCACTTCCCGCTGCGCGGCAATGTAACGTTAGGCTTCCGCCAATTGGCAAACAGCCGCTGGCCTGCCACGCCGCTGTATACGCTGAGCATAAATTCTGCCGAACTGGCAAAAAGTATCGCCGGAGATGGCGTGTTAAATGTACGGCTGCAGTTACGCGGCGGCAGCAAAGAGAGCGGCCCGGAATGCTTCGTACTCAGCGATGCCTGGTTACAGGATGGCACCCCCGTTGCCGCCAATGCCTTAACGTTAAAATTGAATACGCTGGCGGATCGTCGCCATAGCGGTAGCCATTACTGGATTGATAGCGGGAGCGTGTACCTGAAATGAGTAAGATGTTAAACACCGCGCAGGCCGTCATCGAGTGGGTAACAGAGACCCGCCAGCGTTCCGTACGTCTTGATGATGAGGCGGATGCCCTGCTGACACAACTTACGTTAGCCGCGGTTAATGAATCTGCGCTGACAGCGACCTTTTCAGCACGAGGCTGTGTTGGGTTATATGGGCACTCACAATCAGCGAAAGCGCATCTGCTCGCGGCATTGTGCAGCAATGCCAATGGCAAAGTGAACATCGTGACACCGGATCGCAGTTTTGATTATTTTTCGCATATTAATCCGGGGCATGCACCGACCAATATGGCGATTCGCTTTACACGTGAAGATAATCCGCTCAATAGCGAATGGCCGCTGCGCTTACGCTTACTCAGTGAAGCCGAACTGGTACAGCTGTTTATCACACAGTTCTGTGCGCTTCCGGACAACCGCCAGGTTGAGAAATCGATTATTGAGGCGCGCCTGGAAAAATGGCAAACCCTGCGTCAGCGTCATCCGGTGCAAGGCATCACGGCTCAGGATGTCGCGGCAATCGGTCGTTTCTGGCGCTCCTGCGTACCGGCTAATCAGCAGCAAATTGACGATGCGCTATGGCATCAGTTTGCTACGCTTCTCCCCACTCTGGATCTGACGACCCGGGCAAACGCCTGGGCATTATTGTGGGGAGAACAACCAGAGCTAACGCAGCAGTGGCTGGCGCTGGCGCATACGCTGCAACAAACCGGGAACGCGCAAGAACTGGCGGCTCCGCTGAGCCTGTTGGTTGACCATTTTGGTTTACCTGCTGAGAGTTTTCTCACTCAGGTGGCATTGCACGGGAGTGAGGCGCAAAGTGATGTGGTTGTTCATCCAATTGAAAACCATCAGTTGCTCAATGCGGTCAGTCTCTCACAGGCATCACTAGCGCTGTTGACGCGCGAGCTGATCCTGACGGTGGAAGATGCTGTACTGGAGAATGTCGATCTGCTCGATATCCCTCTCGCCCTGGATGCTCATCCCCATCCGCTGTGGCAAGCAAAATTAGGCTGGATGCTGGAGCATTATCGCCAGCAACTGCAACCGGATGTGCTCTTAATCTGCAATGCGGTATCTACCCGCGCCCAGACGCCAGCCATTACCCGCAAGCTGCTGGGCTGGGTCAACGATACGCAACCCCTACATGACGCCGCATTACCGGGCGTAGTCTGGGCCATCACCCCACAGGATGCGCGTTTTAGCACCCAGCAAAACCTGGATGAGTCCGTACAGCAATTAATGGGCAAACCGGGACTGCACTGGGGTACGCTGCAGGCGCTGGATAACCACAGCTTACAACGCCTTGTCGAATGGCTGACTCAGGCGACTTCACCACAACAGCGTCAGGCCAGGCTGACCTCTCTGCGCGAACAACACCAACAGCGCATCCGCGAAACGCTGATGAGTTGGATTAACACCCGCGCTGATGAGTCAGGTAGCAGCGAGTCGGTGATCCGCCAGTTACAATCCCAGGCGGCAAAACATGGCGAGCTACTGGAGGGGTTACTGCCGCCAATGCGCCTCTTTGAGTCGCTGCTGCGTGTTCATCAGCCGCGCGAGGAACAGGTGAACGGGCTATTTAATGAAGAGATCGACCTGTTTGCTGAAGTGCGTGACATACCGCACTCGCCGGAAAGCAAAGAAACTGGTTATCTGGCACACAAAATGTGGGTTAATCACGTACGTCAGTGGTGTCGCGATGAAAATAATGCGCGCCGTTTAGGTCTCGATCCTCGTACGCTAAGGCAGGTGGCTGACATTCTTGTGACCACCAGTTATCGCCTGGAGATGCCGCAACGCTTACAGCGCATGATGCAGCGCGAAAACGTCTGTGCAGCGCAGCTACATGCCGATATTGGGGATTTTATTACCTGGCTTGGATTTACCAACGTTGCTGAGGAACAGCGCCCTGCCAGCAGGATCCAAAAAGGCGCGGCTATTTTCAGCGCGCCAAAGCAACAACCGATGTCGCGCCTGGCCAAACTGGAAGAACAGCCCTCGCACGGCGCAAGCCGCTATGTTTACGACTGGCTGGTTGCTTTGTATACCCGCGCGAATGAGAACGTGGGATATCAGCACCCACAGGATGTTAATGAAGTCGACAAAAAACGTTTAGATGACCTGCTTTCCTGCTGAAACGGCCTCATCAGAAAAGTGAAAACATCAGCGCGACGGGAAAGCTCATTGGCCAGGTCGCCCCGACTAATACCGCGCTGAGAAAACGAATCCGCTTTTTCTCGCGTGACAGAAACCAGGTGATGATTGCCGTGATAGCGGCCATCACCGCATAAAAGACCAACATTTTTTGGTACAGAGACATGTAAGGCATCCTGGCCGGAAGGTGAAATCGCGCGCAATATGCTCTTTTTCATGACTCACATCAAGTTTTATTAATTATTTTAAGAGAAACGGCGGTAAAACAACCCGTTTTCATTATGTTCAGAATTCGTACTATTGCGGATAGTTATAACCCGTACTATACCCATAGGGGTTAAAACGAAAGGTGGCACAAATGAATGTTTCCAGTAAAACTGTGGTGCTGATAAATATATTTGCTGCTGTAGGACTTTTCAGTCTGATTTCCGCAAGGTTCGGCTGGTTTGCTTGATGTGACTCTTCTGAATTAATTGCAGCGTCCACTGGCAGAGAGGGTTTTCTCTCTGCCATTAGCCAACGATCTTCCCACTCTGCCTTCATCCGGTAAATCATCCTTAGGATGTAATATCCCTAATCCTTCTGCGGCATTATTTGCCTGTAAAGCGGGCTGGCGTGGTGCCGGTATGCTGACGGAAAAATGCAATAAAAGCACTGTCACTGACAAATTCCAGATGTTGCGCCACCTGACTACCAGGACTCCCGTCAGCCAGCATTTCCATGGCTTTTAACAGTCTAAATTGCTGCCGCCAGTGCTGATAATTCATCCCGGTATCTCTGATGAAGATCCGACTGATGGTCTTCTCACACGCCCCAACCCGTTGTGACAACTGATTCAGTCGCGGTGGCAACGCCCCCATGCGCAATTGCTCAAGCCATACGTCCAGCCGTGGATCTGAGGGAAATTGTAATGTCCAGTTTTCACTACGCGCGGCCCGCAATTCCTCACAAAAAACGGTGATGAGGCTGGCCTGTTGCACCGCAGGCATATCCCATGACCAAAAGGCCATGCGTTCTATGACTTCGAAAAAAAGTGGATTAACCTCGACGATATGCATTGGCAGATCGGATAACGGCAGCGAGGTTGAAAAGTACAAAGAACGATAAGCCATTACGCCACGCATGATGGCGCGATGAACCGTACCGGCCGGGATCCAGACCGCACGCCGTGGCGGCAGCAGGCACAGGGCCTGCTCCAGTTCAATCGTGATGCTCCCCGCCGCCGAAAAAAGGAGTTGATGACGAAGGTGGCTATGGCGTCCGGAATCGTGTACGCCCATATCGGCGGCAATCCCAATTACCGGGTTATCAAAGCTATCCGCATCGAAAATTTCATCGGGGGCAATTTTCATTATCTGTCCGATATTTGATATATAAAGTCCTGATAATAGTAATAAGACATACCCCTTTCAGCAATAATTCCCGCCTGTTTTCGGTCTCTTCGGATATTGCTATGAATATTCTTCGTCGTCCGCCGCTTTGGCTGCTCACTCTGCTGATAATGTTTCCGCAACTGGTGGAAACCATTTACAGCCCGGCATTGCCAGGTATCGCTACCGCTTTTCACATAAGCAGTGAACGTGCAGCTCAAACACTCTCCGTTTACTTTGTGGCCTTCGCCGTCGGTGTGGCGATGTGGGGCTGGCTGAGCGACAGTATCGGACGACGGCGGGCGATGCTGGCAGGACTAATCTGCTACGGCACAGGTTGTGCATTGGCCATTGTTGCCAATAATTTCAACGTGTTGCTGCTGGCGCGGATGGTGTCAGCCATCGGAGCGGCTGCCGGGTCAGTCGTGGTACAAACCATATTGAGGGACTGTTATGAATCAACCACGCTATCCCGCGTCTTTTCTGTGATGGGCGCCGCGCTGGCCCTGAGTCCGGTTTTCGGCCTGCTAAGCGGAGGTTGGCTGGTGTGCCTGTATGGTCATATCGGTGTATTCGTTGCTCTTGTTTTGCTGGCGATATTACTGCTCATACTGACAGCAACCCGTTTGCCGGAAACAAGGCCGGAGAATACGATCCGCCCGCGGATGGCTGTGCTCCTTCTCCGCATGGCACGGGACGATGAGCTGTGGAAAAATGCTATGCTGATCGCCCTGTTAAATACCATGCTGTTTAGCTATTACAGTCTGGCGCCATTTCTTTTCAGACAGTTGGGATGGAGTTCCAGAGCCTTTGGCTGGACGGGAGTGTTACTTGCGCTTGCTTCGCTGTCGGGAAGCCTGTTGAATCGGCGTCTGTTAACGACAGGTCTGACGCCGCAACAGCTGGTACGTCATGCCTGTGTGCTGGCCATGTTCTCAGGTCTGGCGGCGTGGTGGCTACAGCATACTGCATGGATCCTGATACCGGTGTTTGGGGTGGTACTGGCCTATGGTATCGCCATTCCCAATGTATTGAGCCAGGCACTGCGTCGCTATCGTGAACAAGCCGGGGCCGCTGGTGCTTTGTTCGGGTTAAGCTATTACCTGTTGCTGGGAATGATGCTGGGATTGGCTGGCATGGTGCAACAACTGGGGCTGGTGCTGAGCGTCTGTGCGCTACTTGCCTGGCTTTGCAGCTACCGCCGCTGATAACTGGACGGTATACCTGAAAGCACAAAGCCCCGGCGTTAAGCTGGGGCTTTGTCGTATCAATTAGCCTGACCTCGCGGATATTTCCAACTTACCGCCGTCCGATGGCGACGAGGCCAGTGGCGCGAATAGTATAGAGACCCGTTTGCTAATTTTTAGCTATCCGTGCCTCTTTTACGTTTCGTGTCTGGGAGGCTTAAGAGCAAGCACTGACACAGTGCTTGATTGTTACAGTCAAAGATCCAAGGCATCTTACCAAATTTTTTATTCTGCAAGTGTTCACTATCGGTCAACTCACATGTCAAGCTCACGCGGACTGCGAAAATCAATGCGCAAAACCCCCTACTCTCATATGCAACGATATATAGACAGTATATACCCAATAAACCTCAAGATGCGGGTTTGAGTACCTGAAAGCGATCGTTAATTCGGAATGTCAGTGAGTCTGCTATATCCGGCAGCGTCTGGTTAAATAAGACAGATATTGCGTCCCTGAGCTCTAGCGTACTGCTGAAGTAGCGATTATTCCGGGCATGTTCGTTCATTAACTTCCACATTCGCTCTATCGGATTCAGATTTGGGCTGGAAGGGGGAAGGTAATGCAGCCTGATATTTACCACCTTTGCCCAGTCTTTCACTAACTGTGAACGGTGGTAACCTGCCACATCCAGGATGACATGGATTTTCTGGTTATAATCAGGATGCACCTTACGTATCTCATTGAAAAAATGATACATTATATTCATTAATGGTTTTATATTCACAGATTAACGGAGAAGCCAGCGCTTTCAGATTCAGCGCCCCCATGATATTCAATCATGTACGGCTACCCGTTGTTTCCACCGCTTTTTTCTGGCCTTTACGTATCCAGCCATAGCTGATTTTAGTGGCCTGCGTCGGATGGACTGCATCAATATAAAGAACCGGTTTATCACCCGCAGTTGTTTTAATTTCGTCATAATATTCAATGAATTGCCTTTTTCCTCTTCATTGAATTTATGGGGGATGTCTGGCGGTCTTTTGTAGGTGAAGCCGTTACGATGCAGTTACTTGTTCATTCCAGGATAACTGGCTGATTAACAAAGCGGTTTGTTCAGCACTGCGCTTACTGTCTGAGCCACCATTTTGGGGCTTCAGCTTGCCTTTGTTCAGGAACTCGCTGATATGGTGGCCAACAGTTGTCAGATGCAGACGCAAAGCCTGGGCAATCATGGCCGAACTCCAGCCTTCAGAAGCCAGAAGAATAGCTTTAATGCGATCACAAACCCGCTTGTCACGACTGGAGTCATGGAGGCGTACAAGTTCCGCTTTTGTTGGTTGGTGATGAAGATTCTCATGGTGGGCAGCATGATCTCCAGTGGCTGAAAAATCCAGCATCTTCAATGATCACCGGTATAAATAGTTATTGAGGGTCGATCTAACTATCGGTAAATGCTAAACTCCTGACCTTTCAGAATTTACCGATTTCTATAATGTTAAAGTTATTTAGTCGATATGTTTCAGTTGGTGTAATCAATACGGCACTACATTGGCTCGTTTTTGGTGTGCTGCTTCACTTTTTCGGGGCAAGCCAGGCCGTCTCTAACGTAGTTGCATTCTGTGTTGCGGTTACGTTCAGTTTCTTCGTCAACGCAAAATGGACCTTTAAATCTCATGCAACATCAGGACGCTATATTGCGTTCGTATTATTTATGGGATTTATGGCAGCACTGACAGGCCATATAGCCGATGCTCTTGGCGCACCAGCTGTTGTGACCCTTGTTGCATTCTCTGCCTTCAGTCTGATTGCTGGTTTTATATACTCAAAATTCATTGTCTTTAGGGATGCGAAATGAAGATTTCACTGGTCGTTCCGGTCTTTAATGAAGAAGACGCAATCCCGATTTTTTATAAAGCGGTACGGGAAGTTGACTCGCTAAAGCAGTATGATGTCGAAATCGTCTTTATTAACGACGGCAGTAAAGATGCTACAGAGTCCATAATTTATGCGCTTTCTGTGGCCGATCCACTTGTCATTCCATTATCGTTCACTCGTAACTTCGGGAAAGAGTCCGCTCTGTTTGCTGGTCTTGACTATTCCACCGGCGATGCTGTCATTCCTATAGATGTTGACCTTCAGGACCCGATTGACGTTATTCCAGAGTTGATTGAAAAATGGCAGGCTGGCGCAGATATGGTCCTTGCAAAGCGATCCGACCGTTCATCAGACAGCAGGCTTAAGCGAAAATCAGCTGAGTGGTTCTATAAATTACACAATAAAATTAGCAATCCGCAAATTGAAGAGAATGTTGGCGATTTTCGACTAATGTCTCGTGAAGTCGTCGATAACATTAAGTTAATGCCGGAGCGTAATCTGTTCATGAAGGGAGTTCTAAGCTGGGTAGGCGGTAAAACAGATGTCGTTGAGTATGCCCGCGCTTCTCGCATCGCTGGAAGTTCAAAATTTAACGGCTGGAAGCTTTGGAACCTGGCTCTGGAAGGTATAACCAGCTTTTCGACATTCCCTTTACGTGTGTGGACCTATATCGGTCTTTTCGTAGCAGGAATCGCGTTTCTATATGGAGCATGGATGATTATAGATACGCTCGCTTTCGGAAATTCTGTACGTGGCTACCCATCCCTCCTTGTCTCAATACTTTTCCTTGGTGGGGTGCAATTAATCGGAATTGGAGTGCTTGGCGAATATATAGGTCGTATTTATATTGAAACTAAGCACAGGCCAAAATATATAATAAAAAAAACTAACTATAAAGGTACTTGGAAATGATTACTGAAAAAAATAGCAGAAAATTAACACCCATTTTGCTATTGCTTCTTACAGCAATGTCACTTTTTTTCTTTCTGCATTTACACCCTACGGTCATTATATCTGGTGATGACTGGGGTAATCTAACTGTCTCCAGAGGACTTTATCCTCAATGGGGTATAGCAAATCCGATAAAGGTAATGCCTGAGGTTGGGTATCCTTTGTTCGCCACGTTATCAACAACGTTGATTATGCCACTTGGTTTTGGGTTTCTTGAATCGTTTTCCATCATTACAGCAATTTTCATTTCTTTATTGCTAACATTCTTTTGTCATCAGTTACTTTTGCTACTTAAAATCGGGTTGAAAGCTAATTTTTATCGAGCTTTTATCTTAACTATCCTTGCATATTCTCTGATTTTTTTCTTGTTCAATGAGGCGGGAAATCATAAGAGTTTATATATGCTATGGGAAGTTAATATAACATGTTTTTATCATTACATAGCACCCGCTCTTATTAACTCAATATTAGCAATCTACATTATAAGAAAAAAAGACATGCTTTCAATTGTCGATTTTAAAAAAAATGGTTTTGCATTTTGTTTAATAATATTTTTAATTTCATATATCGCTATCTTCTCAAGTTTATTTGCTAACGTTATTATAGCGGTCACATGTGGGGTCTTATTGTTATTCGCTTTCATCGAAAACAGTTTTTCTATAAAAAAAACAATCCAAAAATGTCCACTGCATATATTAATAATTTTAATATGGCTTATCGCTGTCGTATTTGAAGCAAATGGTGGAAGGGCAAGCAGTCTTGGGACTGGTTCTCTTGACATTGAAGGTTCTGTAAAGATTTTTAATGATCTTTTATCACAAGTGCAACCAATTTTCATTTACAGCGGATCTTTTTTGATTTTGGCTGGGCTGGCAATATCTACATATATATGCATAAATAGCACCAATAAAAATAATGCAAAAACATTCTTTATATGTTTTCTATCTGGCATACTTACTTTGGTTGCATTAATTCTTCTGTGCTCAAGGGCTGGTAGTTATTATGCCGCAAGACCAGTAGTAATGTGGGGGATATTTCTTTTTTGCTTGGTTTGCGTGCTAATTTCTATTGATTTTCTATCAAGAAAAACAAGTAAAGGAACTAACTTATTTCTCACTATTGTAGTTTGCTTGATGGTATATTTTAATGTTACTAAGGATTCAACCCTTCAAGAGTCCATCAATCTTAACTTAAATTACAAAGAAGGGATTACAGTAAGTCAATACATTATAGACAAAGTTGTTGAAGCAGAAAAAAACAATCAAAAAAATCTTATTTTGGCTGTTCCCAAAGGAGATGACAATGATAACTGGCCATTCCCATTGTATGAAGGCCCGTTTATTAGCAAGGCTTTGAAAAAACATGACTTAATAAAAAATGATATTTACATTGAGGTTAAGCCAGACCCTTCACTTAATAAAAAAATGTCAGTACCATTAAATTAATATCATTTGGGGTGATATCCACCCCTTTGACGAATAACTTAAGAACTAGTTCAATTATAATAAATGATGGACATAATGATTAAATAGTACCCTACAGTCTCCTAACAAAAAAAGTTGCCACGATATATTCACATCTATCGCGGCAACTTAACAGAGTGTTAGTGCTTGATCATGACATGGCGAACAATCGTGTAATCCTCGAGCCCGTACACCGACATATCTTTGCCATAACCAGACTGTTTTTGCCCACCGTGCGGCATCTCGCTGACCAGCGTGAAGTGGGTATTGACCCAGGTGCAACCATATTGCAGACGAGCACTGAACCGATGCGCGCGGCCGACGTCCCGGGTCCAGACAGAAGATGCCAGTCCGTATTTCGAATCATTCGCCCACGCCAGTACCTGGTCTTCATCATCAAATACGGTCACGCTGACCACCGGGCCAAAAACTTCCCGCTGCACGATGGCATCTTCTTGCTTCGCCCCGGCCAGCAGCGTTGGGGCAAAGTAGTAGCCTGCGCCGTCCACTTTTTTACCACCGGTGATAACCTTGATATGCCCCAGGGCTTTGGCCTCATCGACCGCTTTGGCCACGCGATCAAGATGTGCCTGCGAACTTACCGGTCCCAGCTCCGTCGATTCGTCGTTCGGCGCGCCAATTTTCAGGCTGGCAACCGCCGCGCCAAGTTTCTCAACCAACGCGTCATAAATGCCTTTCTGGGCATAGATTCGACAAGCGGCGGTACAGTCTTGTCCGGCGTTGTAATAACCAAAGGTTCGCACGCCGCTCACTACCGCATCCAGATCCGCATCATCAAAAATGATGACCGGGGCTTTGCCGCCCAGTTCCATATGTGTGCGCTTAATTGAAGACGCGGTATGCTGGATAATGTGTTCGCCGGTGGCAATAGAGCCGGTCAATGAAACCATGCGGACCTTTTCATGTCCGGTCAGCGGATCGCCCACGGTTTTTCCACGGCCAAACAGCACGTTGACAACGCCTGCCGGATAAATATCTTTGGCAAACTCGGCCAGTTTAAGCGCCGTCAATGGGGTAATTTCCGACGGTTTAATCACCACGCAGTTCCCCGCCGCCAGCGCCGGAGCCAGTTTCCACGCCGCCATCATCAGCGGATAGTTCCACGGGGCAATAGAGGCGACCACGCCCAGCGGATCCCGGCGAATCATTGACGTATGCCCTTCCAGATACTCTCCGGCGGCCTGTCCTTGCAGGGTGCGGGCCGCCCCGGCGAAGAAGCGGAAAACATCGACGATGGCCGGAATTTCATCGTTGAGCACACAGTGCAGCGGCTTACCGCAGTTGAGCGATTCCAGCTCAGCGAAGGTTTGCGCGTTATCCGCGATAGCATCCGCCAGTTTCAGCAGTAACTCGGAACGTACTTTCGGTGTGGTTTGTCCCCAACTGGCAAAGGCACTGTCGGCCGCACGGACCGCGGCATCAACCTGCGTGGCTGAGGCCTCGGCAATCTCCAGAATGCATTCACCAGTTGCAGGGTTATAGACTGGCTGCTTTTCACCTTCACCGTTGACCAGCTCGCCATTAATCAGTAATTGATGTTGCATAGCAATTTCCCATATCGTCGTTTATTTACCGTTTCCGGCGAGAGTGTCGCCTTCACGCGTTAGCCACCAGGCCCCTAAAATTGGCAGTGTAGTCACCAGCATTACCAGCAATGCCACAACGTTGGTGACAGGCACATCCCGTGGACGACCCAGTTGATTGAGCAGCCACAAAGGAAGTGTTCTTTCATGTCCGGCGGTGAACGTTGTCACGATGATTTCATCAAATGACAAGGCAAACGCCAGCATTCCGCCCGCCAGCAGTGCTGATGCCAGGTTCGGCAGCACCACGTAACGAAAGGTTTGCCAGCCGTTGGCGCCAAGATCCATAGACGCTTCAACCAGACTCCATGAGGTACGGCGAAAACGCGCCACAACGTTGTTAAACACCACCACCACGCAAAACGTCGCATGCCCCACCACGATCGTGAGAAAACCCGGTTCCAGGTTGATGGTTTTAAACGCCGTCAACAGCGCCAGACCGGTGATGATCCCCGGTAACGCGATTGGCAACAGCAGCAACAGCGATATTGCACTCTTGCCAAAAAAGTCCCTGCGCCACAGCGCGGCAGCGGCCAGCGTCCCCAGAACGAGAGCAATAGCCGTCGACAATGCAGCGATTTTAAGTGACAACGTCACAGACTCCAGGATATCGCTACGCTGCGCCGCAACGCTAAACCACTTCAGCGTCAACCCCTGCGGTGGAAAACTAAAAGCAGCCTCCTCAGTATTAAAAGCATAGGTGGCGATGATGAGGATGGGAAAGTGCAGGAAAATAACCCCGCCCCATGCCGCCAGTTTGAGTAACCAGGGTGCGCGTTCAGAGTGCATCGAAAGCTCCCAGACGCTTCACGAACGCCAGATACAGTGCGATTAACACAATCGGCACCAGAGTAAATGCCGCCGCCATCGGCATATTGCCGATCGCCCCTTGTTGCGAATACACCATGTTGCCGATGAAATACCCCGGCGGTCCCACCAGTTGCGGCACGATAAAATCGCCCAACGTCAGAGAGAAAGTAAAGATAGATCCCGCCGCGATACCGGGTATTGCCAGCGGAAGAACCACATAGCGGAAGGTTTGACGCGGGCGCGCGCCCAAATCAGCGGAAGCCTGTAACAGTGACGGCGGAAGCCTCTCCAAAGCGGCCTGTACCGGGAGGATCATAAACGGCAACCAGATGTAAACGAACACCAGAAAGCGCCCTAACCCTGAGGTCGACAACGTATTGCCGCCGACAGCAGGTAGCGTCAGGAACGAAAGCAGCAGCGGCTCCAGCCCAAGATGGGTTAAAAACCACTGCGCCACACCGTCTTTCGCCAACAGTAACGTCCACGCGTAGGCTTTAACAATGTAACTGGCCCACATCGGCAGCATCACCGCAATGTAAAAAAAGGCTTTCATTTTGCCGCTGGTATAGCGCGCCATATACCACGCCATCGGAAACGCCAGAATCGCGCTGGCAATGGTGACCGCTATCGCCATCGTCAGGGTACGCAAAATGATGTCGTAGTTGGCGGGATTAAACAGCGCCTGCAGATTCGCCAGCGTCAGGTCCGGCGTGACCGACATGGTGAAATCGTCGAAGGTATAAAAACCTTGCCACAACAGCGTCAGCAGTGAGCCAAAGTAGACGATGCCAAACCACATCAGCGGCCCGAGAAGCAGTAAAAACAGCCCCAGCCCCGGATTACGCCAGAAAAAACCGGAAATCTTGTTCAGATTTGTCGGTTGCGATGGCGAATGTAAGACGTTCATAGCCATTCACCTCTCCTCAACCAACGGCACCATCACGTCGCGTGACCACGATGCCATCACCTGCTGACCCGGCGACAGCGTTGACGGCAGCATTTCTCCCGTCAGGTTCGCCTGGCTCACCAGTAATTTTTCACCGCCAGCCAGTTTCAGTTCAAACCGTGTCGCCGCGCCCTGGTACTGCACCGCCTGGATGACTCCCGGAGCCTGGACGTCTCCCCCGGCATCATTCAACCGAATGTGTTCCGGACGCAGGGAAAACATTCCCTGTAGCCCGCAAACGTTCGCTGACATCGTGGCATCAAAGACATTGGACGTCCCGACGAAGCTCGCCACAAACGGTGTCCGTGGACGCATGTACAGTTCACGCGGAGAATCCACCTGTTCGATACGACCGTTATTAAACACCGCCACACGGTCAGACATCGACAGCGCTTCGCCCTGATCGTGAGTGACAAAAATGAAGGTGATACCGAGAGATTGCTGTAACTTCTTCAGCTCTAATTGCATCTGTTCGCGCAACTTAAGATCCAACGCCCCGAGCGGCTCATCCAACAGCAGAACGCGCGGTTCATTGACCAGCGCCCTGGCAATCGCCACGCGCTGACGTTGTCCGCCGGAAAGCTGTGACGGTTTGCGCTCATGAACAAAACCGAGTGCAACTTTATCAAGCGCCTCACGGGCTTTGGCGTGACGCTGTTTTTTATCAATCCCTTTGACCATCAGCCCGTAAGCGACGTTGTCGAGGATCGACATATGTGGGAATAGCGCGTAGTCCTGAAATACCGTATTGACGTCCCGCTCCCAAGGGGGCAATTCGCTGGCCTGTTTTCCAAAAATGGTGATTGCGCCGCCTGAAAGCTGCTCGAACCCGGCAATCAGGCGCAGACAGGTGGTCTTGCCGGAGCCGGATGGCCCCAGCATTGAGAAAAACTCCCCGTCGTTAATCGCAATACTCACGCCATCAACTGCACGAACATCCCCGTACAGACGCGAGACGTTATGAAACTCTACTGCGTACGTCATAAAACCCCCAGCGGAATTAACGACCGCCCATAATGGCGATGTAATCCTGCGTCCAGCGACTGTAAGGAACGAATTTGCCGCCTTCCGCAATTGGCGTTTTCCAGAAAGCGATTTTGTCAAAGTAGCTATAACCGTTGGTTTCACAGCCCTTTTCACCCAGCAGCGGGCTGGCTTTACATCCTTCAGGCACCACTGGCAGAGAACCAAACCAGGCCGCTACGTCGCCCTGTACTTTCGGGGTTAATGACCAGTTCATCCATTTGTAAGCACACACCGGGTGTTTCGCTGCACTGTGCAGCATGGTGGTGTCAGCCCAGCCGGTAACCCCTTCTTTTGGGAAAACCGTGGCAACAGGCTGCCCTTCGGCTTTCAGGGCGTTAGCCTGATAAGGCCAGGCGCTGGATGCCACCACGCCTTCGTTTTTGAAGTCACTCATTTGCACAGTGGTATCGTGCCAATAACGATGAATTAGCGCATGTTGATCGCTCAGGACTTTGATAACCGCCTGGTACTGTTGTTCGGTGAGTTGGTAGGGATCGGTGATGCCTAATTGCGGCTGGGTGGCTTTAACGAATAACGCGGCATCGGCAATATAGATCGGACCATCATAGGCCTGCACACGTCCTTTATTGCTTTTTCCATCCTCGAGTTTTTGCTCAACAAACACCACGTTCCAGCTATCCGGCGGCGTTGGGAAGGTTTTGGTGTTATACATCAGCAAGTTTGGTCCCCACTGATACGGGGTGCCATATACTTTTCCGCCAACGTTAAACCACTCGCCTTTCACCACGCGTGGATCGATAGTTTTCCAGTTTGGGATCAGCGCGGTGTTAATCGGCTGCACGCGTTTACCCATAATCAGACGCAGTGAAGCGTCACCGGACGCGGTCACCAGGTCGTAGCCGCCTTTTGCCATCAGGCTGACCATCTCATCCGATGTGGCCGCCGTTTTCACATTGACCGCGCAGCCGGTATCTTTCTCAAACTGCGAGACCCAGTCATATTGTTTATCGGTTTGTCCGCGTTCGATATAACCCGGCCAGGCAATAATATCCAGGCGGCCTTCTGGTTTATCTAATGATGTCGGGGGTTCGGCTGCCTGTGCAGTCATCAGCGTCATACTGAGCGCACACAGGCTACTGAGGGCAAATTGCTTGCTCATAACATCTTACTCCTGTCTAAAAAATATTGAGCGGCAGCCTTGCCGTAAATAT
The DNA here is from genome assembly GCF_005281255.1 of Citrobacter sp. wls708. NCBI lineage: Bacteria > Pseudomonadati > Pseudomonadota > Gammaproteobacteria > Enterobacterales > Enterobacteriaceae > Citrobacter > Citrobacter sp. wls708. The sequence continues at coordinate 100,074 of NZ_SZXE01000034.1, forward strand.
ATGTCCTTTCCTAAAAATAGTCGGGGTGTGCTAAGCGTTCCTGCTGGCGCAAGGAAATTTAATCAGGTTGTGAGCTAACGCTCATTACGCTACTGATTCAGACTGGGTGTTTTAATCTTCTGGAATATAGACAAGGAGTTAGGTGCAGAGGTGGCAATAGTTAGAACTATTGATTTTTTGTATGGTAGCACCCGATATAAATAACATCAGAGTTCGGTATTCTCTATTTCGAAAATAAGAACGCACTATTCTTTTATATTGAATAGCGCGTTACATTTTATTTCATCATGTCGCGAATTAATTTTCCAAGCTGTTTCACCGCCAGTTCCTCGCGTTCTCCCCAATGCCATGCGGTATTAAAGCGAAAGAAACGTGTCCAGCTCCCCGAGGTTGAGAACATTTTTCCCGGCGCAATGCTGATGTGGTGCGCCAGCGCTTGCGTACTGAGCTCTCCCGCATCCAGCGGTTCCGGCAGTTCGAGCCACAGAAAATAGCCGCTGTCGTTGTGGTGAATTTTGACCTCCGCCGGAAGATGGCGCAGTAGCGTTTGCCAGGCCTGCTGTTTGCGTTCCGCAAGCTGACGGCGTAAACGACGCAAATGCGCGTCATAGCGTCGTGTTGACAGATAGTCGACGAGTGCAAGCTGCATGGGAGAACTGGTGGATAAGGTGCTCATTAGCTGGAGTCGTTGAATGCGCCGGGCATGTTTCCCTGCCGCCACCCAGCCAATGCGAAATCCGGGCACCAGGCATTTTGAAAATGATGAACAATGCAGAACGCTATCGCTGCGATCCCAGGCTTTAGCGGGGAGCGGTTTTTCCCGGCCAAAGTAAAGTTCGCTATAAACATCATCTTCAATCAGCATCACATGATATTTCTCCAGTAATGCAACCAGATGCGCTTTTTTCTCTGCGCTGAGCGTAAACCCCAGCGGATTTTGGCTGTTGGTCATCAACCAGCACGCTTTTACCGGATACTCCTGCAACGCCTGCTCCAGCGCGGCCAGATCGATCCCCTCTTTGACATCAGTGGCAACAGACAGCGCCTTCAGACGTAATCGCTCCAGTGCCTGCAATGCGCCATAAAAACAGGGGTTTTCGACAATCACCCAGTCCCCCGGTTCAGTGACCGCCTGCAGACTCAGGTTGAGAGCTTCAAGCGCACCGGTGGTGATCACAATTTCGTCAGGTGAAATGGTCATTCCCTGTTGGGCATAGCGACGGGCAATGGCATGGCGCAATTCATGATTCCCCGGCGGCAGGTTTTCAATCACGCTCATAGCCGTGGCCGTTTTACTCACCTGCGCCAGCGAGCGGTTTAACTGCTGAAGGGGAAACAGACGCGGGTCAGGGAATGCAGAGGCAAATGGCATTACTGACGCATCCCGGCTGGCCTGCAGCATATCAAAAATGTAGGTGTTGATATCCACCGCTTCGTCGCGCATCACCTGCACCTGAGGTGCTGCAGAATGACGTTCAGGGCGCGCGGCAACATAATAACCCGACTGGGGCCGGGCAATAATCCGCCCCTGGCTTTCCAGCAACTGATATGCGTGGCCAACGGTCATAAAACTCATCCCGCTACTGACCACCTGCTCACGCAATGAAGGCAGACGATCGCCGGGTTGCCATACGCCAGACGCGATTTGATCGCGAATTTGCTCTGCCAGTCGCTGGTACTTTTTCATCTTTCGTCCTGATTACCGGTGTTGGTGACAACCACTATATATATCAGTTTACATAATCAAGATATTTTTTATAACTGTTATAGTTAACAGTTTTACAACATCGTTACCGACAGTTCTTTTCCTAAAGCGCGGGCAGCTATCTGCACAGCATCAATTTTTGTCGCGTGCTTTAAATCGAATAAACGGGTGATTTCCTGCTTAGGCCTGCCGATCCTGTTTGCCAACTCCTGCTGGGTAATATTCGATTCAAGGAAGGCATTTAACAACAGAACCTTAGACGCAACGCTCAGTGGTATTTCCACATAGTCAGCGCCAGCGACAACCGCTGAAGGCAAAGGAATCGGTTCGTTATCGTCGAAATAGAATTCAAAAGCGGTGACCAATGCGGCCTGCGCAGCCTGCAAAGCATCATGGCGAGTTTCTCCCTGAGTCAATGCTTCAGGAATATCCGGAAAAGACACCATGAACCCACCTTCCACGGCGGGTATTAGATTAACGGGATAACGCATAATTTTCTCAAAATTTCTCATATAGTCAGCCTTATAGAGATGATGATTACTGTAAGCCAGGCTGCTTTTGGATCGCTTTTCGCAGGGCCTCTTTTATCTCATCACCAGGATGCCTGGGCATAACGCTACGCCTTGCCTGATACCTCAACTTCAGATGATTTGAGCCGTTTGTAACTTTAACTCCCTGAGATTCAAGCCAGCGTCTGAACTCACTTTGCTTCACTGCGCCTCCCTGTCGTCTATTATATACACAAAGTAAACATTTATGCTTACTTTTTTGATTGTGTTGCTATTAATAACGCAAAATCACTAGCGTGGGGAGGACGCTATTTAATAACAGGAATCCAGCTTCCAGATTTCATATCAGCCAGGCCAACCTATAACAGAGCGACAACTGTTATGGTTAAAAAGAACTGTTCTGTTTCTGCCCTCCATTGCTTCCCAGGCTTAGAATTGCGCCAAATCAATTTTACCTGCGGAGTTAAGCATGTTCGGTCTTGACGCGTTTCACCTGGCGAGGATCCAGTTCGCGTTTACGGTATCCTTCCACATTATCTTTCCGGCCATTACCATCGGCCTCGCCAGTTATCTGGCAGTGCTCGAAGGGCTGTGGCTAAAAACGAAAAATCCCACCTGGCGCTCGCTATATCATTTCTGGTCGAAAATATTCGCCGTAAACTTTGGTATGGGCGTGGTTTCCGGGCTGGTGATGGCCTATCAATTCGGCACCAACTGGAGTGGTTTTTCCGAGTTCGCCGGGAGCATCACCGGACCGCTGCTGACCTATGAAGTATTAACCGCCTTTTTCCTCGAAGCGGGTTTCCTGGGCGTAATGCTGTTCGGCTGGAATCGCGTGGGGCCAGGCCTGCACTTCTTCGCGACCTGTATGGTTGCGTTGGGTACCATTATTTCTACCTTCTGGATCCTCGCCTCCAACAGCTGGATGCAGACGCCGCAAGGCTATGAAATCGTTAATGGTCAGGTTGTTCCCGTCGACTGGTTCGCCGTTATTTTCAATCCTTCATTCCCTTATCGTTTGCTGCATATGTCCGTTGCCGCCTTCCTCAGCAGCGCGTTATTTGTCGCCGCTTCTGCGGCGTGGCATTTGCTGCGCGGAAATAATACGCCAGCTATTCGCGCTATGTTTTCGATGGCGCTGTGGATGACATTAATCGTCGCCCCGCTCCAGGCATTGATTGGTGATATGCACGGTTTGAATACGCTGAAACACCAGCCGGCAAAAATTGCGGCGATTGAAGGACACTGGGAAAATCCGCCCGGTGAACCCACTCCGCTATTGCTGTTCGGCTGGCCGGATATGGAACAGGAGCGTACCCGCTATGGACTGGAAATCCCGGCGCTGGGCAGTCTGATCCTGACCCACAGTCTGGATAAACAAGTCCCGGCCCTGAAAGAGTTTCCTAAAGAAGACCGGCCCAATTCAACCATGGTGTTCTGGTCGTTTCGCATTATGGCAGGGCTAGGCATGCTGATGATCCTGCTGGGCGCGATCGCCCTGCGGCTACGTTACAAGCAGCGGCTATACACCTCACGTCCTTTCCTGCGTTTTGCATTATGGATGGGGCCCTCCGGTCTGATTGCCATTCTGGCTGGCTGGGTAACCACTGAAGTTGGCCGTCAACCGTGGGTGGTCTACGGTCTGCAACGTACCGCGGATGCCGTTTCCGCGCATGGCGATTTACATATGAGCATCAGCTTGCTGTCATTCTTTGTGGTGTACAGCTCCGTATTTGGCGTCGGTTACAGCTACATGATCCGCCTGATCCGTAAAGGGCCACAGGAACATGAACCGTCAACGCCGCCATCCGGCACGCCTGCACGACCGCTTTCTGCTGCAGTTCTCGATTCTCAACCGGAGGCTCACCGCTAATGGGTATCGATTTATCAGTTATCTGGTTTGTCATTATCGTGTTCGCCACGTTGATGTATATCGTGATGGACGGTTTCGATCTCGGTATCGGCATTTTATTTCCTGCTATTCAGGATGCGGATGACCGTGATGTGATGGTGAATAGCGTCGCCCCCGTGTGGGACGGCAATGAAACGTGGCTGGTACTGGGCGGAGCCGGACTATTCGGCGCTTTCCCCCTGGCCTATGCGGTGATTGTCGATGCGCTGACGATCCCACTCACCCTGATGCTGCTCGGCCTGATTTTTCGCGGCGTCGCTTTTGAGTTTCGCTTCAATGCCACGCCGGCACATCGACCATTCTGGGATAAAGCTTTTCTCGGCGGTTCAATTCTGGCGACATTCACTCAGGGCATCGTAGTAGGTGCAGTACTTAACGGATTTTCTGTCACCGGACGCAGCTACAGCGGCGGCCCTTTCGACTGGCTGACCCCGTTCACGCTGTTCTGCGGTGTTGGCCTGGTCGTAGCTTACGCCCTGCTGGGGGCCACATGGCTGGTGATGAAAAGCGAAAATCCGTTGCAGGATAAAATGCGCCGTGTGGCCAAAAAACTGCTGCTGGCGATGCTGGTTGTTATCGCCATTATCAGCCTATGGACGCCGCTGGCGCACAGTGCGATTGCCGAGCGCTGGTTTAGCCTGCCTAACCTGTGGTTCCTGATGCCGGTTCCGCTGCTGGTGGTGTTGATCAGCATGTGGTTGTGGCGCTCGCTGGACCAACAGCACAGCCATGCACTGCCCTTTGTTTTGACGCTGGGATTGATCTTCCTTGGGTTCAGCGGTCTGGGGATCAGCATATGGCCGCATATCATTCCGCCATCCATTACGCTCTGGCAGGCGGCAGCGCCTGCGCAAAGTCAGGGCTTTATGTTGGTTGGCGCCCTACTGATTATCCCGATAATCCTGGTGTATACCTTCTGGAGCTACTACGTTTTCCGCGGCAAAGTTCAACATGGTGAGGGGTATCATTGATGCAACAATCAATCTGGAAACGCCTGATGTGGCTGGTGATCCTCTGGGGCGGCAGCGTGCTGGCCCTGGCCGCCGTCGGTATGTTCTTTCGTTTACTGATGACGGCTGCTGGCTTTAAGTCCTGATACCCTCCCTGAAAACAACCGGGCAGCGCGATGCTACCCGGTTGTAACAAATCCCAACGTTGACCAAACAAAAATGCAAAAAACATCTCATTGGCAAAACAGAGATTGCCATTTCCCCGATTAAAATATTGAATAGTCACCTGGCGAAATTATCGCCACTTCCGCTGCTAACGTACCAGAGGGTTCATGATGTTTAAGAAAGGGTTAACGGTGTTATTGCTGGCCAGCGCGCTTTTTTCGGGTCAACTTCTCGCAACCAATCAGGGACATGAGTATCTTCAGGTGCAGGATGCCGATCACGTATTACGGCACACCGCCGACAGCGATGAACTGCGCGTGACGGCGGAAGAATCCGCCGCCGATCTTCGCGAACATCATTACTGGCAAAAATCACGCAAACCCGATACTCACCAGGGTTAAGGTTTACGCTTTGGCAATGTTTTCATCAGTTCTTCGGGACTGACGGAAGCGACGATGCTGCCCGGCAACGGCATTTTCAGAATATGATGTTTCATCTTGCCGATTACATGCATTTCGCACGGTCGGCAATCAAATTTCAGCGTCAGAACTTCATCGCCGTTTACCAACTGCATCGGTGTCGCTTTCCAGCTCTTGATGTTTCCTTTCGCCTGTTTCGGACACAGGTTAAATGCAAAACGCAGACAATGTTTGGTGATCATCACCGGCACATCGCCCTTTTCTTCATGCGCTTCATAGGCCGCATCAATCAACTGAACGCCATAGCGGTGATAAAACTCACGCGCTTTATGGTTGTAGACGTTTGCCAGGAAGCTCAGATGCGTTTGTGGATATACCGGAGCCGGCTGTGACACTGGTTTGCGACTGCCGCGCTGATAGTTTTGCAAACGCGCCGCATCCAGCATGTCGACAGCTTCACGTCGCAGTTGATTGAGTTGACCGTTTGGCACAAACAGCGCCCCCGGGAGATTAACCTGAATATCGCGGGCGTAATAAAGCGTTTGTCCAAGTTTGGCCAGACCATCCTGCAGGTTGCTTAACGCTTTTTCCGCATTGTTCGCTTCGTCAAAGTGGCCGTCCAGCGTATGCGTGATGCTCACCCCCTCTTCACTGGTGAGCGTCAGGATCAACTGCTCCTGCCAGCCGCCCAGTTCAATATCAACCGCGATACGACGTTCGCTGGAGGTTTTGGTTAACGCCTGCTGCCAGTTATGATCGAGATTACGGTTCAGCGGATGATGCGCACGAACTTTGTGCAAATCGGCTGGCATTTCATTCGGCCACACCCGATATCGATTGTGCCCCGTTTTTTCAACGGTATTGGCACGGAAACCAACCACCTCACGCTTGATTAATACGTTCAGACCATCGCCGTTCGCCAGCGGCTCGGTGACCTCAACATCCAGATGATCTTTCGCGACCTTCAGAACTTCACCAACCGGCAGACCAATGAATTTTGGCGAGTCAAACGCGCCGATATCGCCCTTACGCGCATTGACAAAATAATCGGTGCTACCGCGATGGAAGGTTTTTTCCGTGGAGGGGGTAAAGAAATGTTCGGTGCGTCCGGCTGATGAACGGGCAAGGTCGCCGCGCTCTTCAATGATGGCGTCGAGCATCTGACGATAATGCGCGGTAATATTCTTCACATAGCTCATGTCTTTGTAGCGCCCTTCGATTTTGAAAGAGCGCACGCCTGCATCAATCAACGCGCCCAGGTTGGCGGTCTGATCGTTATCTTTCATCGACAGCAGGTGTTTTTCATAGGACACCACGCGCCCCTGATCGTCTTTCAGGGTATACGGCAGACGGCAAGCCTGGGAGCAGTCGCCGCGATTAGCGCTACGTCCGGTTTGCGCATGTGAAATATAACACTGACCTGAATAGGCAACGCACAACGCACCGTGAATGAAAAATTCAATAGTCGCGTCCGTGGCCTGGTGGATGGCGTTAATTTGCTCAAGGCTCAGTTCCCGCGCCAGGACAATCTGGGTAAATCCGACATCAGACAGAAACTTCGCCTTCTCGACGCTGCGAATATCACACTGCGTGCTGGCATGCAGCTCAATGGGGGGAATATCCAGCTCCAGAATCCCCATATCCTGCACAATCAGAGCATCAACACCGGTCTGGTACAGATCGGTAATTAATCGCTGTGCGGGCTCCAGTTCATCATCGTGCAAAATCGTATTCAGCGTCACAAAGATTTTCGCCCCGAAGCGATGAGCGAATGGCACCAGTTCGGCGATATCTTTCAGGCTGTTGCTGGCGTTATGACGCGCGCCAAATCCCGGTCCGCCAATGTAAACGGCGTCTGCGCCGTGCAGAATGGCTTCGCGCGCAATGGCGGTATCCCGAGCCGGGCTTAACAATTCAAGGTGATGAGGTTGCTGGCGCATACAGTTGTTACCATCCACAAGCGGTAAAAATGGCGGCTATTGTAGTCACAAGCGCGGCATTTCGGAATAGTTTTCCCGATCAACTGCGCGGGTAATGGATCAGCGAATGAAAGTGAACCGTTTGTTCACCGCTGTTACGGTAACTATGGGCCGTATCGCCGGCAAAACGGACACCTTCACCGGCTTTAATGGTACGCCATAGACCATCAATGCACATATCCAGCAGTCCACTAATCACCACTACGTGCTCTATAACACCGCTTTCATGTGGCGTGGATTCACTAAGCGCGCCGGGCGCCAGCAGTATCGAAAAGTGATCGAAACACAACTGAGGATCCCATGGGAACAGCGGTGTGACGACCATCGCCTGGTGTTGGGGATCGAAAGACGGCGTGCCGTCTGACTCAGGAGGCGAAATAAACGTTGAAAATGGGACATTCAGCCCGGTGGCGATTTTCCACAATGTCGCCACTGTAGGGCTGGATTCATTGCGCTCAATCTGCCCCAGCATCGCTTTTGACACGCCGGTTTCCTCCGCCAGACGCGAGAGGCTCCATTCCCGCTGGTGGCGCAGCGTCCTGAGCGTCGTCGCCAGATAGTGAGTTAAGTTATCCATGTTTCTCCTCCTTCGCCCTTCCTTCTCAAGGCTACAGCTTAGCACTTGTACGCTATAACGCACAGTGCTACAGTGGCTGACCGTTATAACGCACACGGAGTTGCTATGCGCACATTTTCAATCCCTCTGCCTACTGTACTATCAGGTTTTGTCGCGGTGCTGGTCGGTTATGCCAGTTCGGCAGCCATTATCTGGCAAGCGGCGCTGGCCGCAGGTGCGACGACAGGGCAAATTGCGGGTTGGATGACCGCGCTGGGAATAGCGATGGGCGTTAGTACGTTGGCGCTGACATTATGGTATCGCGCCCCTGTTCTCACTGCATGGTCAACGCCCGGCGCCGCACTGCTGGTTACGGGCCTGCAAGGGGTAACGATTCAGGACGCGATCGGTATTTTCATCGTGGCTAACGCCTTAATTGTGCTGTGCGGCGTAACCGGACTCTTTGCCCGACTGATGAAAATAATCCCCCACTCGCTGGCGTCAGCCATGCTGGCCGGGATCCTGCTACGCTTTGGCCTGCAGGCGTTCAGTAGCCTTAATAGTGAGCTTATCTTATGCGGTAGCATGCTGGTGGCATGGTTAGCGTTTAAAGTCATTGCCCCACGGTATGCGACAATCGCCGCGATGCTGATAGGTATAATCATCGCGCTGATAAAAGGTGACATTGTCACTAATGAGGTAAGTTTATCTCCAGTGTTACCTGAGTTTATCGCCCCGCATTTCTCATTTGCCCACAGCATTAGCATCGCCCTCCCGCTGTTTCTGGTCACCATGGCCTCGCAAAATGCACCTGGTATCGCCACCATGAAGGCGTCAGGTTATGCGTTACCCGTTTCACCGTTGATTGTCTTTACCGGTCTGCTGGCGCTGCTGTTTTCCCCTTTTGGCGTCTATTCCATTTGCATTGCCGCCATAACCGCGGCAATTTGCCAAAGTTCCGAAGCGCATCCTGATGCAACGCGACGTTGGCTTGCCGCGGCGGCGGCGGGTGTCATCTATCTTTTGGCAGGGGTTTTTGGCGGTTCGGTCACCGGACTGATGGCGGCCTTGCCCGTAAGCTGGATCCAAATGCTGGCGGGCCTGGCGCTGCTTGGCACGATTAGCGGCAGCTTATACCAGGCATTACATCATGAATCCGAGCGTGATGCGGCTATCATTACTTTTCTGGTCACTGCCAGTGGCCTGACGCTATGGGGGGTTGGGTCTGCATTTTGGGGGCTGATCGCCGGAGGTGTGTGCTACGCGGTGTTTACTTTATTTCGCCGCACGTAACTGCGTTGGCGTTTTACCCGTCACCTGCTTAAACCGGTTGCTGAAATGGCTCGCTGAACTGAACCCGCAAGCCATCGCAATATCCGACAAACTGCGGGAAGAATGACAGACCAGATGCTGGGCTAATACCATGCGTCGTTGCATAACGTACTGATGCGGCGCCATATTCATTGACTGGCGAAACATTCTGGCAAAATGGAACTCACTCAGCGCCGCCTCACTTGCCAAATCGCTCAGGGTAATGGGGTACGCCAGATGCGCTTCTATGTAGGCCAGTACATTGCGCAATGTGGCAGGCGCAAGTCCCCCGGTGACAACGGGCAACTGCCATTGGACGTTGCTGTAATGCTGGATCAGATGCGTGAGCAGTAGCGAAGACGCGGCGCTGAGCGTGAGATGGTTGGCCGGTTGTTGCCAGTCATTCCCGAGTAAAAACTGACGATAAACCGCTGTTATCCCCGGATCGCTGCCAAACGTATGCTCATCCAGCGTGAAGCTATAAGGGCTTTTGTCCCAGACTTTTTCACCCACTTCGCGCAAATGGCCGTCCGTACAATAGAGATGAACAAAGGAAAGATCGTCACGAATATCCCAACTGGATTCGCTCTCTTTCGGCATCAGGCAAAAACGGTCCGGCCCACCGCCATTCTTCCAGCCGCCGGCCGTCTTGTGGTAACTCTCGTAACCATCGGCGATGTATAAGCTGAGGGTATGGTGATCGCAATACTGGGTAATGGTATCACGCTTATTTGACCAGGCCGCCAGTTGGATCCCTGAATGTAACGCAACCGACTCGTGCAGCACGGCATTGTGTTTGCGTAAGTTTTCAAAGGCACCGTAGGGCTGAGACATACCATCACATTCAAAATAAGTTAGCAGGCTTTCAGTCTATATCAGCTACATATTGTTAACAGCTTCCTTTTCACATTTGCGCGAAAAAAAGCGCAAGATTTTGCAAGTCCACCGCAATCTGATGAAAGCCCCCTGCTACCCAACGTGACACAGTGTGCGCCTGAAGATCAAAAAGAGAGAGTTGTATGAACGCACTATTGTACTGCCTGGTGGTGGTGATTTGGGGGACGACATGGATTGCCATTTATCTGCAACAAGGACCGGTTTCAGCGCCGGTTTCTATCTTTTGGCGCTTTGCCGTTGCCAGCTCGGTAATGATAATAATCCTGCTGGTTAGCGGTAAATTACGCAAACTATCTGGTCGTGACCATCTGTTTTGTCTGTTACAAGGCGGATGCGTTTTTTGCTTTAACTTTTGGTGTTTTTATACGGCTGCGGCGTGGATTAACACGGGCCTTGAATCGGTGATTTTCTCGATGGCCGTCCTGTTCAATGCGGTCAATAGCTTTCTGTTTTTCGGTCAAAAACCGCCGATGCGCTTTTATATTGCCGCCGGTCTCGGTCTGACTGGCATTGTCACCCTGTTCTGGCAGGACTTACTCAACAGTGGGTTCAACCATTCACTTCTGCTGGGCATCGGCTTAAGCGCTCTGGGAACCTTTGGTTTTTCATTGGGCAACATGATAAGTCTGCGCCATCAGAAAAAAGGGCTGGAAGTATTGACCACCAATAGCTGGGCCATGTTGTACGGTACATTTCTGATCGCCGCTATTGCGCTGGTGCGTGGCGATGACTTCACTCCGCAGTGGACTTTCAGCTATCTTAGTGCACTGCTGTACCTGGCTATTTTTGGTTCGGTGATTGCCTTTGGCGCCTATTTCACACTGGTCGGTCGCATTGGTCCCAGTAAGGCCGCATACAGTACGCTGCTTTTTCCTCTGGTCGCACTGACGCTGTCAACATTGTATGAAGGGTATATCTGGCAGGTAAATGCGATTGTGGGATTAGTATTGATTTTGCTGGGGAATCTGGTGATGTTTGCCCGACCAGAAGCGCTGATGGGTAAGCTCGTATATCGTCGCCGGACGGCATAAAAAAACGCACCATCCTTAGATGGTGCGTTCATCATTATTATTGTGTTTTTTTGTTCACATCAAACATGGAAGCATCAGTCGCCATGTCATCAACAACTTTCTTCAACGTTTCGAACGCCATCGGCGTGCTTTCGTTGTTCAGATCTTTACCTTCACCCTTACGTACAACTTTAATGACCGGTTTATTGGTCGCCGCATCAATCAACTCACCCTCGAAGTAGAGGTTGGTATCCATGGTACGGTGGCCCGTTGCCATTTGCGTTCCCGCAACCAGCAGCGCAACCGGGATCACTTCGTAGAACTGCAGCCCTTCTTTACTGGTCGCTACACCGGTAATTGCCCCGCGGAAAATCAGGCTACGTGGCCCAGGGGTAGTCACCAGGGGTTTACGTTTACTGATTGCGGATTTCAACTGTGTATTGGTGTAGGTCAGTAGTTGATCAAGAACCTTCTGCCCTACCTGCGTTGTAGGTTTAGGAACCGGATAATACGTTACCGGGTTATATACAATGTTGTCATATTTGGATTCGTTGTAGTTCGGGTCAACCCAACGGAGTACCGTTTGTCCGGTTGCCGATTTTGTTTCCTTCAGATCAGAGTAATTTTTTAAAAACCCAGAATATTTATCCGGTTCGGTCACTTTTGACGCACAGCCGGATAATGCCAACAAGCCAGTAAGCACTGCAACTTTAAATAAAGTATGAGTACGCATGAAACGATCCCTTTAGTTTTCGCAATGATGCCTAAAAAGAATAGCAAAACAGATTCATTTTGGATGCACTAAAAATGGTAAGGACCGCACAATTTTATCTTTGCGCTCAACATAAAAAATGCTGAACGCAGAGAGAGTTAACCCAGACAGGAACTTCAGACAGTTTTGCGTGCCAGCATAGTAGCAAAGCGCAGTTTAATGCGATTACCATTTTCATCCGTACGATGAAGTTCACCCACTTCTTCGTTGTATTTCAGCAGATCCCACCCGCTGTAATAGTTGCGTAATTCACCCGTTTTAAACGCAAACGGAAAACCAACAGTGCACGGGAAATCATCAGTGTCCATTGCCGCAACGATTAAATTATATCCGCCTGGCTTCGTGCAGCGCTGCATATTATCTATCAGTCCCGGGATAGTTTTAGCCTCAAGGAACATCAGCACAACGGTAGAAAGAATAAAATCATATTCGCCATCAAAGCGTAAGGCGTTAAGATCCGCGACTTGCGCATGCAGGTTGGTCAGTCCTTCCGCCGCTTTAATACGTTCAAGGTTCGCTATGCTCATGGGGTTTTTATCCCATGCGGTAACGTCATAGCCGTTTGCCGCAAGGTACAGGCTGTTACGACCATTACCGCAGCCCAGATCTAATGTTTTACCTGGCGCGACCACTTTTGCCGCTTCAACAACATCGGAATGCGTACGGGTTAAATCGTATTTCTCAGTAAAGTAGTTTTCGTCGCAATGAGTCATCATTTATCCTCAGATTTCAGTAGTGCAGCACGTTCTGTGCGGATAAGCAGCTTTCCCTGCAGCAGCAAAGCAAGCGTACGTATCAGTAATAATGCAATGATAAAATTGGTAAAAATAAACAGAGGGATAGACAGCGTATGAAAAAATCCTGATTCGCTGCCGTGTCCCAGATGCAGGCCCGTCGTCGCCAGGGCCGACACGCCAAACGAGAAGCTCCAGAACGAGGCATTAAATGGTTGCGACAGGTACCATGGCATGAGACGTAGCATAAACAGAAGTTGCAGCAGACCATAGCCGAACAGCATTTTGGCTAACGTATCCCCCTCACCGCCGTTGACGCTAAGCCAGGCGCTGCAAGCGACCAGCGCGGGCGCCAGTTGAATGCCAAGAGAAGTCCGTAAGACCGCTGGCAGTTCCCCGCAGCTACGTAAACGTTGCAGGATCACCGGTTCCAGGCTGAGCCAGGAAAATACGCCTGCCCCCAAAAACACCATTCCGGCATCATTGAAACCAAGCGCACCACAAGCCATTGCGCTGATAAAGTTATTGGCGACGGTCGGCAGATACAGACCAGGCGTGGTGGCTTCCTCTGGATGCGCTCCACGCCATAACCCTGCCGTTTGCCAGGCCGCGTACGCCAGTTGTATCACCACGCCAATGCTGAATAACCCGATCGCCAGCGGTCGATACCAGGGAACAAAGCCAATGGCTACCAGCATGGTTGTGGCCGGAAACAGACTGACAAAGCTACTCATCACCGGGTGACGAATTTCAGCCAGTACGCTGTGCGGGAAGTGCAGCAAGCGATACATAAAAGCCAGCGTCAGCAGCCCCCAAATGGCCATGGCGAGAATCACTAAACCGTCGCCAATCCAGTGGCTCACCGGCCAAATCTGGCTGGCATAGCGCCAGGCGAATCCCATCCCGATTGTCCCCAGTACCATGCCAAAATAACCGGCCGGAAGATTGAGGACCCGTTCACTCTGTTTGCTCTTACTCATTTTGTTTATTTTTTAAAGTATATTTGAAATGCATTTTATGGAATTTCAGCCGGTTTAGCCAGTGCGGAAAACTTTGCTACGTTTAACTAAGGTGCGCAACATGGAAATGAGCAATGACCAAATATCGACTCAGCGATGAGCTTCGCTCCTTTAGTTACCAGGATAATGGCAATAAAAAAAGCGTATTACTACGCCAAATCATTGCGCTCATTGATTTTAATGATGTTACCGCCGGTACACCTGGCGGCTGGATTGATGACGAAAGCGTCTTGTCGCAAAGCGGTGATTGCTGGATTTACGATGAAAATGCGCTCGCATTTTCCGGCGCATCGATAACCGGAAACGCCCGGGTTACTCAGGCAAGCGTCGTCAGAGATGGTGCGCAAATAGGCGATGCCGTGTGGATTGACCGGGCTGAAATCAGCCATCACGCACAAATACGTGACAACGTCACGATACAGGATTCGGTTATTCGCGGCGAGTGCCTTCTCTGGGGTAATGCACGCGTTGTATGTGGATCCGAAATCATTGCCGCCAGGGGACTCACTGTTGAAAACGACCAGTTGCTGCAGATTTACGATCGGGCGACCATCAGCAACTCACGCGTAGTGCATCAGGCGCAGATCTATGGCGATGCGAAAATCAACTACGCCTTTATTGAACATCGGGCGGAAGTTTTTGATTTTGCCCAGGTGGAAGGTAATGAAGAGAATAATGTCTGGATTTGCGATTGCGCCAAAGTCTACGGGCATGCGCGCGTCATCGCCGGAACCGATGAAGATGCTATTCCTACCCTGCGCTACAGTTCACAGGTGGCAGAACACGCGGTAGTCGAGGGTAATTGCGTGCTGAAGCACCATGTGTTGGTCGGGGGACATGCTACATTACGCGGCGGACCAATCCAGCTTGACGATCACATCCTGGTTGAAGGTCACGCCTGCGTTCTTGGAGAAGTGTTGGTTGAGAATCACATTGAGATAACCGGCCAGGCGCACATTGAAGCGTTTGATGGCGATGCTATTCATCTGCGCGGGCCGAAGGTGATCAATGGTGAGCAGCGCATTACGCGCACACCTATCGCAGGCTTATTCTGAGGGAACATCAATGATGCGGGCATAGAGATTCACATCATAGTAATCGCCATTGAGGAACTCCGCTTGTCGTAAACATCCTTCCAGTTGGAAGCCATTGCGCAATGCCACCCGGTTGCTCTCAACGTTTTCTACGCGGCATTTAATCACAAAGCGGCGAATTTCCTGGCGCTGCGCATAATGATGAATCAATGCCTGTAGCGCCAGGGACATAATGCCCTTACCCTGGTGAGCTTCATCCAGCCAGTAACCAATATAGGCCGCTTTGTTCAGCGGCTCTATCTGGTTAAACGCGATGACACCCACCAGATTCTGTTGTGCAAAAATCAGGAACATTTTGGCGTAGCCGCGCTGGTGCAACATCATATTTCCCTGCACGTTTTTGCGCGTGTCGTCCTCGGATTCGACAAACTGCGGCCAGTTCAGCGACTGCTGGAGCCAGGTTTTATTTTTCAGCACCAACTGATGCAGAGGGGTGACGTGTTGTTCTTCGACGGCACGCAGTTCCAGCGAATCATTAATGGTTATCACTTCTGGCATTTTCTTTCCGTTACGATCGTTAAGCAGCTAATTCTGCTCATCATAAAACAGGAAGGGCTTCCCTTTTGGAAGCCCTTTTACACAGCAAGCGCTGTTTTACTTAGCTCTCACCGACACTCTCTTTTTGCAAAATTTTGAGCAGATCTTCCTTCAGGTGGAGTTTCTGTTTCTTAAGGCGAACAATGTCCAAACTATACCCCCGACCATCCGCACCTTCCAGTCTGGAGATCTCATGATCAAGGCTGTTGTGTTTTTCGAATAAGGACAGAAAGCGAGGGTTCTCGGTTTTCAGTCGGGAAATAAGGTCTCTGTATTCTGGAAACATACTTTCTCCCTGTTAGTGGACAAGAACGTGTATAAGAAATACACAGCTCCAGAGTACCCATTTCCCATACAGAAAAATGCGAACAGGATCGAGTAAATAGCGTACAGACTATTTTCAGAAAGATTGCAGATACGGCTCCCCCTCAGGAGAGCCGTAAAAGGAGTGATTAACGCATCTCACGGTCGTCAACGTACTGACGTTTATCCGGCGCTGGCGGGAAGTACTGATACAGCCAGGTTTCGCTGATGGCGTCGCCCTGGCAACGCAGGAACATACGCATATCTACCGGGTCGGTTGAGTCAGACGTCGGATACCAGTCAAACTGGATACGGTAGCCGTCGATAGGCTCCACGTAGAGGATCTCAATTTGTTTTGCTTCACCGCTGGAGAGCGTTATCACCGGCTCAATGCCTTTCGGCGCAGCGGCTTTCAGATCGCCACCGACGAAGTCAACGGCAAAACGACGCGCCCATTTCTCCGGGTAGTGCTCGCCCGGCGCCCATCCTTCCGGGAAGCCGCCCATGCCTGTACGGGTCGCCATCACGCGAGCCAACGGCGAACGTACCGGCGGCTGCGCGCTCCAGTACAGACGATATTTAAATTCCAGCTCATCGCCGGCTTTAATCGACTTCTCCGGCTGCCAGAAGCAGACGACGTTATCCAGCGTTTCGCCAGTCGTCGGGATCTCCATCAGGCCGATGGTCCCCTTGCCCCACTGGTTACGCGGTTCGACCCACAGGCTCGGACGCTTGTTATACCAGCCCATGATGTCCTGGTAATGAGAGAAGTCGCGATCGAGCTGCAGTAAACCAAACCCTTTCGGGTTGTTATCGGTATAGGCATTGAACTGCAGTTTTTGCGGGTTATTCAGCGGACGGCAGATCCACTCGCCGTTGCCCCGCCACATCGCCAGACGATCGGAGTCATGAATCTGCGGGTGAATGGTGTCGCACATCCGGCGTTCATTGTTGCCGCAGCTGAACATGCTGGTCATCGGCGCAATGCCGAGCTGCTTGATGTCTTTACGCGCGTAGATATGGTTTTGTACATCCATGATCACCTGCGTTTTCTCGCAGTGGATCACGAACTTAAAGGCACCTGTTACGCTTGGGCTATCGAGTAGCGCATACACGGTAAAGGAGGTCGCGCCCGGTTTAACCGTTTCGAACCAGAAAGCGGTGAAATCAGGAAACTCTTCTTTACTGTCAGTATAGGTATCTACCGCCAGCCCACGCGCCGATAAACCGTACTGGTAGGTGTCATCCACTGCGCGGAAGTAGCTGGCGCCGAGGAAAGAAACCACATCACGACGAGCCAGTTCTGGCGCTTTAAATACGCGGAAACCCGCGAACCCGAGGTCAGTTTGCCCTTCCAGTTGTTTGGTATCCACACCCGCGTCGTTGTATTTAAACAACTCCGGACGGAAGTGGATTTCACGCGCCATATGCGTACTGTCATCGACCGAGAACATGCGAACCCGGCGGCGGAATCCCATTCCCACATGGAAGAACTGCGCATCAAGCTGACGATTTTCAACATTGTTCCACAGAGACTGCTCTGCGTCATATTGAATGCTGTTGTAGGCCTGCGGCGTCAATTTCGCCAGCGTGTCGGGTAACGCACGCGGCTCGCCGCCCCAGGGTTTCTGTGCTAAGTCGTGGGCCATCGATTGCAGAACGGAAAAATCAAAACGTACGGTTTTTCCGTCTGCAATGTCAGACTCTGCCGCAAAGGCGGCGCGGGAAAAGAGTGATGCAATACCACTGGTTCCGCACACGGCGGCCATTGCCATTGAACCTTTAATAAATCGTCTGCGATTCATGCCTGAAAGTGAGTCCTTCTGGTCGTGTAAATGGTCCCGCGCCGGTCAAAATCTGCGGCAAGAGAGTGCACATTTCTGACCGCTCACTCTAGACAAAATTCATTAATAATCCAATTGTTGGTCGCCGATTATCTGTACAAAATCGAAAATATTTTATGTCGATGGGAACAGACTGAATCCCGTGTAAATTCTGTTAAAGTAAACCACACCGCCGTTTACTTCGCTCTTCAGCCTCCTGATACAGCATAAATTCGTCATATACCCTGCAACCCAGTGCCTCTTCAAACGCGTCGCGACTGGAATTCCCATGGCTGCGAGCCTGAGTTTCATTACCCAGATTTGACTGGAAAATCCCCGCAGCGCTAACCGGTAAGAAATCTTCGTAGGTGATAGGTTGCGCAACCAGCCAGCCGCGCTCAATGAGCGGTTGCGGATCGTCATCCGGGCGAATGGCCTGGCGATGCGCTTCACCTGATGGCGTCAGTCGATAACGAAACCAGGCAAGTCCCTGTTGGCGCAGCAGAAACTCGCTATCCGGGAATGCCTTGAATACCTCCTGAAGATGCAACTGGTGCGTCAGATTGTCTTTTCCCGTTCCCGCTTTATTCAACAGTTCGTCATACAAGGCTCTGCCTTTCGGCGTGAGCGCTACGCCGCGCTGTTCAATCTCGCCAAAACGCGCCGTGTGAGTGCCGCGCATTTCACCGGCAAACAGCACCGGTTCTTCCAGCGCTTTGAAACTGGTCTGACGTAATAAAATCGGCACCTCGCGGCGCGGCGGCCCTTCAATCAATATTTTCGGCTCTATGCCGCATTCCGGCATCATGGACTGTACCCGGTCAATATCCAGCGTGCGCGGCGTCAGATGGTTGATGTGACAACCAGGGAAACACACCACATCGGCAATCAGCCGGTGTTCGTTGTGTAATGCGTGATAGGTCGCTTCATCTACCGTGGCGTGCTGATGCCAGCGGAAGGTTTCCAGTGCTTCATGGACAAACTCCTGCGCCTGCTCAGGCGTAAAACTGCCCTGCGCATCAAACTCATCCAGCAGATCATGACAACGACGAGTGAAAATGTCGCGTTTTGCAAGGATCTCCGCAGCCTTTTGCCGCAGCGCTACGTTCTCGATTAATTCGAGCCGTAATAACGAGGTGAATACCCGAAACGGGTTGCGCGAAAGCGATGCATCGTCGATGGGCCGAAACGCCGTGGAATGTACAGGGACGCCGGCCTGAGAGAGGTCGTAGTAACTCACCGGATACATGCCCATAATGGCAAACATCCGGCGCAGCGTAGCAAGCTCCTGCGCAGTGCCCACCCGGATGGCGCCGTGGCGCTCAACGTTTAGCCGGGCCAGTTCATCCGCATTAGCCAGTTTTTCATGCAGCGTCGGATTATTTTCCAGTACCGCCAGATTCACATCAGCGACAAGTTCCAGCAACGTGCCATACTGCGGTACTTCCTGCTGGTACATTGCTGACATTGCCTGCGAAAATTGTTCCCGAATCTCATCTGCCGTGATGGTGTTCGCCATAATGTCATGCCTCCAGTGAATATTACCTGGAGTGTAGAGAACGCTGCAAAGTCCGGTGGGAAGAATTTACAAAGTGTGACCCCGCGTAAGTTTCCCACCCCATACAGACGGCGAACCGAACCTACTGGCGTGGTTTTAAATGACTTTCCAGCCAGGGGAGCATCTGTTTTTTACGGCTGAGCATACCTTCCACCTTGCAGGGCTGCGGGATGCCAGAAAGCTCAGAACCGGCAAACCACAGACTGGTGTCGCCCAGATTAATATCGGTGAGCATGAGCACAACCAGCGCGGCATTCTTTTCCTGCGCATAGCGCGTCATTTCCTGGCGTAATTCATCCAGCACTGTATCAACCTGCTGCAGCGCGTACAGTTCAAGCTGCGCCACACAGACCTGATGCCCATGGATAGTGAAGGTTTTAATGTCTTTCTGCAGGAGTTCGCGGGCGCTCATCCCTTCCACGCTCGTTTTGGCAGACAGCAGGTCGCGACTGAAGGCGTC
The DNA here is from genome assembly GCF_005281255.1 of Citrobacter sp. wls708. Classification (NCBI taxonomy): domain Bacteria; kingdom Pseudomonadati; phylum Pseudomonadota; class Gammaproteobacteria; order Enterobacterales; family Enterobacteriaceae; genus Citrobacter; species Citrobacter sp. wls708. Next base: position 119,787 of record NZ_SZXE01000034.1, read on the forward strand.
CAGGTCTACACCGGCCTTTTGTACCAGCGCATCGACCGCCAAACGATCATCAGCGGTGGTCGTGGGTGAACGAAGCGTGACAGTGTCACTCAACACGGCACCCAGCAACAAAACGGCCTCCGCGGGAGATAACTGGCTACGCTCATCTTCCGACATCAGTTGCCATAACAGCGTCGCGCTACTGCCGACAGGCTTCACCCACACTTCTGGCGGCAGACGGGTGACTAATCCACCGAGTCGGTGGTGATCGATAATCCCCACGACGTTACTGTCTGCCAGCGATTGCGGCCCCTGGGCAGGTTCGGTGAAATCAACCAACCAGACGTCACGATCGGTCAACTCAAACGTCAGCCGTTCAGGAAGTGCCAGCCCCGCTTGCGCAAAGATAAACTGCGTTTCGCGGTTAGGTTCACCCAGACGCCATGCCGTGGCCTGCTGACCGCGTAAGGTAAGCCAACGCGCCGTCATTGCGGCAGTGCAAATGGCATCGCTATCGGGATTAAGGTGTCCTACTACATGTATCATTAATCAGTGCCTTGTGAGAGAAAGGGTGCAAAAGCAAACAATATTTAAAGTATAACGACTGGGTGCATTCCCTTCCATGATCCCACCACCCTGCCTGGCTGTACAAAACACGAGCAAAATAAATAAGTTGTAAGTAAAATACGATAAATGTTAATAATATTTTGCTATCAAGTTATCAAAAACGAACAACTTCACTTGTCACCGACACGGCTCTGTTTTTAACATCGCTTATGGAAAAAAATGTTCTGTTCAATCAGCGCATTCGCTTGCGCCACCTGCATACTTTTGTCGCCGTTGCACAACAGGGAACGTTGGGGCGCGCGGCTGAAACCCTTAATCTGAGCCAGCCGGCCCTCTCCAAAACACTGAATGAACTGGAGCAACTGACCGGTACCCGGCTGTTTGAACGCGGTCGCCTTGGCGCGCAGTTAACATTGCCCGGCGAGCAGTTTCTTACCCACGCGGTGAGAGTACTGGACGCGCTCAATACGGCCGGACAGGCGTTAAACCAGCGCGAAGAGTCGCAGACTGACGTCGTACGGATTGGGGCCTTACCCACCGCTGCGCTGGGTATTCTTCCGGCGGTAATCGGTCCGTTCCATAAGCAGCAAATGGAGACGACGCTGCAAGTTGCCACCATGAGTAATCCCATGATTCTGGCCGGTTTAAAATCGGGAGAAATCGATCTCGGTATCGGTCGGATGGCCGATCCGGAATTAATGGTCGGTCTGAATTACGAGCTGTTGTTTCTTGAGTCGCTCAAACTGGTAGTGCGGCCTAACCACCCGTTGTTGCAGGAAACCATCACGCTGAGTCGGGTGATGGAATGGCCCGTTGTGGTGTCACCAAAAGGAACCGCTCCTCGTCAGCACGCGGAGACACTGCTGCAAAGCCAGGGTTGCAAAATGCCGCCGGGCTGCATCGAAACGCTGTCAGCATCGCTTTCCCGCCAGCTGACGGTTGACTACGACTATGTATGGTTTGTGCCGTCAGGCGCGGTCCGGGAAGATTTACGTCAGGCGACGTTGGTATCATTGCCGATTCCCACCCACGGGGCGGGTGAACCTATTGGCATTCTTACCCGTGTAGACGTGCAGCTTTCTTCTGCCGCGCAAATCCTCATTGGCGCGATACGCAAAACCATACCGTTTTGATACCCAAAATTAAGGGACCATCTGGTCCCTTTTAGCGTGTTAAAACGTTTCCCAGTTATCATCACTGACCGTTGCTGCCTGCAGACTTGAATGGCCCGATATTTTGGTACCAGCAGCGCGCTTTATTGCGCTTCCCCCATTTAAGCGGAATGTACCGACGGCTTCAGTTAAACGTGCTGCCTGTTCTTCCAGCGATGCCGCTGCGGCCGACGCTTCTTCAACCAGAGAGGCGTTTTGCTGCGTCACCTTATCCATCTCCGAAATCGCCTGGCTCACCTGCACAATGCCCCGGCTCTGCTCATCAGAGGCCGCCGCAATTTCCAGCATGATATCGGTCACGCGTTTTACCGCATCGACAATATCCGTCATGGTATTGCCCGCCGCGACCACTTCATCGGAGCCCTGGTCAATGAGTCGTACCGATTCGCTGATCAACCCCTCAATCTCTTTTGCCGCCTGCGCGCTTCGGCTCGCCAGCGTGCGTACCTCACTGGCGACCACGGCAAACCCGCGTCCCTGCTCTCCCGCCCGCGCCGCTTCTACCGCCGCGTTCAACGCCAGGATATTCGTCTGGAAAGCAATGCTGTTTATAACGGCTGTGATTTCAGAGATTTTCTTCGAACTACCTGAGATATTGCCCATGGTTTTCACCACGCCAGAAACCATCTGACCGCCACGACTCGCCTTGCCGGAAGCGTCTTCCGCCAGCTTGCTCGCATGGTGCGCGTTGTCAGCGTTTTGCTTCACCGTAGCCGTTAGCTCTTCCATACTGGCCGCCGTTTCTTCAATCGCCGCGGCCTGTTGCTCTGTACGTGAGGACAAATCGGTATTCCCTGCAGAAATCTCACTGGTACCGCGATAAATTTCCTCTGCCCCCTGGCGCACCGTGCCCACGGTTTTCACCAGCGAATGCTGCATAGTTTGCAGATGACGACTCAGGCGACCAATTTCACTGCGCCCGGTCGGTTCCTCCGGCATGGTCAGGTCGCCTGCCGAAATTTGCTCGATGCGCAGGGCTGCACGTAACAGAGGATGGATAACGGTGCGGCGCAGAACGATAAACGTCATCACGGTGAGCACCAACGCGAGGGCAAATGCGCCGAGCATAAACGCTATACCAAGTTGCGTACGTTGGTGCGCCTGCTCGCTGAGGTTATTCGCCCTGGCAGTACGAATCTCAATGGCTTTCAGCAGCACCTTGTTGTAAGCGGAATCCAGCGGTCTGGCCTGTTCATTTTCATGGTTGATAATCGCTTCAAACATGCCGTTTTTAGCGTATTTCAGCATCGGCTGTAAACCGTCGGTATAGGCTTTGAAACTGGCGCTTAATTCGGCGTCTAACGCTTCATCAGCAGACGTTTTCACCGTACGCGCCATATAAGCATTGAAGCCGTCCTGCGATTGCTTAATCCGTTTTTCTGCCTCGGCGATATTGGCCTTCATGTCATCCATTTCGGCAATACGGCTCGCCGCGCCGGCATGGATCATGTTGATACGTGCGGTGCGTAAGTGGTTAGAGCTGTTAGATAACCCCATCCTGACCTGAATCTCGTCGGTCACGTCGCGCTGATCGCGATCGGCCTGCATAAGAAAATAGCTTGCCAGCCCTGAACTTAAGGCGAACAACAGAAGGATGCCACCGAGAATGGAGGAAAACAGCGGAACCAGTCGGATTTGATGCAGAAATCCCAGTTTATGCTGGGCCTGCATCGATGTTGTGTTGTCCATGACCGTCGACTCTCTTGTAGGGTTTATGCGTGAAAACACGCCCGTTAGATAGTCATCGGCAATCCGTGAGGTTTACTTACCGTAAAAAGCGCCGTATTCGTCACACTTTCACAACATAATTCTAAAAAATTCAGGAAAGTGCCAGCGGATAAATCCGCTGGCCAATGAATCAGTTATCGCCAAAGTGGATAACGGTACGGATGGACTTACCCTGATGCATTAAATCGAATGCTTCGTTAATCTGCTCCAGCGGTAAGCGATGGGTGATAAACGGATCCAACTGGATTTTTCCGCTCATCGCTTCTTCGACCATTCCCGGGAGTTGAGTGCGCCCTTTCACGCCGCCAAACGCCGAACCGCGCCAGACTCGCCCGGTAACCAGTTGGAACGGACGCGTTTTGATTTCTTGTCCGGCGCCTGCCACGCCGATGATGATGCTCTCGCCCCACCCTTTATGGCAGCATTCCAGCGCCGCACGCATCACGTTAACGTTGCCGATACATTCAAAGCTGAAGTCCACACCGCCATCGGTAAGCTCAACAATCACATCCTGAATCGGTTTATCGTAATCATTCGGGTTGATGAAATCCGTCGCGCCCATTTCACCCGCCAGTTTGAATTTCTCCGGGTTGGTATCAACGGCCAGAATACGTCCGGCTTTCGCCTGCACCGCGCCCTGAATCACCGCCAGGCCGATACCGCCAAGACCAAATACGGCCACGGTATCGCCTTCTTTCACTTTCGCGGTGTTATGTACTGCCCCGATCCCGGTAGTGACGCCACAGCCCAGCAGGCACACTTTGTCCAGCGGAGCCTGCGGGTTAACCTTCGCCAGTGAGATCTCCGCGCAAACGGTATATTCACTGAAGGTACTGGTGCCCATATAGTGATAAATCGGCTCGCCGTTATAGGAGAAGCGAGTCGTGCCATCCGGCATCAACCCCTTGCCCTGGGTGGCGCGTACAGCCTGACACAGGTTGGTTTTCCCTGATTTACAGAACTTACACTCACCGCATTCTGCCGTGTACAGGGGGATGACATGGTCGCCCGCTTTCAGGCTGGTGACGCCTTCACCCACTTCAACCACAATACCGCCGCCTTCATGGCCAAGCACCGCCGGGAACACCCCTTCCGGATCGTCGCCTGAGAGCGTAAAAGCGTCAGTATGACACACGCCAGTGTGGGTAATTTTAACCAGAACTTCACCTTTCTTTGGCGGTGCGACGTCGATTTCGACAATTTTTAGCGGTTGGCCGGGGCCAAATGCAACTGCTGCACGTGATTTCATTGGTCTCTTCCCATTATTGCGAGGTGATGGTGTTATTTTAGATAAGCGCGAAGAAGATGGCCGATTTCAGCCATACGCACGGCTCGCTGGTCTGGCGTTGTCTCGCCGCTGACCAGTTCGTCTTTCAGGTGGATCTCCACCATTTCGCCCATCAGGCCATTGGATGCGCCGCGTACAGCGGCAATTTGTTGCAGGATCGCAAGGCACGGTTCGCCGGACTCCAGCGCCCGCTCAAGCGCGTCAACCTGACCGCGAATACGGCGAACACGGGTGAGGATACGTTTTTTATCTTCAGGTGAATGTGGCATACGCCCTCCAGATACTATAGGGGGGTATACTATCAGAATTTTTACATATTTGTAAAATATAAGAATTATTAAATATCATAGAATTATGTTAAGTCGCTATCAGCCATATGCGGACATATGCAGTCTTTTCTATGCCCCCATTTATGCCCCCTAGGGCGTTTTTGCCCCTAAAATCTGCGCCCCGGATTCCTAAAAATGAGGTTAGTCGGAAATCACCGTCCCCAGACGAACGCCCGTTACAGCAGCAGTTGTGCCGGTGCTGATAATAACATTCCCGTTGGCGTCAGGTTTTTTGCCGTTTACCGTGAGAGTTAGTGGGTATTCCACGCCGCCGACCACAACAACCAGATCGTTTGCTGTTGTACACTCAAACCGCCAGCGTGATTTACTCCCACTCAGGAGTAGAGGCTGGTTAATCGCGACTTAGCAGACAAACGTGGGAAGCATAGCACCCACCATAAATAGGAGTTGAAACAACTAGTTACTTTTGTAAAATTAGCAGACACGCCCAGGGAAGGTACAGCAAACACAGAAGCCTCAGTGCTACATGGAACTATATAATAACCATAAAAAATCGCGCGTTAGTTAACGGTTTCCTTCATTAAAGGTGTTGTCATGTCTCAAGAGCCCACTGCAGGCCAATTTTTTTGGGGTATTATTCTTTTTGTTATCACTGCTATTCCTCTTGGATGTATCGGAGTTGCTATGCTGGTGATGGCGCAAGGGATAGAGCGTTGGTCTGGTCTTGTTTTCTTAGCTGTTGCTTTTGGCATTAGCCAGAGTATCTGGAGAAAACTGTCTGGAAAATAACTAAGAAACCACAGATCAAAGCAGGATTATTATCCTGCTTTTTTATTGTGCTATGTATCTGCGAACACGGCGCGGGTGTCCAGTTTGTTAAACCAGAACATGCGGGGGCCGCAACACACGTCCAAAATGGTTTGCTGTAACATCACTCCCCCCTTAATGGCTATACCAGAGGCGTGGCAAGCGTTCTTAAATTTCACCTCACACTTCAGGCGACACACGTTATAAATTGCAGCCAAGTCAGATGGGTCGAATTCATTGTTGATATAATCGTCGAGTGTTTTTCTGGGTGGCATAATTAGCGAAATACTTCTCGTCTCCAGTTCGGTTAGCCCCCGGAACGACCACCAGCTCTTTATCTTTACTACCAACGGCCTTAAAAGCGTCTTCGGCAAAATAACGTGAGTGCGCTTTTTCACCCGTTAAGATCAGCACAGGAACAGTAATTTCATTGGCGTATAGCAGCGGCATATTCATAAACGACAGGGGCATTTACGCTGGTCGCAACGGCCTAACACGTGTATCCATTGCTGCGTCATTTAATGCCATCCCGCCCCAACCGCAGATACCAAGTAAGCCGATGCGATTGCGATCCACTTCTTTTGCACGCTTATCCGGGTTCTGCAACGTTACAGTCAGCGTCTGGATGGTTCATTTCTGTATTACCCGCACCGTAACGTGTCACCTGCCCTGCGAGCCGTCATCGATACATTAAAAATTTGAATCAGCAGGTATTAAGACTCACCTGACGCGCAGTAAATCAGTAAAACGCGTCGTATAGCGAGGTGAGAGCATCTCTCGTTTCATTTGCCACGGCTGTTCAATCCCCTGTCCGGCAAACCAGATTGTCCCACGTCCCTTTTTATTCAACCGATCAATCACCATCATTAATTCCGCGCTGTGGCTCCGGGGTGCGTTGCCATCAAACAGATTCAGTTGCGCCACGCCAGAACTGAAAAAATCGCCCAACATCACACCCGCTTTTTGATAATGTTGCCCCTCTCGCCAGATAGCGTCCAGGCTGCGCGTTGCCGCACTCATAATTTCCCGGGTGTCCTGAGTCGGGATCAGCAGTTTTACCGACGCGCTGTTAGCGTAATAAGATTCCTTCAGGGCAAATGGACTGGTTTTGATAAACACAGAGATAAACCGACAGAACTGATGCTCCCCGCGCAGCTTTTCCGCCGCACGTGAGGCATAGGTGCAAATCGCTTCACGCATCGCGTTGTAATCCGTGAGTTTTTCACCAAACGATCGTGAACAGACGATTTCCTGTTTAACCGGCGCAAACTCTTCCAGCGCCAGGCACGACTCACCGCGCAATTCCCGTACGGTTCGTTCAAGAACTACGTTGAAGTGTTTGCGAATAAAGCGAATGTCGGTATCAGCCAGGTCACGGACGGTTTTAATCCCCATCGCGTCCAGTTTTTTACTGATACGGCGGCCCACGCCCCACACTTCACCGACAGGGAGTGCGGCCATCAGCTTACGCTGGTGGTCAATATTTGATAAATCCACCACTCCGCGAGTCTGTTGCGGCCATTTTTTGGCGGCGTAATTCGCGAGCTTTGCCAGCGTTTTGGTCTGGGCGATGCCAACGCCAACCTGAAGGCGTGTTTTCTGTAGAATTGTGGCCCTGATTTCGAGACCAAAATCCGTCAGATCCCTACAATTTCTTACTCCCGTCAAATCGCAGAATGCCTCATCAATACTGTACCTTTCCACATGTGGAGAGAGGTCTTCCAGGATAGACATGACCCGACTGCTCATATCCGCATACAGTTCATAGTTGGAACTAAAACACACCACGCCGTAGCGCCGAAACAGATCTTTCTGTTTGAAGTACGGAGCGCCCATTGTGACGCCAAGCGCCCGAGCCTTCGCGCTACAGGCGATAACACAACCGTCGTTATTGGAAAGAACGACAACCGGTTTGTCTTTCAGATCGGGCCGGAATGCCATCTCACAACTGGCGTAAAACGAATTAACATCCACCAGGGCAAACATAATCAGCCAGCCGCCTTAACGATAAAGGTCACCACGCCAAAGATATCCAGCGAGTCCTCGCTGCCGATGATAATGGGCGCGTAGGTTCTGTTCTCTGGCTTGAGCATCACAATTGGATGCAATTGCAGACGTTTAACGGTGAATTCTCCCTCAATGGCGGCAATCACGATGTCTCCATGAGCCGGGTTTCTGGCGCTGTCGACAATCAGCAAATCACCCTCACCGATCCCCGCCCCGACCATAGAATCACCCGATGATTTTACAAAATAGGTTGCGCTGGGATGCTGTACCAGCAGGTCATTGAGATCGATACCTTTCTCAACGTAATCCTGCGCCGGAGAAGGAAAACCACAGGGCACAAGGTCGCTGAACAGGGGAAAATTTTTCGTTTGTCGACGTTTTGCAGGCTGGAAAAACAACATAATAATCGGCCTCTCACTTAACTGTATTTATATACAGTAGTTTTAATGAGGACGGCGATCAAGTGACGAGAGTAGCGAACTGGGTATTGTTTAATCATCTCGTCGGTAAGCTTTTATCGTGTCTGGAAAAATAATTTTTTGTTTTATTCCGCAGAGGAAGATGTTCATTTAACCGGAACGATAAGGACGGTATTGGCGTAGGTAATAAACATGCTATTTCAGGGAAAGGGTTCCGTTCACCTCATGTTCATC
>NZ_SZXE01000035.1:0-44202 GCF_005281255.1 Citrobacter sp. wls708
CGTGGTACCGTTGTTACCGGTCGTGTAGAACGCGGTATCATCAAAGTTGGTGAAGAAGTTGAAATCGTTGGTATCAAAGAGACTGCTAAGTCTACCTGTACTGGCGTTGAAATGTTCCGCAAACTGCTGGACGAAGGCCGTGCTGGTGAGAACGTTGGTGTTCTGCTGCGTGGTATCAAACGTGAAGAAATCGAACGTGGTCAGGTACTGGCTAAGCCGGGCTCTATCAAGCCGCACACCAAGTTCGAATCTGAAGTGTACATCCTGTCCAAAGACGAAGGCGGCCGTCATACTCCGTTCTTCAAAGGCTACCGTCCGCAGTTCTACTTCCGTACTACTGACGTGACTGGCACCATCGAACTGCCGGAAGGCGTAGAGATGGTAATGCCGGGCGACAACATCAAAATGGTTGTTACCCTGATCCACCCGATCGCGATGGACGACGGTCTGCGTTTCGCAATCCGTGAAGGCGGCCGTACTGTAGGTGCGGGCGTTGTTGCTAAAGTAATGAGCTAATATTACGTTTATTTAACGTAGTTAGTTTAAAAGCCCCGAATATATTTCGGGGCTTTTTTATTTGTGTTTATTTAAAGATTTCAGAAATATTAGTTAATCTCAATATATAAATAATTTATCTGGTAGGATAAGTTTGTTCATTTCTTAAAGCATTGCGATTTGTATTTTATTAATTGAACTTGTTTGTTGTTATATCTACCTTATGCGTTATTACATACATATGTAATAAATTGATGGATTTATAACAACAGGAATGTTTAATAATGCAATTAAATCTCGCAACAAAAGCCTTATTTTGTATGGGGCTGACATGTGCTGCCTTGCCAGCATTTGCCCTGGAAGCATGGAGCGGTCAGGAAGGCGGCAGTACGTATGAAGTGATTTTCGACAGCGGCGTGTATAGCAATGCGTGGTGGGTAGGTGCATCGGATTGTCCGGGAAACGCCGCGGGCGACGAAGCGAATAACCCATGGCGCTACGAGCGAGCAGCGACCGCTGATGAAATAACGAAATATGGTAATCCAACAACCTGCGATACGGGTGGCGGTACGGTAACTTACCCAGCATATGACAATAGTATCGCTTATAATGCTGGTGATATTGTTATTTATAATAATGCGACGTATAAAACGTCTGTCGCGCAAAGCGCTTATGGTTTTGCTCCTGGTCAGGAAAATCCATGGGAGGCTTATGCCGTTGTCACGCAATGGGCGTCCTCGACCGTCTATAATAAAGGCGATAAAGTTCAGAAAAATGGCCAGGAATATGAAGCCCTGTTTTATACCGTAGGGGATGATCCTTCTCTTCCAGCTAATCAAAACCCAACCGGCACAAATGGTCGTCCATGGAAACCACTGGGCACTGTTGTCTCTTATACTCAGGACCAGTTGAATAAAGCTCCAGAATATAATTCCTCCACTGTATATGAAAGCGGCACGCTGATCCGCTATAACGGTGGTAATTACGTTTCGCAGTCCAAAGTACAGAAAGTCTCCCCATCTGATACCAATCCATGGCGCGTGTTTATCGACTGGACCGGCACCAAAGAAAAAGTAGGCACGCCGAAGTCACCATGGCCTGCGCATGTCTATGCCCCATATGTCGATTTTACCCTCAACTCACAGCCGGATCTGGCAAGCCTTGCGCAGAACCAGAATGTCACCCACTTCACCATGGCTTTCGTGGTCAGTAAAGATGCTGATACCTGCCTGCCGACATGGGGTACCGCATATAACGTTAACGACTACGCTCAGTACAGCAAAATTAAAGCGCTGCGTGAAGCAGGTGGCGACATCATGGTTTCCATTGGCGGAGCGAATAACTCCCCACTGGCAGCGTCTTGTAAGAATGTGAATGACCTGAAGCAGCATTATTACGATATCGTAGACAACCTGAATCTTAACGTGCTGGACTTCGATATTGAAGGCACCTGGGTTGCGGATCATGAATCCATAAACCGTCGTAATGAAGCGGTGAAGGCTGTTCAGGACACCTGGAAAGCAGAAGGTCGTAGCGTCGGAATTTGGTACACCTTGCCTATTCTGCCGACGGGCCTGACGGCTGAAGGTCTTTACGTGCTTGAAGATGCGAAAACCAAGGGCGTTGAACTGGCTGGTGTCAACGTCATGGCGATGGATTACGGTAACAGCATCTGCCAGTCTGATGGTACTGAAGGCCAAAACATTCATGGCAAATGTGCGACATCCGCCATTGAAAACCTCCATAGCCAGATGAAGCAAATTTTCACTGACAAGAGCGATGCGGAAATCAACGCCATGATGGGCACGACGCCGATGATCGGTTACAACGACGTTCAGGGCGAAGTGTTTTATATGTCTGATGCGAAACTGGTGATGCAGGATGCCACTGATCGTGGTCTGGGCATGATTGGCATATGGTCCATGATGCGCGATCAGCCTGGCGTGGCCAGGCAGGTTTCCCCTGAGCACAGCGGTCTGACCGAACAGCAGGCTGCGAAATACGCCTTTAGCGAAGTCTTTGCCCCGTTTACCCAAAGCGAAACTGCAGGTGATTTAGCGGGTGATGTCAAAGCCGTTTACATTGATGTTTTTGATGGCTCACAGCGAGTCAATGTGAACTTTGATGCCAGCAAGCTGAGTGATTCTAATAACTACCGTGTTGAGGTCGATGGTAAATATGTTTTCTCGACGGAAGGGAAGAAGAATTATTACAGCTACCGTTATAACTATGGCGAACAGTCGACTCTGCGTACTGGCGGCTTGAGTTATATGCTTCATCCTGGCAGCGTGGTGACAGTGAAGCGTACTCACCCTGATGCTCAGGTACTGGCGACGCTCACCGTGACGGATGACATGCTGGCAGGCAATAATCCACTGGTAGGCAGTGCGGATGTGTCTTCTCTGACGGTGAAGAAAGAGAATGGCATTCCTATGGTGTATGTCGATTTTGCCGCTGATAAAGTTGCTGCAGGCACCAACAGCGCATATATGGTTAAAGTTATGGGGGATGAGAAAAACGGTAACTACGTCTTCAGCTGTGATAATGGCAAATGTTACTACTCTTCGAAATCAACCAAAAATGGTGTGACAACCGTAAAATCTGATGAGCGTGCAATTTCAGTGGGTGAAACGGTGGTTGTCGAGCGTGTGACACCAAATCCGGCGACCATTGCGAAAGTAGTTGTTACGGAAGATATGCTGAAATAACTGAAAACAGTTTATGCCCTTAATCATTCGGGTTACAGGCTAAAAACATCCAAAGGTTGCCTTTGAACGAGGGACAAGGAGGTTCCTCATTCATCCTCAGCAGCAAAAGGTTACTGTGTGATTGTGGAGAGTGAGCGCGGTCATTGCAGTTGTAACCTGAAGTATTACAAATCGAGTTAGTCTCAAGGCCTGAGTCAGATAACCTATTCTGCTCAGGCTTTTTTATGATGCTCCCATCTGTAATAAAAAATTACACTTTTTATTATTCACACTACCTATTTTATTTGGATGGCGTAGGGGTGAATGAAGTGATATCGGTTATCGTTTTTCTTTGACATGCGTGATTGGCCAGATATGTAACGGATCTTTATATTGTGATTATTGACTGCTGTGATGATATTTTTGCCAGTAATACTCCCTTTCTGACGGTATATTAGTGAGGTTTATATATAGCAATAATCGCTGGTTTGATGAGAAATGTATTAATTGTTATTGCTGGTTCTATTACCTATTCTAACATTGCCAAAAATGGCTATTTACCGAGCGATAATTTTATCATTAAGGATAATGTATGAAACTAAATAAATTAACAGCGGCAATACTTGCTGCTGGGATGTCATTGTCTTTTTCATCATTTGCTGCAACGTTGTCGATGAATGACGACACTAATACAATCAGCGGCCTTGATAATAGTCAGATGTTGACGAAGGATAATGGTAATACCTGGGTCGCTTATACAGACAGTAGTCAAAATAATTTTCCGGGTACGGTGACGGTAACCGTAGCGGAAAAGGATAATAACGCAATTAATTCTGTAGACTATGATCCCACTGCCACTTATGGTACGACAGGAACAATTGTTCGATATAATGGCTATTACTGGAAAAGTCAGTGGTGGGTTGATCCCGGTATGGTTCCAGGAAGTGACTCTGTATGGCTGAAGGTCGGTCCTATTCAAATACAAAATCTTGCCACGTTCAGTTTTACGCCTTATACCGGCCAGAAAGCGGCAGATCTGCAAAAACAAGGTAAAGATAAGGCTGCCGCGCAACGTAAAGTTATCGGCTATTTCCCTGAGTGGGGCGTTTATGAAGCACATAACTATTTCACGCCGGATAAAATTGACTTCAGTCAGTTAACCCACCTTAACTATGGCTTTGCGGTTATTAAGGATGGTGAAGTTATTGTCCATGATACCTATAAAGGCCCGGATCTGCTCCGTCAGCTGGACAAACTGACTGAGCAAAACAACGTCACAAATATGGTCTCCGTTGGCGGATGGAATAACTCTGAAGAAGGTGTATTCGAAGAAGCCACCAAAACGGATGACGGTATCAATAAACTGGCAGACAGCATGATTGCTTTCATGCAGGAGTGGGGGTTTGATGGTATTGATGTAGACTGGGAATACCCGGATAGCGATACTGAAAAGACCAATTTCACTAAACTTATCCAGACGCTCAGAAGTAAACTGGATACCCTTGGTTTACAGAGCGATAAGTACTTCCAACTTTCCGCAGCAGTAACAACCAACCATAATAATATTGAGTACATCAACCCAGAGGTCACCGCACCATTGCTGGATAGCGTCAATGTCATGGCATATGATATTCATGGCGCTTTTGACCCTATCACAGGCCACAATGCTCCGCTCTATGCCAACAGCCAGGATGCCGATCAGTTGCTAAATGTCGCTTCCACGATGCAGGAATACAGTTCGAAATGGCATGTGCCCAAAAGTAAGCTGATGATGGGGATCCCGTTCTACGGCCGTGGCTGGGGTAGCGTGGCGCCGACGGAAATCGTTAAAGGTCTGCCTGGTCTGTTCGCTTCAGGTTCCGCTACCGTACACGGCGCGTGGGATGATGAAGATCAGTATACCGGTACTAACCCCTACTATCTGTTAAAACAGTATTCTTCGTCTGCTGACTACACTCGCTACTGGGATCCGGAATCACAGGTTCCTTACTTGTATAATGCGAAAACGCAAGAGTTCTTGACGTATGACGATCCGGAGTCGATTCAGAAAAAAGTTGCTTACATTAACCAGCAAGGATACGGCGGAGCGATCATCTGGGATATTAGCGGTGATACTCCAGAACATGAATTGGGTGAGATTGTCGATGATATAATGGAAGTGCCTTTATCCGAATGCCGCGCGAATCTGTCAGATTTTGGCATATATCTGCGAGACGGTACGCCGATGACGGAATTCACCATCACCAAAGCGGCACATGAGGCCAGGAATATGAACTATTCTGTTTATCAGAATGGAAAATATTACGGTAAGAGCCAGTACGGCACCATTTATGATTGGGGTAAAAAAGAAATTAATGAAGAGGAAGGTACTGTTACCGCGAGCTGGGGAATGCCGCTGAAGGTTGGCGATCTTATTGAACTGAGCTGCTACAGCAATGGTGTACTCTACCCACTGGAGCAAGTAACGGTGACAGAAGAAACTCTGGCAGGTAAAAAAGATATGCGTCCGGAGATTGCCAGTGAACTGAAAGAGTTCCAGGTTGTTATTCAGGACGACAAGCCTGCGTTAAGTATGACTCTGACTACTGCCGCTCATGAGGCAAGAAATAAAAACTACTCTATTCAGTTAAATGGAAAATATATCGGCAAAAGCCAGTTTGGTTCAATCAGTGGTGGTCAGAAACGCGTTAATAAGGCGAATGATACCGTCACGGGGACCTGGGTCAAAGAATTGAAAGCGGGAGATACTGTTCGCTTGTATCGTTTCAGTAATAGCGTTGAAACGACTATTGCAGAAGTGGTACTCACAGACGATATTCTGAAGGATGGTGGTGCTCTGGTCCATTAATGATTAGTTGTTAACTCGTTGAAATAAATCCCAAACCCGATTCTGTGCAGGGGGAGGGATTTATTTCTTTTAGATGACGTTGTATTGAGAACAATAATCATTTATCCTGATGGTGTTCATGGTTGGGAGCATATATGTACATTTGTTTATGTAACGGCATCAGTGATAAAAAAATTCGTCAGGCGGTACGCCAGTTTCACCCACAGTCATTTCAGCAGTTACGCAAGTTTATTCCTGTTGGAAATCAATGTGGTAAATGTATTCGGGCCGCGCGCGAAGTGATGCAGGAAGAATTAATGCAAATGCCAGAATTTAAAGAGATCGCCTGAGTCACACTCTTTTTTTTGACATCCCGCTAGCCCCATCTACTCTCTAAGAGTGGAAGCGGAGGGACTATATAATGAAAGGTGATGTTAAGGTAATAAATTATCTCAATAAATTATTGGGAAACGAGCTTGTCGCCATCAACCAGTATTTTCTTCATGCGAGAATGTTCAAAAACTGGGGTTTCAAACGTCTGAATGACGTTGAATATCATGAATCTATCGACGAGATGAAACACGCCGATAAGTACATTGAGCGTATTCTTTTTCTTGAAGGTATTCCCAATCTCCAGGATCTGGGCAAACTTGGCATCGGTGAAGATGTTGAAGAGATGCTGCGTTCGGATCTGGCTCTTGAGCTGGAAGGTGCAAAAGACCTGCGTGAAGCAATCGCCTATGCCGACAGCGTATTTGATTACGTCAGCCGTGACATGATGATTGAAATTCTGGCGGATGAGGAAGGCCATATCGACTGGCTGGAGACCGAGCTGGATCTTATCGATAAACTGGGGATCCAGAATTATCTGCAGGCGCAAATTCGCGAAGAAGAGTAGAAGCAGAGTCGTTAATACAGGAAGGAGTTAATCCTTCCTGTTGAGTTCACCAACTTATCCAACAAAAGTAACCCCACCCACTTACGGCCAGTGCCGGACCAAAAGGAATCAGCGCGCCGCGACGTCCTTTTTTTGCCCATAACAGAAGACCATACATAATCCCTGTGATGGAAGCTGCGTAAAGAATCATTGGTATACTTTGCCAACCGCTCCAGGCCCCGGCAGCGGCCAGCATTTTGAAGTCCCCGTAGCCGATCCCCTCTTTATGCCATAACAACCTGACTAACCAGTAGATCAACCACAAAATCATATATCCCGCAACGGCTCCAATGATGGCGTCTTTGCCGGGTATAACACCGAAACTGGCGTTGAATAACAGCCCGAGCCACAGCAATGGCAGCGTGAGTTTGTCAGGCAGAAGATAATGCTGCAGGTCGATTACGCTGAGTGCGAGCGCAAACCAAAAATAGATAAAGAGCGCCAGCGCCAGCAGGATTTCGTTGGGATGTAGGGCGTAACAGAAAACGGCCATAACAGCACAGAGCGCTTCGAGCAAAGGATAGCGTTTCGAGACAGGAAGACCACAATGACGACACTTCCCCTTCAGACATAGCCAACTCAGTAGGGGAATGTTGTCATACCACGCCAGCGGGGTTTGGCAGTGGCAGCAATGCGAACCAGGCAGCCATAAATTAAAAGGGGAGAGCGCTCCGTCTGCGGGGGAGGGGGGGAGCACCATCAGAGGCAGGCGCCAGGTGAGCATTCCCATGGTGCTGCCCGCCAGTAGTCCAACGACAAGGGACAATATTGCTAACCCGTTATCCATTTTTTTTCGCTCCAATCGTCAGTCGTGTCAGCGTAATACTGTCGGCATCGTCTTTACTGGCGTGAAACTCAAGCGCCACGATGTGCAGACCATATTCGCCCTGTAACACCGCCAACCAGCGTACGAAGGTGTCCATCTTGATGGTGGAGGCGCTGATATTGAGTCCACCACCGTGAGCCGGCTGGAGTGTTGCGTTAAGTCCCGATTTTTTAAGACTGCGCTTCACCAGCGTTTCCAGGGAGTCCGATTGCGTCCGCTGTGGAAGAAGACCGGCTGCTGAAGCCTGTTTGTGAAGCCACTGTATGTCGAGCTGTAACTTTTCGTCCCGGGATTGCATTGTATCGATAGCCTGACCTAAAGGCTGCCAGGCGCCAAACCAAAAAATGGCCAACAGGCAGCATCCGAACAACGTTATAAAGATGCGTTGCTCATGCGTATTTTTATGATGAAACCAGACCTGAGCACGTTTAATCATTTCGAAGTGTCCACATTCCCTGTTCATGTTTTTCGACTTTTAATGGCAAGCCATAGATGCGCGCTTTGATGAATGCCTGTACCTGGCTTTCATCACTGGCGTAGATGAAAAGCTGCAAAGATTTACTCGCCGGATCATAGTTCAGTCCTTCCAGCGCCAATCCCGGGAATGCTGACAGCTTTGACTGCAACTGCTGCAAGAACAAATAGGGGGCGGGGATATGTTGTTGTAACTGTTTCGGCAGATAGGTTCGCAAATTGCTACTGTGTCTGTTCTCAGGAATGTATCGCTGCCACTGCTGTACCAGATCCTGACTGAGCTGCTTCTCCAGGCTATGGAGTTGCCAGTAGGTAATAGAGCGGGTAAGCAGTGCGACACCCGCAGCCAGCATGATGCTGAATAGCGCGACGCGCTTCAGGAGCGCGGTCGTGGGCGAGCGTGGAGAAGGGGCGCGAATCTTATCGTGTAGAAGATTAGGTACATTGCCGTTTGGGTAGAGAGTCAGAATATGGCGTTCAGGTTGACTCTCTGTACTGGAACAGGCCAGTGGTAACGAACCGTAGTTTACCAACTGCGGAGGGCCGAAATGCGTAAGCAGGTGGGTAAGCCACGCCTCCGTCAGGCAGGAGAGATAATTTTCCTGTGTTCTGAGCAACCACCGATCGCCCTCTCTTAATACCGTCCAGCCATTGTCGCATGCCGGCAGGCAACAGGCGTCAAACGTGACACATGTGGTGTTAATACCTGCATCGGCAAGGGTTCGGAGCTGAGACGCAAGCCAGCCGGCATCAATGCCTGCAACAGTGAGACGAGACCCCTGACGGGACAGTAATGTCCAGTGCAATGAGGGCGCCCCTTCGTCGAGCGTTTCATCAGCGAGCCAGTGAAGCTTTTGGTCAGTCAGTTCATACTCTTCATCCGGTATGACGATTGTTTTACATGTCGCCATACTGGCGGAAAGAAGCAGATGTGCGGACTGCGCCGCTGGAAGTGTACCAAGCTCCGCTAACAGTTCCATGGACAGATGCTGGATTTCACCTCCGCCACCTTCAGTATATTCCACCCATTCCACGGGGGCTGACGGCTGTTTTTGCAGGCGGATAAGCAGTTTTGGTGAGGACACTGAAACTGCTTTACTCTTCGCTGCTGCCATCCGTAAGTTGGCGTAAATAGATTTTAATTGTTTTATTTTTTTCATCATAAAAGAAAAATGTGCGCATACCGGAAGTAAGGTCACCCTCGTGGGCTGTAGATGTGGTCAAAAAAAAGGTGCTATTGGCGGTTAACTGTTTTTTAAGCGAATCCGTCAGGGGTTTGGCGGCGCTGTAATCTTGTTGTGCCTGATAGAGAAAGGCATCTACCGTTTTCCAGCCACCTTCAGGGCGTTTCTTCAGCAGTGTTTTTGCATCTGAGTCACTGAGGTTATTGAGAAATAGCGCAGCTAATAGAGGGGCCTGCTGCTCAGTAAGAGTATTAATATTTATGGCGAGTTCATTGCTGAATGTCGCGCAGATAAAAGGGGATAATTTTTGATAAATAGCGTCGGTCATTCCTTTGAGCTTGCGTATTTCGGCAGGTAAAAAGATCATCTGGCCTGCTGTAAGAAAACCCGGTTGGCTGGACTTGTAATACTCATCTTCAGCGCCTTTGACACGGGGCGTCACGTCAGCGTCAATGTAATCTGCGCCAGATTGAGCGATCTCGTCTGCGCGATACTTTTCCACGCCGATTTTTTCCAACAGGGCTGCGAACACCTCGATTTTATAGGGCAGAGTGGTCATCGGGTCCGTCGGCACATCTGCTAATGCATTCAGATTGAAGCAATGTTGTAGATCGCTGGTTTGCCAGCTTACCGTTGTGTTGTCGCGAAGTTCTGCAAACTGGGGGAGCTCATCAAATTGGCTAAGCTTATCCTTGGCATTCTGCAGCGTTTGTGCAGTGGCTTGCGCTTCGGCATACAGCAGCGCATATTTCCCCTGGATACTGTCATTTGTGCGTCGGCTGCGCTGCAACTGAGTCTGAAAGCTGATCGTCATTTCTGAAGCCAGCGCGGCCATCAGCGCCAGAATCATCAACACGATCAGTAACGCCGATCCCCTTTGATTACTCATTTAGCTGTCCCTGTAGCCGCCCCTGAAGTCGGGCTGGATTTCTGTTTCTCCGGGAACCAGCCGGGCAGAATAAAAAGACGAGTAAGAATCTCTCCGTTTTCACGCTCCAGCGTTATTTTAGCCGTTGTGGATGCACTGTCGCCCTCAGCGAGAGCCATTGTTGCGGACAGATGAGCGATGTCGGAGAGTAACGCTTGTGGCGGTGCCTCCTTTTTGCCATCGGGCGAGCGTCTCATCGCGCGGTATAACGTGCCGTTGTCCACATACCAGTGGACGGTAGTGAGAATGAAAGCGGCCTCGAAAGGCATGGCTGGGTCTCGTGTCTGGGTAGTGAAAATCGCGCCATCTTTTTCGCTGAAAAAAGGCTGATTCGTCTGACGGTTTTTTCGCGGAACGTACTGCATCAAATCGTTTTCAAACAGCAGCATCGTATGCTGAATAGCATCAAAATTATCGGCTGTCTTTTTTGCACGCTGATGCTGCTCTGAGGCCTGGGAAAAAACCATTGAGGCCAAAAAACTGAGCGTCGAGAAAATGGCAATTGCCAGCATCACTTCCAGTAACGTGAAGCCCCGCGGCATCTTACTCATTTTTTGTCTCCGTTTTCTGGCGTCCAGGAGTACAGATTAAGCGTCCGTCCGCTGGCGGAGGTTACGCTGGCTTGCTTTTGATTAATGGCTGACTGGTTTTGCAGGCTACCCGACAACTGCCAGGAGAAAGTCTCTTTCAGCAGTATTGTCTGACCTTTTCCCGAGGTGGTCTGGTCGTTAATGGTTCCAATCAAGGCGTTGTCCGCAGCCCAGAGTGCCAGAGTTTCTTGCTTCAGCGTGTCGAGAGCAGAGAGTTGCCATTGCATACTGCTAATCAGCCCTATTACAGCGGTCGCAAAGATTGCCATCGCCAGCAATACCTCAAGCAGGAGCATTCCGCTTTGTTGCTTCATTGCGCATCCTCAAGACGAGTGATATCCAGCGGTAGCGATCCGTCACACCGCAGAGTCACGAATTTTGCACCGTCTTCATCTCTGAACATCACGGTAAAAGGCGTCAGTTGACCATCGGGTAAGATCATAATTTGTGGATTTGCATTTTCTGCTGAAGGCGTTACTTCAGGTTTCGCTGGCGCATCCCAGTCACCGTAAAGCGGTAAACTGTCGCTGTCGGCCAGCTCTTGCCAGTTCCATTTGTGGGTTGAATCCTTTTGCGGTAGGTAAAAAGCCCAGCCTTCAGTGGTCAACCGCAAACCGACCACATGCTTTTCCAGCAACGCCAGGTCTGACGCGTATTTCACCGTCTGCCTGAAGGTGTCGATCCGCTGTAGTAGCTTTCCGCCTGATCCCAGCCGGTCACTTTGCATGGCGATAATGCCCGTAGCTGAGATGGCGATAATGACCACAACCAGCATCACTTCCAGCAACGTGAATCCTTTCTGATGCGTCATGTTTATTGCGATTTTTTGTTATTATCCCAGTTGTTAATGTCATCCGCCGTTCCAGCTTCTCCATCTGGCCCTACGGAGCTGATATCAATAGCGCCATGTTCGCCGGGGCTTATCAGGATATAGTCGTTCCCCCAGGGGTCTGCAGGGAGACGTCGGATATAACCGTCAGTATTGTAATTCTCGGCCTTGGGAGAGAGCTCCGGCGCGGTGATGAGTGCTTCCAGACCTTGTTCCGTCGTGGGGTAGCGATGGTTGTCCAGCTTGTACATGTCCAGCGCATTTTCGAGCGCGACAATGTCGCTGACCGCCTTTTGTCTGTCCGCGCGATCTTTGTTGCCCATCAGATTCGGCACGACCAGGCTTGCCAGAACCCCCAAAATCACAATGACCACCATCAATTCCATGAGGGTAAAGCCACGCTCTGTGGCCCGTGTCTGTTGTTCCATAACCTTTCCTTAGTTCATTAATGAGTTAAGTTGTAAAATTGGCTGCATAACCGAGACGACAATGAACAAAACGATCATCGCCATCACAACGATCAACGCAGGTTCAAAAATTGCCAGCGTCAGTGCGATGCGGTTTTGTAGCTGGATTTCCTGATTTTCTGTTGCCCGCTGCATGAGTTCTCCAAGCTGACCGCTTTTTTCCCCGGAGGCGATCATGTAGAGCATCATCGCGGGAAAAATCTTCGTCTTCTCCAGCGACTGGCTAACGCTGTTGCCCTGGCGAACGCTCTCAGCCGCTTCACCCAGACGCTGGCGTATTTCCTGATTACTCACCCCCTCAGCGGAAAGCGACATAGCTTGTAAAAGAGGAACGCCGCTGCTGTTAAGAATGCTCAGGGCGCGTAAGTAGCGAGCGCTATTGATGGCGCATACTAAAGGCGACGTTAAGCGAAACTGAATTAACCAACGGTGAAATCGATGCCGGTTTCCCTTTTGTTTAAGCCAGAAAGAAAACAGGCAGCCACCGCCAATGAGGGTGAGCAGGATCCAAGGGCCATATGCCGACAAAAAATTGCTGATCGCGAGCAGGATCCGAGTGGTGAGCGGCAATGCGTGTTTGAGGTGGATAAACTGCGCTGCAACTTTAGGCACCACGGTGGTGAGCAAAATAATAACCACCAGAATAGCGACCGTAGTGAGCAGGGAAGGATAGATTAAAGCCTGCGTAAGCTTGCTGCGCATTCGCTGGCGCGCTTCGTTAAAATCCGCCAGTCTTTCCAGAACTGCGCCTAACTGACCCACCGTTTCGCCCGCTTTAACGAGCGTACAAAAGACGGCATCAAACAGGCGGGGATACGCCTGCATCGCAGTTGACAGTGATTGTCCTTCAAGAATGGACTGCCGAAGAGTCGTAATCACATCGGCAAGTTTCTTATTTTCTTTTTGTTGCCGAACCACGTCGAGGGCTTCATCCAGCGGTAATGCTGCGGCGATTAGCGTTGCAATCTGACGCGTAAAAAGCGTTAATTCACTGTGACTGACTCGTGCAGGGAAGGTCTTCAGGGGGATCCCGCGTCGTTGGGGTTTTATCGTTTGCGGCAATAGGGCCTGGCTACGCAGTTGCGCCACCATGTCCCGTTCGTTTGCGGCCTCGCTAACGCCAGTAATACGATTTCCCTTCACATCTGTTGCGGTCCAGCAATATTTCATTCAGGCTGCTCCGTCGGTGTTTGCCCTTCCGATGTCACTCTTAGCACCTCCTCCAGCGATGTAATGCCTTCTGCGGCGACGCGGAGACCGTTTGCCAGCAAACTACGATGGTGACGACGCTGAATTTGCTCCAGATGCTGTTCGTTGGTCTCTGTGTGAATGGCTTCGCGCAGTTCAGGCGTAACAAGTAACAGCTCGTGAATTGCCAGTCGCCCCTGATAGCCGCTATGCCTGCATGCCTCGCAGCCCCCGGCATGCCAGACCTGAGAGGTATTGACCCCTTGAGCCAGCAGGAGTTGTTGTTGCTGGTGGGTGGCGGGGCGCGGTATTTTGCAGTGGTTACACAGTCGTCTTACCAGACGCTGGGCAATAACCCCGACAAGTGATGAAGAAAGCAGAAACGATTCCACCCCCATATCCCGCAATCGTGTTACGGCTCCGCTGGCGCTGTTTGTATGGAGAGTCGAAAGAACCAGATGTCCGGTCAACGACGCCTGAACAGCAATCTGCGCTGTTTCGGCGTCGCGAATTTCACCTACCATCACGACATCAGGATCCTGACGTAAAATGGCGCGTAGCCCACGGGCAAAAGACATATCTACGCGACTATTGACCTGTGTTTGACCTATCCCTTCCAGTTCATATTCAATCGGATCTTCAACGGTGAGGACGTTACGCTCCGGGCTATTCAGTGCGGAAAGGATGGCGTATAGCGTGGTACTTTTTCCTGAACCCGTTGGGCCGGTGACCAGAATAATGCCGTGGGGGAGGGCAATCAGATCTTTCAGGCTGCGTGTGTCTTCTGCTGACATATCCAGCTTATCGATTGATAACCGCAGGCTGGTTTTATCCAGCAGACGCAAAACGACACGTTCGCCATGCTGTGAGGGGAGCGTAGAGACGCGCACATCCACATTTCGCTGGCCTATTTTTAACGTTATGCGGCCATCCTGTGGGAGGCGCTTTTCGGCAATATCCAGCTTGGCCATCACTTTGATACGTGAGATCAGCAGGGCCGCCAGCTTTTTATTAGGCTGAACCACTGGACGCAGAACGCCATCGACGCGAAAGCGGATCCCCATCGTTTTCTCAAATACTTCGATATGAATATCGGATGCATGTTCCTTGATTGCTTCACTGAGTACGGCATTAATCAGCCGTATGACTGGCGCATCGGATTGTTCGTTAAGCAGATCTTCATTGGACTGGATCTCTTCAGAAAGAATGTTGAGATCATCAAGGTTATTCATATCTTCTGCGATCAACTGGGCAGTGCCGCTGTTCTGTTGATACAGGTGCTCGAGTTTTTCCTCAAACTGTTGCGCAGAGAGCCGGGTAAACCGGCTACATTCAGGCGCTGTTGCGGCTACGTCCAGCATAGATTCAAGCGAGGTATTTTCAGCATAAATCAGCTCTTCCTGCTGTACGGCAATACCGTATCGCTGTGCTTTTTTCCACGTAAAGGCTGTCATTTTGCACTGCCGTTATGGAACGGATTTTTGCTGTTTGACGTAGCTGGTGTGGCCACAGAGGAGTCAAATGCGTGGTCATCTAATGATTCAATGGCATCGACATCAATCAGGCTACCGTTTTGCTTGCTACTCCTGTTTTGTTGCATCTCCTTGAAGCCAGTATATTTATCCCTCGAAAGCGAATGGTAGACTTCATCATCTCTGATGATGGTTGGTCGGATGAACACCATCAAGTTGCGTTTATTTTTTTCATTTGAGGTATAGCGAAAAAGTTGCCCAATGAGGGGGATATCACCCAGTAAGGGAACTTTCGAAACCTCTTGTTTACTTGAGTCATCCATCAATCCGCCCAATACCACGGTTTCACCGCTTTTTACCAGGACGGCGTTTTGAATAGTACGGGTATTAAATGTAGGGCCGAGAGTGGATGAGGTTGCCGTAGAATCGACACTGGACACCTCTTGCTCAATTTCCATTAATACGGAATCGCCTTCATTGATTTGCGGCGTAACCTTTAGCTTAGTGCCGACTGTCTTACGTTCGACGGTGCTGTAAATATTATCGCCCGAGGTGGTTTGCGACCCGGAAAGCACCGGAACGTCTTGTCCGGCGTTGAAAGATGCCTCTTTGTTATCAAGTGTCACGATACTCGGAGTAGAAAGAATATCATTCTTGCTATTGCTACTCAGCGCGGTAAGGAGCACCCCCCAGTCACCGTTGAAGAATCCTGCGGCAAGGCCGTTGAAGTTACTGAACAAATCATATGCAGGGTTATCGCTGGTGGTACCGCCCTGTCTCTTGAATTCTTGAACCCCTTGTGCGGCATTGAAAATGGGAAGATTGGTCTTGGTAAACTGCTGCACGCCGACGTTTTTGTTGGCCCACTGGACCCCAAGATTAATGCCTTTACCATCCTGAACTTCCACGATGATAGCTTCGACCAGAACCTGGGCGCGGCGAATGTCCAGTTTGGCGATGACATCTTCTAACTGCTGGAGAATACTTTGGTCTGCGGTAATAACCAGCGAGTTGGTTTGTTCATCTGCCGTGATGGATATATCGTTATTGCTGCTGCTGGCAGATGATTTTGAAGCGCTGCTTTTTTCATCCTTCATCTTTTGCGTGACGCCGGTTAAAACTTCAACCAGTTTATCTGCTTTGGCATATTTCAAATACCAGACACGGGTGTTGCCTTCACCTTGATCTTGCGTATCCAACCGGGAAATAAGTTGTGCCATGCGCGCCCGGGCACGATCGGAACCGCTGACAATTAACGCATTACTACGTTTATCTGCAACGATGCGCGTCTGAAGCGTGGCCGGTTTAGCCTCTTTGCCATTTTCTCGCGCCAGGTCATTGAGGACGTCGGCCAGGTCGGTCGCTGAGGCATACTTCAGTGTGAAAACCTGTTCTTTGGCATCACCCATCACATCGACACGTTTAACCACCTCCAACAGACGATTGACGGTTGAGGCTTTGCCGGTGATGATCAATGCATTTGATGGTTCGTAATGCACAACATTACCGACCTTACCGCCATCAAGCATTTGTCGAAGCAAGGGGGACAATACGCGAGCAGGAACGTTTTCCAGTGACACAATACGCGTCACCAGTTCATCTCCTTTGCCGGGTTTCGTCCCGCTAATGAGTCTTCCTGGCATTGTTTTGACTTGCTCTGAACGCACTACCTTAAGTAACCCATTATCAAGAGTAATAATTGAGAAACCGTAGAGATCAAGTACGCTCAGGAAAAACTGATAATATTCATCCTCATTGAAGGTATCATTGCTTCTGACGGATATTGAAGCCTTAACATCGGGATCAATCAGAATGGTTTTACCCATATTTTGGCCGACAATATTGACAAATGTCTGAATGTCCGCATTGTCAAAGTTAGCGGTATAATCGACTGCGAATGCAGTGCGGCAGGAGGCTGCGAGTAAAAGTATCAACGACCAACTTTTCAGTCGCCGATGTAAAACAGTTCTCTCCATTTAGTCTTCCTTTCCATCCTGGAATTGTTGAACTGAAACATTAATTAACCGTGGCGAAGCATTACGTAAGACGGTGAACTGAGCCATTTTAAGGTGCTTAAGCGCATTTTGTGCTTTGCCTAAATTTGCCTGTTGAGTCAACTTGATATTATTTAGCTGAATGGCTATATCCCCAGGTTCGAGGGAAGAATGCTTAAAAAACTGAACCTGTTTTCGTGGTAGAAGGCGTAAACCACGTAAAGTGTTCTTATCCACTACAGGACTGGCATCAATGAAATCAGCCAGCGTTACCGCTTGTTGCTCTTGCCGGGATGCTACCGCCCCCTGAGGCCTGGACTGTTGTGCCAGTTCAGCAAGCAATGTCAGTTGCAGTGTTTGCTCACCAGAAGAAAACATTATCTGATTCTTTGTAATACCCGTAACACGTATTTTGCTGGAGGACTTCAGATAATCATTAATGGCATAAACATTTTGCTCACCATTTTCCTGCAAGATTGCGCGGGAAATGGATTTATTTGAACTATGAATAATTCCGCTGACAACGACCCCGGACAGCAATGCCTCTTGCGCATGCGATTGTTGATGGGGGGAAACATTCATATCTGTATCTAAGGGCACGGATGATAAATGCCATTTTTGTTTTCTGTTTGAGATATTCTCCTGATGAATTTGACTTGATGCTGTCCGCAATGTTTTGTTTTCAAACCACTGTTCATATCCTTTATGTATACAAGCAAAAACACATATAACGCTTGCAAATATCACTATGAGGTAGGCGCCATGATAAAATAGCGTGCTTTTGAATACGTGGCGGATAGTTTTCATAAAATTATGATTAAGAATAACTAACAAGTTAATCTGTTTCTTGTTAATGATAACGATAATATATTTATCCTGCTGCCAGGCGACAAGCGTTTTGGCTCCCACGTTCCTACTTTAGGAAATAATAAATTTTATGGAAAATATGAATGTTCATGGATGAGTTCATTTCTGTTTTGACCTCCCGCCAGCAACAGTTGCGGGATAATATCCTTTCCGCGTTTTTGAACGAACAATGGCTGGTATTACATGGGGCAAAAGGCACCGGAAAAAGCACGCTTGCACGCAGTGTAGAAGCGTTATGGCCACATCGGGTGCTAACTCTGGCACCTGTAAATAGAAAAGGTTATAGGTGGGAATGGCAGGTTATCGCAGATACGCAAAAGGTGGGCTGTTTAACCGGACGGTCATTTTCTGGCGAGACGATCTGGAGCGAATTACTTGGTCTGATAACCGTTAAGGGATGCGATAAGCCTCTGTTTATTTTGGAAGACGGACATCAGGTCACCACCGGTATTGCTGCAACGGTTAAGGCGTTTATCGCCATAATGCCGAAGGCCCGGCTGCTAGTAACCGGTAGATACAGTCTGAGACAGCAGCGCCAGTTACGTACGATGCATCCGCTCTGGTTCGACGTACCCATCCCGGATATTGAGGATTACCGTAGGGTAATCGCACCCTGTATCGAAACGGAACAGGAGGGCCAGGATGCTCTTCCTGAGACATTTATCCGACATATCATGAAACGTTGCCGCGGTAATCTGCATCTGGCGGCGCGTGTCGGGTGGAATCTTACGCGTAATAAAACGAAACAGGGTGAACAACAAACCAGCATCACGCCGCTTCAGCAACGTGAAGCGCTGCGTTGTCTGCCTGCGCCTCGTCGAACCGGGGGGACGTGTCTGGCAGTGGTTGTCGTCGCGGCGCTATGTGGTAGCGCTGGCTGGCACTTCAGTCCATTGCTTGACAGATGGTTGCCGCCCATAGCCAGCATATGGCCTGCAGGACAGCCATCGGCTGCATCACTTTCTTCCACAACGCTGACGTCAACGATTATGTCAACTAATGAGTCGCTCGCGCGGCTTTACAGCGTCTGGGGATATGAAGTCAATAAAGGGGAAGCATGGTGCGATCAGGCGTACCGGGCGGGTTTGGTTTGCCTGTCGGGCACTGATACGCTGGAATCGCTTCTGGCCCAGCAACTCCCCTGGATAGCAACGCTAAAGGTAGATAATAGCCTTATACCTGTTGTCGTGATTGGAGAAAGCAACCAGACCATCACTGCCCAGTCGGGCGCTGGTACATGGATTATGGATAAAGCCTGGTTCAGTGAAGTGTGGCAAGGGAATTACACGCTAATGTGGAAACCTTCACCAGACGGTAATGTGAGCATCATGAAGAAAAGCAGCGTCGACGACATTCTCTGGCTGGATATGATGCTGAGTCGCGTGTTGAATGTTGAGGCTGAGAGCACGGGAGAGTGGAGCCCTCTTTTATCGGAAAAAGTCCGCCAGTTTCAAATGCAAAATAAGATTAAGGCTGACGGTATGGTAGGGCGGCTTACTCTTATTCGTCTATGGCAGGCGCTGGATGAAAGCCCAAAACTGATGCATGACGGAGGGAAAGCATGAAAACGGATCATGAATATTATTGTGGCGAAAACCTGCGTTTTGACCGTCCAGATATGCCGCTTACGTTATGGCGGGGCGCGCGTATCGCGCTTTCATGGCTGGGGTTGAGCATTGGCATGGTAATCATAGGCTACTATACGCATAGCGCGTTTATTCAGCATACCGCGACGCCAGCCGTGCCGCCGAACTTTCGTCTGTCTGACGCGCACTATATATATAAGCAGCAGCCGCTGCCGGAACCGGAAGAGACCGTTGAAGAAGAAGGCGCGGATGATATGCGCAGCGAAGAACCGTCAGCGCCTGACGAGCCTGTTCAAAACGGTGATCTCAAAGCGCGAGTGAAGCAGGCCATAGCGGAAATTGACCAGCAATAACGTCGTTCTGCGAAAGGTTGGTTATTATCGATACAACTTCACTTGCATTAAGCCCGCAGATACGTATAATGCGCGGGCTTGTCTTAATTGACGGCTGGTTCGATATGAGCCACTGATAGTCGATTTGACTATCTGACAATGTTCCCAATCGGGGAACTCTGTAAGAACGGTTACACTCTCCCATCAATCGTAATGGGTTTGAGGAGTAACTATTTCGTCTATAAAATAATTGGAGCTCTGGTCTCATGCAGAACCAAAGAATCCGTATCCGTTTGAAAGCGTTTGATCATCGTCTGATCGATCAATCAACCGCGGAAATCGTCGAGACTGCCAAGCGCACTGGTGCGCAGGTTCGTGGTCCGATCCCGCTGCCGACCCGCAAAGAGCGTTTCACCGTTCTGATCTCTCCGCACGTTAACAAAGACGCGCGTGATCAGTACGAGATCCGTACTCACAAGCGTCTGGTTGACATCGTTGAGCCAACTGAAAAAACCGTTGATGCTCTGATGCGTCTGGACCTGGCTGCCGGTGTAGACGTGCAGATCAGCCTGGGTTAATCAGGTCATCGAGCGATTGAGAGGTTGATACAATGATTGGTTTAGTCGGTAAAAAAGTGGGTATGACCCGCATCTTCACTGAAGATGGCGTCTCTATCCCAGTAACCGTTATCGAAGTTGAAGCAAACCGCGTTACTCAGGTTAAAGATCTGGCTAACGACGGCTACCGCGCTGTTCAGGTTACCACCGGTGCTAAAAAAGCTAACCGTGTAACTAAGCCGGAAGCTGGCCACTTTGCTAAAGCTGGCGTAGAAGCTGGCCGCGGCCTGTGGGAGTTCCGTCTGGCAGATGGTGAAGAATACACCGTTGGTCAGAACATTAGCGTTGAACTGTTTGCTGACGTTAAAAAAGTTGACGTAACCGGTACCTCTAAAGGTAAAGGTTTCGCTGGTACCGTTAAGCGCTGGAACTTCCGTACCCAGGACGCTACTCACGGTAACTCCTTGTCTCACCGCGTTCCGGGTTCTATCGGTCAGAACCAGACTCCGGGCAAAGTGTTCAAAGGCAAGAAAATGGCAGGTCAGCTGGGCAACGAACGTGTAACCGTTCAGAGCCTGGACGTAGTACGTGTTGACGCTGAGCGCAACCTGCTGCTGGTTAAAGGTGGTGTTCCGGGTGCGACCGGTTGCGACCTGATCGTTAAACCAGCTGTGAAGGCGTAAGGGGATAGCAATGGAATTAGTATTGAAAGACGCGCAGAGCGCGCTGACTGTTTCCGAAACTACCTTCGGTCGTGATTTCAACGAAGCGCTGGTTCACCAGGTTGTTGTTGCTTATGCAGCTGGTGCTCGTCAGGGTACTCGTGCTCAGAAGACTCGTGCTGAAGTAACTGGTTCAGGCAAAAAGCCGTGGCGCCAGAAAGGTACCGGCCGTGCGCGTTCAGGTTCTATCAAGAGCCCGATCTGGCGTTCAGGTGGCGTGACCTTCGCTGCTCGCCCGCAGGACCACAGTCAAAAAGTTAACAAAAAGATGTACCGCGGCGCGCTGAAAAGCATCCTGTCCGAACTGGTACGTCAGGATCGTCTGATCGTTGTCGAGAAGTTCTCTGTAGAAGCGCCTAAAACTAAGCTGCTGGCACAGAAACTGAAAGACATGGCTCTGGAAGATGTGCTGATCATCACCGGTGAGCTGGACGAAAACCTGTTCCTGGCTGCGCGCAACCTGCACAAGGTTGACGTACGCGATGCAACTGGTATCGACCCGGTTAGCCTGATCGCCTTCGACAAAGTCGTAATGACTGCTGATGCTGTTAAGCAAGTTGAGGAGATGCTGGCATGATTCGTGAAGAACGTCTGCTGAAGGTGCTGCGCGCACCGCACGTTTCTGAAAAAGCGTCTACTGCGATGGAAAAAACTAACACCATCGTTCTCAAAGTTGCTAAAGACGCGACCAAAGCAGAGATCAAAGCTGCTGTGCAGAAACTGTTTGAAGTCGAAGTCGAAGTCGTTAACACCCTGGTAGTTAAAGGGAAAGTTAAACGTCACGGACAGCGTATCGGTCGTCGTAGCGACTGGAAAAAAGCTTACGTCACCCTGAAGGAAGGCCAGAATCTGGACTTCGTCGGCGGCGCTGAGTAAGTCGGAGGAGTAATACAATGGCAGTTGTTAAATGTAAACCGACATCTCCGGGTCGTCGCCACGTTGTTAAAGTGGTCAACCCAGAGCTGCACAAGGGCAAACCTTTTGCTCCGCTGGTTGAAAAAAACAGCAAATCCGGTGGTCGTAACAACAATGGCCGTATCACCACTCGTCACATCGGTGGTGGTCACAAGCAGGCTTATCGTATTGTTGACTTCAAACGCAACAAAGACGGTATCCCAGCAATTGTTGAACGTCTTGAGTACGATCCGAACCGCTCCGCGAACATCGCGCTGGTTCTGTACAAAGACGGTGAACGCCGTTACATTCTGGCCCCTAAAGGCCTGAAAGCTGGCGACCAGGTTCAATCTGGCGTTGATGCTGCAATCAAAGCAGGTAACACCCTGCCGATGCGCAATATCCCGGTTGGTTCTACCGTTCATAACGTAGAAATGAAACCAGGTAAAGGCGGTCAGCTGGCACGTTCCGCTGGTACTTACGTTCAGATCGTTGCTCGTGATGGTGCTTATGTCACCCTGCGTCTGCGTTCTGGTGAAATGCGTAAAGTCGAAGCAGACTGCCGTGCAACTCTGGGCGAAGTTGGCAATGCTGAGCATATGCTGCGCGTTCTGGGTAAAGCAGGTGCTGCACGCTGGCGTGGTGTTCGTCCTACCGTTCGCGGTACTGCGATGAACCCAGTCGATCACCCACATGGTGGTGGTGAAGGTCGTAACTTTGGTAAGCACCCGGTAACTCCGTGGGGCGTTCAGACCAAAGGTAAGAAGACCCGCAGCAACAAGCGTACTGATAAATTCATCGTACGTCGCCGTAGCAAATAATTTTAGAGGATAAGCCATGCCACGTTCTCTCAAGAAAGGTCCTTTTATTGACCTGCACTTGCTGAAGAAGGTAGAGAAAGCGGTGGAAAGCGGAGACAAGAAGCCCCTGCGCACTTGGTCCCGTCGTTCAACGATCTTTCCTAACATGATCGGTTTGACCATCGCTGTCCATAATGGTCGTCAGCACGTTCCGGTATTTGTTTCCGACGAAATGGTCGGTCACAAACTGGGTGAATTCGCACCGACTCGTACTTATCGCGGCCACGCTGCTGATAAAAAAGCGAAGAAGAAATAAGGTAGGAGGAAGAGATGGAAACTTTAGCTCAACATCGCCATGCTCGTTCTTCTGCTCAGAAGGTTCGCCTTGTTGCAGACCTGATTCGCGGTAAGAAAGTGTCGCAGGCTCTGGATATTCTGACCTACACCAATAAGAAAGCGGCTGTACTGGTTAAGAAAGTCCTGGAATCTGCCATTGCTAACGCTGAACACAACGATGGCGCTGACATTGACGATCTGAAAGTTACGAAAATTTTCGTAGACGAAGGCCCGAGCATGAAGCGCATTATGCCGCGTGCAAAAGGTCGTGCAGATCGCATCCTGAAGCGCACCAGCCACATTACTGTGGTTGTGTCCGATCGCTGAGACTCTGGAGACTAGCAATGGGTCAGAAAGTACATCCTAATGGTATTCGCCTGGGTATTGTAAAACCATGGAACTCAACCTGGTTTGCGAACACCAAAGAATTCGCTGACAACCTGGACAGCGATTTTAAAGTACGTCAGTACCTGACTAAGGAACTGGCTAAAGCGTCTGTATCTCGTATCGTTATCGAGCGTCCGGCTAAGAGCATCCGTGTGACCATTCACACCGCTCGCCCGGGTATCGTTATCGGTAAGAAAGGCGAAGACGTAGAAAAACTGCGCAAAGTCGTAGCTGATATTGCTGGCGTTCCTGCCCAGATCAATATCGCCGAAGTGCGTAAACCTGAACTGGACGCAAAATTGGTTGCTGACAGCATCACTTCTCAGCTGGAACGTCGCGTTATGTTCCGTCGTGCTATGAAGCGTGCTGTACAGAACGCAATGCGTCTGGGCGCTAAAGGTATTAAAGTTGAAGTTAGCGGCCGTCTGGGCGGCGCGGAAATCGCACGTACCGAATGGTACCGCGAAGGTCGCGTACCTCTGCACACTCTGCGTGCTGACATCGACTACAACACCTCTGAAGCGCACACCACTTACGGTGTAATCGGCGTTAAAGTGTGGATCTTCAAAGGCGAGATCCTGGGTGGTATGGCTGCTGTTGAACAACCGGAAAAACCGGCTGCGCAACCTAAAAAGCAGCAGCGTAAAGGCCGTAAATAAGGAGCGTCGCTGATGTTACAACCAAAGCGTACAAAATTCCGTAAAATGCACAAAGGCCGTAACCGCGGTCTGGCTGCTGGCGCGGATGTTAGCTTCGGCAGCTTCGGTCTGAAAGCTGTTGGCCGTGGTCGTCTGACTGCCCGTCAGATCGAAGCAGCACGTCGTGCTATGACCCGTGCAGTTAAGCGTCAAGGTAAGATCTGGATCCGTGTATTCCCGGACAAACCGATCACTGAAAAGCCGCTGGCAGTGCGTATGGGTAAAGGTAAAGGTAACGTGGAGTATTGGGTTGCCTTGATTCAGCCGGGTAAAGTCCTGTATGAAATGGACGGCGTACCGGAAGAGCTGGCCCGTGAAGCATTCAAGCTGGCAGCAGCGAAACTGCCGATTAAAACCACCTTTGTAACTAAGACGGTGATGTAATGAAAGCAAAAGAGCTGCGTGAGAAGAGTGTTGAAGAGCTGAACACCGAGCTGCTGAATCTGCTGCGTGAGCAGTTCAACCTGCGTATGCAGGCTGCAAGTGGCCAGCTGCAACAGTCTCACCTGTTGAAGCAAGTGCGTCGTGATGTCGCACGCGTTAAGACTTTACTGACTGAGAAGGCGGGTGCGTAATGACCGATAAAATCCGTACTCTGCAAGGTCGCGTTGTTAGCGATAAAATGGAGAAATCCATCGTTGTTGCTATCGAACGTTTTGTGAAACACCCGATCTACGGTAAATTCATTAAGCGTACGACCAAACTGCACGTACATGACGAGAACAACGAATGCGGTACTGGTGACGTGGTTGAAATCCGCGAATGCCGTCCGCTGTCCAAGACTAAGTCCTGGACGCTGGTTCGCGTTGTAGAGAAAGCTGTTCTGTAATACAGTAGGCATTCTCAACGAATAAACGGCTCAGCGATGAGCCGTTTATTTTTTCTACCCATATCGTTTGAGCGGTGTTATAATGCCGCGCCCCCGATATGGGGCTTTTTTAACGACCTGATTTTCGGGTCTCAGTAGTAGTTGACATTAGCGGAGCACTAAAATGATCCAAGAACAGACTATGCTGAACGTCGCCGACAACTCCGGTGCACGTCGCGTAATGTGTATCAAGGTTCTGGGTGGCTCGCACCGTCGCTACGCAGGCGTCGGCGATATCATCAAGATCACCATCAAGGAAGCAATTCCGCGTGGTAAGGTCAAAAAAGGTGATGTGCTGAAGGCGGTAGTGGTGCGCACCAAGAAGGGTGTTCGTCGCCCGGACGGTTCTGTCATTCGCTTCGATGGTAATGCATGCGTTATTTTAAACAATAACAGCGAGCAACCTATCGGTACGCGTATTTTTGGGCCGGTAACTCGTGAACTTCGTAACGAGAAGTTCATGAAAATTATCTCTCTGGCACCAGAAGTACTCTAAGGAGCGAATCATGGCAGCGAAGATCCGTCGTGATGACGAAGTTATCGTGTTAACCGGTAAAGATAAAGGTAAACGCGGTAAAGTTAAGAATGTCTTGTCTTCCGGCAAGCTCATTGTTGAAGGTATCAACCTGGTTAAGAAACACCAGAAGCCGGTTCCGGCTCTGAACCAACCAGGCGGCATCGTTGAAAAAGAAGCTGCTATTCAGGTTTCTAACGTTGCAATCTTCAACGCGGCAACCGGCAAGGCTGACCGTGTAGGCTTTAGATTCGAAGACGGCAAAAAAGTCCGTTTCTTCAAATCTAACAGCGAAACTATCAAGTAATTTGGAGTAGTACGATGGCGAAACTGCATGATTACTACAAAGACGAAGTAGTCGCTAAACTCATGACTGAGTTTAACTACAATTCTGTCATGCAAGTCCCTCGGGTCGAGAAGATCACCCTGAACATGGGTGTTGGTGAAGCGATCGCTGACAAGAAACTGCTGGATAACGCAGCAGCTGACCTGACAGCAATCTCCGGTCAAAAACCGCTGATCACCAAAGCACGCAAATCAGTTGCAGGCTTCAAAATCCGTCAGGGCTATCCGATCGGCTGTAAAGTAACTCTGCGTGGCGAACGCATGTGGGAGTTCTTTGAGCGTCTGATCACTATTGCTGTTCCACGTATCCGTGACTTCCGTGGCCTGTCCGCTAAGTCATTCGATGGTCGTGGTAACTACAGCATGGGTGTCCGTGAGCAGATCATCTTCCCAGAAATCGACTACGATAAAGTCGACCGCGTGCGTGGTTTGGATATTACCATTACCACTACTGCGAAATCTGACGAAGAAGGCCGTGCTCTGCTGGCTGCCTTTGACTTCCCGTTCCGCAAGTAAGGTAGGGTTACTGAATGGCTAAGCAATCAATGAAAGCACGCGAAGTAAAGCGCGTAGCTTTAGCTGATAAGTACTTCGCAAAACGCGCTGAACTGAAAGCTATTATCTCTGATGTGAACGCGACCGACGAAGATCGTTGGAACGCAGTTCTGAAGCTGCAGTCTCTGCCGCGTGATTCCAGCCCGTCCCGTCAGCGTAACCGCTGCCGTCAAACAGGTCGTCCGCATGGCTATGTGGGCAAGTTCGGGTTGAGCCGTATCAAACTGCGTGAAGCCGCTATGCGCGGTGAAGTACCAGGCTTGAAAAAGGCTAGCTGGTAATTACCAATTGAATCACGGGAGTAAAGACAGATGAGCATGCAAGATCCGATCGCGGATATGCTGACCCGTATCCGTAACGGTCAGGCCGCGAATAAAGCTGCGGTCACCATGCCTTCCTCCAAGCTGAAAGTGGCAATTGCCAACGTGCTGAAGGAAGAAGGTTTTATTGAAGATTTTAAAGTTGAAGGCGACACCAAGCCGGAACTGGAACTTACTCTTAAGTATTTCCAGGGTAAAGCTGTTGTAGAAAGCATTCAGCGTGTCAGTCGCCCAGGTCTGCGCATTTATAAGCGTAAAGACGAGCTGCCGAAGGTTATGGCTGGCATGGGTATCGCAGTTGTTTCTACCTCTAAAGGTGTTATGACTGATCGTGCAGCGCGCCAGGCTGGTCTTGGTGGCGAAATTATCTGCTACGTAGCCTAATCGGAGGAAAAAATGTCTCGTGTTGCTAAAGCACCGGTCGTTATTCCTGCCGGCGTTGATGTAAAAATCAACGGTCAGGTTATTACGATCAAAGGTAAAAACGGCGAGCTGACTCGTACTCTCAACGATGCTGTTGCAGTAAATCATGCAGATAATGCACTGACCTTCGGTCCGCGTGATGGTTACGCAGATGGATGGGCTCAGGCTGGTACCGCGCGTGCCCTGCTGAATGCAATGGTTGTCGGTGTTACCGAAGGCTTCACTAAGAAGCTGCAGCTGGTTGGTGTAGGTTATCGTGCAGCGGTCAAAGGGAATGTAGTAAACCTGGCTTTAGGTTTCTCTCATCCAGTTGATCATCAGCTGCCGGCAGGTATCACTGCAGAATGTCCGACTCAGACTGAAATCGTGCTGAAAGGCGCTGATAAACAGCTGATCGGTCAGGTTGCGGCAGATCTGCGCGCCTACCGTCGTCCTGAGCCTTACAAAGGCAAGGGTGTTCGTTACGCCGACGAAGTCGTGCGTACCAAAGAGGCTAAGAAGAAGTAAGGTAACACTATGGATAAGAAATCTGCTCGTATCCGTCGTGCGACCCGCGCACGCCGCAAGCTCAAAGAGCTGGGCGCAACTCGCCTGGTGGTACATCGTACCCCGCGTCATATTTACGCACAGGTAATTGCACCGAACGGTTCTGAAGTTCTGGTAGCTGCTTCTACTGTAGAAAAAGCTATCGCTGAACAACTGAAGTACACCGGTAACAAAGACGCTGCAGCAGCTGTGGGTAAAGCTGTCGCCGAACGCGCTCTGGAAAAAGGCATCAAAGATGTGTCCTTTGACCGTTCCGGGTTCCAATATCATGGTCGTGTCCAGGCACTGGCAGATGCTGCCCGTGAAGCTGGCCTTCAGTTCTAAGGTAGAGGTGTAAGATGGCTCACATCGAAAAACAAGCTGGCGAACTGCAGGAAAAGCTGATCGCGGTAAACCGCGTATCTAAAACCGTTAAAGGTGGTCGTATTTTCTCCTTCACAGCTCTGACTGTAGTTGGCGATGGTAACGGTCGCGTTGGTTTTGGTTACGGTAAAGCGCGTGAAGTTCCAGCAGCGATCCAGAAAGCGATGGAAAAAGCCCGTCGCAATATGATTAACGTCGCGCTGAACCACGGCACCCTGCAGCACCCGGTTAAGGGTACTCACACGGGTTCTCGTGTATTCATGCAGCCGGCTTCCGAAGGTACCGGTATCATCGCCGGTGGTGCAATGCGCGCCGTTCTGGAAGTCGCTGGAGTTCGTAACGTTCTGGCTAAAGCGTATGGTTCCACTAACCCGATTAACGTGGTTCGTGCAACTATCGACGGTCTGGAAAATATGAAATCTCCGGAAATGGTCGCTGCCAAGCGTGGTAAATCCGTTGAAGAAATTCTGGGGAAATAAACCATGGCAAAGACTATTAAAATTACTCAAACCCGCAGTGCAATCGGTCGTCTGCCGAAACACAAGGCAACGCTGCTTGGCCTGGGTCTGCGTCGTATTGGTCACACCGTAGAACGCGAGGATACTCCTGCAGTTCGTGGTATGGTCAACGCGGTTTCCTTCATGGTTAAAGTTGAGGAGTAAGAGATGCGTTTAAATACTCTGTCTCCGGCCGAAGGCTCCAAAAAGGCGGGTAAACGCCTGGGTCGTGGTATCGGTTCTGGCCTCGGTAAAACCGGTGGTCGTGGTCACAAAGGTCAGAAGTCTCGTTCTGGCGGTGGCGTACGTCGCGGTTTCGAGGGTGGTCAGATGCCTCTGTACCGTCGTCTGCCGAAATTCGGCTTCACTTCACGTAAAGCAGCGATTACAGCCGAAGTTCGTCTGTCTGACCTGGCTAAAGTTGAAGGCGGTGTTGTAGACCTGAACACGCTGAAAGCAGCTAACATTATCGGTATCCAGATCGAGTTCGCGAAAGTGATCCTGGCTG
Source organism: Citrobacter sp. wls708 (assembly GCF_005281255.1). Taxonomy (NCBI): domain Bacteria; kingdom Pseudomonadati; phylum Pseudomonadota; class Gammaproteobacteria; order Enterobacterales; family Enterobacteriaceae; genus Citrobacter; species Citrobacter sp. wls708. The sequence continues at coordinate 29,017 of NZ_SZXE01000035.1, forward strand.
GTGAAGTCACTACTCCGGTAACTGTTCGTGGCCTGCGTGTTACTAAAGGCGCTCGTGCTGCTATCGAAGCTGCTGGCGGTAAAATCGAGGAATAAGTAGCAGATGGCTAAACAACCGGGATTAGATTTTCAAAGTGCCAAAGGTGGCTTAGGCGAGCTGAAACGCAGACTGCTGTTTGTAATCGGTGCGCTTATTGTGTTCCGTATTGGCTCTTTCATTCCGATCCCTGGTATTGATGCCGCTGTACTTGCCAAACTGCTTGAGCAACAGCGAGGCACCATCATTGAAATGTTTAACATGTTCTCTGGTGGTGCTCTCAGCCGTGCTTCTATCTTTGCTCTGGGGATCATGCCGTATATTTCGGCGTCGATCATTATCCAGCTGCTGACGGTGGTTCATCCAACGCTGGCAGAAATTAAGAAAGAAGGGGAGTCTGGTCGTCGTAAGATCAGCCAGTACACCCGCTACGGTACTCTGGTGCTGGCGATATTCCAGTCGATCGGTATTGCTACCGGTCTGCCGAATATGCCTGGTATGCAGGGCCTGGTAATGAATCCAGGCTTTGCATTCTATTTCACCGCTGTTGTAAGTCTGGTTACAGGGACTATGTTCCTGATGTGGTTGGGCGAACAGATTACTGAACGTGGTATCGGCAACGGTATCTCAATCATTATCTTCGCCGGTATTGTTGCGGGACTCCCGCCAGCCATTGCCCATACTATCGAGCAAGCGCGTCAAGGCGACCTGCACTTCCTCGTGTTGCTGTTGGTTGCAGTATTAGTATTTGCAGTGACGTTCTTTGTTGTATTTGTTGAGCGTGGTCAACGCCGTATTGTGGTAAACTACGCGAAACGTCAGCAAGGTCGTCGTGTCTATGCTGCACAGAGCACACATTTACCGCTGAAAGTGAATATGGCGGGGGTAATCCCGGCAATCTTCGCTTCCAGTATTATTCTGTTCCCGGCGACCATCGCGTCATGGTTCGGGGGCGGGACTGGTTGGAACTGGCTGACAACAATTTCGCTGTATTTGCAGCCTGGGCAACCGCTTTATGTGTTACTCTATGCGTCTGCAATCATATTCTTCTGTTTCTTCTACACGGCGTTGGTTTTCAACCCGCGTGAAACAGCAGATAACCTGAAGAAGTCCGGTGCATTTGTACCAGGAATTCGTCCGGGAGAGCAAACGGCGAAGTATATCGATAAAGTAATGACCCGCCTGACTTTGGTTGGTGCGCTCTACATTACCTTTATCTGCCTGATCCCGGAGTTCATGCGTGATGCAATGAAAGTACCGTTCTACTTTGGTGGGACCTCACTGCTTATCGTTGTTGTCGTGATTATGGACTTTATGGCTCAAGTGCAAACTCTGATGATGTCAAGTCAGTACGAGTCTGCATTGAAGAAGGCGAATCTGAAAGGCTACGGCCGTTAACAGTCGCCCGAGAAGTTACGGAGAGTAAAAATGAAAGTTCGTGCTTCCGTCAAGAAATTATGCCGTAACTGCAAAATCGTTAAGCGTGATGGTGTCATCCGTGTGATTTGCAGTGCCGAGCCGAAGCATAAACAGCGCCAAGGCTGATTTATTCGCATATTTTTCTTGCAAAGTTGGGTTGAGCTGGCTAGATTAGCCAGCCAATCTTTTGTATGTCTGTGCGTTTCCATTTGAGTATCCTGAAAACGGGCTTTTCAGCATGGTGCGTACATATTAAATAGTAGGAGTGCATAGTGGCCCGTATAGCAGGCATTAACATTCCTGATCAGAAACATGCTGTGATCGCATTAACTTCGATCTACGGCGTCGGCAAGACCCGTTCTAAAGCCATTCTGGCTGCAGCGGGTATCGCTGAAGATGTTAAGATCAGTGAGCTGTCTGAAGAACAAATCGACACGCTGCGTGACGAAGTTGCCAAATTTGTCGTTGAAGGTGATCTGCGCCGTGAAGTTAGCATGAGCATCAAGCGCCTTATGGACCTTGGTTGCTATCGCGGTTTGCGTCATCGTCGTGGTCTCCCGGTTCGCGGTCAGCGTACCAAGACCAACGCACGTACCCGTAAGGGTCCGCGCAAACCGATCAAGAAATAATCGGGGTGATTGAATAATGGCAAAGGCACCAATTCGTGCACGTAAACGTGTAAGAAAACAAGTCTCTGACGGCGTGGCTCATATCCATGCTTCTTTTAACAACACCATCGTTACCATTACTGATCGTCAGGGTAACGCACTGGGTTGGGCAACAGCCGGTGGTTCCGGTTTCCGTGGTTCTCGCAAATCCACTCCGTTTGCAGCTCAGGTTGCAGCAGAGCGTTGCGCTGAAGCCGTAAAAGAATACGGTATCAAGAATCTGGAAGTTATGGTCAAAGGACCGGGTCCAGGTCGCGAATCTACTGTTCGTGCTCTGAACGCCGCTGGTTTCCGCATCACTAATATTACTGATGTGACTCCGATCCCTCATAACGGTTGTCGTCCGCCGAAAAAACGTCGCGTATAACGCTGTCGTTTCTAGGATTGTTGGAGAAAGAAAATGGCAAGATATTTGGGTCCTAAGCTCAAGCTGAGCCGTCGTGAGGGCACTGACTTATTCCTTAAGTCTGGCGTTCGCGCGATCGATACCAAGTGTAAAATTGAACAAGCTCCTGGCCAGCACGGTGCGCGTAAACCGCGTCTGTCTGACTATGGTGTGCAGTTGCGTGAAAAGCAAAAAGTTCGCCGTATCTATGGTGTGCTGGAGCGTCAGTTCCGTAACTACTACAAAGAAGCAGCACGTCTGAAAGGCAACACCGGTGAAAACCTGTTGGGTCTGCTGGAAGGTCGTCTGGACAACGTTGTATACCGTATGGGCTTCGGTGCCACTCGTGCAGAAGCACGTCAGCTGGTCAGCCATAAAGCAATTATGGTAAACGGTCGTGTTGTTAACATCGCTTCTTATCAGGTTAGTCCGAATGACGTTGTTAGCATTCGTGAGAAAGCGAAGAAGCAGTCTCGCGTGAAAGCCGCTCTGGAGCTGGCTGAGCAGCGTGAAAAGCCAACCTGGCTGGAAGTTGATGCTGGCAAGATGGAAGGTACGTTCAAGCGTAAGCCGGAGCGTTCTGATCTGTCTGCGGACATTAACGAACACCTGATCGTCGAGCTTTACTCCAAGTAAAGCTTAGTACCAAAGAGAGGACACAATGCAGGGTTCTGTGACAGAGTTTCTAAAACCGCGCCTGGTAGATATCGAGCAAGTGAGTTCGACGCACGCCAAGGTGACCCTTGAGCCTTTAGAGCGTGGCTTTGGCCATACTTTGGGTAACGCACTGCGCCGTATTCTGCTCTCATCGATGCCGGGTTGCGCGGTGACCGAGGTTGAGATTGATGGTGTACTACATGAGTACAGCACCAAAGAAGGCGTTCAGGAAGATATCCTGGAAATCCTGCTCAACCTGAAAGGGCTGGCGGTGAGAGTTCAGGGTAAAGATGACGTTATTCTTACCTTGAATAAATCTGGCATTGGCCCTGTGACTGCAGCCGACATTACCCATGATGGTGATGTCGAAATCGTCAAGCCACAGCACGTGATCTGCCACCTGACCGATGAGAACGCATCTATTAGTATGCGCATCAAAGTTCAGCGCGGTCGTGGTTATGTGCCGGCTTCTACCCGAATTCATTCGGAAGAAGATGAGCGCCCAATCGGCCGTCTGCTGGTCGACGCATGCTACAGCCCTGTAGAGCGTATTGCCTACAATGTTGAAGCAGCGCGTGTAGAACAGCGTACCGACCTGGACAAGCTGGTCATCGAAATGGAAACCAACGGCACAATCGATCCTGAAGAGGCGATTCGTCGTGCGGCAACCATTCTGGCTGAACAACTGGAAGCTTTTGTTGACTTACGTGATGTACGTCAGCCGGAAGTTAAAGAAGAGAAACCAGAATTCGATCCGATCCTGCTGCGCCCTGTTGACGATCTGGAATTGACTGTCCGCTCTGCTAACTGCCTCAAAGCAGAAGCTATCCACTATATCGGTGATCTGGTACAGCGTACTGAGGTTGAGCTTCTTAAGACGCCTAACCTTGGTAAAAAATCTCTTACTGAGATTAAAGACGTGCTGGCTTCCCGTGGACTGTCTCTGGGCATGCGCCTGGAAAACTGGCCACCGGCAAGCATCGCTGACGAGTAACCGGATCACAGGTTAAGGTTTTACTGAGAAGGATAAGGTCATGCGCCATCGTAAGAGTGGTCGTCAACTGAACCGCAACAGCAGCCATCGCCAGGCTATGTTCCGCAATATGGCAGGTTCACTGGTTCGTCATGAAATCATCAAGACGACTCTGCCGAAAGCGAAAGAGCTGCGTCGCGTAGTTGAGCCGCTGATTACTCTTGCCAAGACTGATAGCGTAGCTAATCGTCGTCTGGCATTCGCCCGTACTCGTGATAACGAGATCGTGGCAAAACTGTTTAACGAACTGGGCCCGCGTTTCGCGAGCCGCGCCGGTGGTTACACTCGCATTCTGAAGTGTGGTTTCCGTGCAGGCGACAACGCGCCGATGGCATACATCGAGCTGGTTGATCGTTCAGAGAAAACAGAAGCTGCTGCAGAGTAATCTGTAGTAACGTAAAAAAACCCGCCTCGGCGGGGTTTTTTATCCGCCATATCCCCACTTATCTACAATATCTGTACTCTTTTTGTTCATCCCCTGGAGCGTCATATGTGGTTACTGGACCAGTGGGCGGAGCGCCATATTATTGCTGCACAGTCTAAAGGCGAGTTTGATGATTTACCTGGTACAGGCGAACCGCTTACTCTTGACGATGATTCCCATATTCCGCCTGAACTCCGGGCCGGATACCGTTTATTAAAAAATGCAGGCTGCCTTCCACCTGAGCTTGAGCAGCGCAGAGAGGCGATCCAACTGCTTGAAATACTCGCGGGGATCCGCAAAGATGATCCCAGTTATCAGGAAGTCAGTCGACGGTTGTCGCTACTGGAGCTAAAACTTCGACAGGCTGGGCTTAGCACCGAGTTTTTACACGGTGAATACGCAGATAAGCTGCTACAGAAGATCAACGACAAATAGCGGAGAGAGCATGTACCGAATTGGTGAATTAGCGAAGCTGGCTGACGTGACGCCGGATACTATCCGTTACTATGAAAAGCAGCAGATGATGGAACATGAAGTACGTACCGAAGGCGGGTTTCGCCTCTACACGGAAAGTGATCTTCAGCGTCTTAAGTTTATTCGTTATGCCCGTCAGCTTGGTTTTACACTGGAGTCGATTCGCGAACTGCTTTCGATCCGCATAGATCCAGAGCACCATACCTGCCAGGAATCAAAAGGGATAGTTCAGGAAAGATTACAAGAGGTCGAAGCGCGCATAGCGGAGCTTCAGGCGATGCAACGATCGTTACAGCGATTAAATGATGCGTGCTGTGGTAAAGCACACAGCAGTGTATACTGTTCTATTCTTGAAGCACTTGAACAAGGCGCCAGCGGAACACTATCAGACCGTTGATTTTTTGCACGGTCAGGTCTACACTCCTGGCGTAAATTACCCCACAAACTGGAGAGAGTATGAGCCATTATCAGCATACCAAAGGACAGATAAAGGACAACGCCATTGAGGCGCTTCTGCATGATCCACTGTTCAGGCAGCGCGTTGAGAAAAATAAGAAAGGAAAAGGAAGTTATCTACGTAAAGGTAAACATGGCAATCGGGGAAACTGGGAGGCCAGTGGCAAGAAAGTGAAGCACTTTTTTACCACTGGCCTTTTTGTTTCAGTGAACGCTTAAGAGCGATTATTCTGTTCTTTCAGCAGGTCACGAATTTCACTTAGTAATACTTCTTCTTTAGATGGTGCTGGGGGTGCCGCTGGCTCTTCAGCTTTTTTACGATTCAATTTATTGATCAGTTTGATTGCCATAAAGATAGCAAACGCAACAATAATGAAATCGAAGACATTCTGAATGAATACGCCGTAATGCATGACCACCGCCGGGATGTCTCCCTGCGCATCACGTAACGTTAATGCAAACTGTTTAAAATCAATCCCACCAATTAGCAACCCCAGTGGCGGCATGATGATATCGGCAACCAGTGATGAAACGATCTTACCGAATGCCGCACCAATAATGACACCCACTGCCAAATCGACAACATTCCCGCGCATCGCGAATTCGCGAAACTCTTTAATAATGCTCATTTTATTCTCCCTATGCAGCTGACGTTTATAAGTTTAACAAATGTTTAGGCAATTTCCATTTATGTATTGCGGAAAGGAAAAATTATTAGGCCCTGATAAATAAAGGGAAATAAAAAAGGCGCTATATTAGCGCCTAAATTATTACAGGAAGAAGGGGCTTGGCTGGAATAAGCGCTCGACGTCGGTAATAAACTTTTTATCTGTCAGGAACATAATAACGTGATCGCCTTGTTCAATACGCAGGTTGTCATTGGCAATCATCACATCATTACCCCGTACAACAGCGCCAATAATGGTGCCGGGCGGAAGTTTAATTTCATCAATCGAGCGACCTACTACCCGTGATGTTGTCTCATCACCGTGTGCGACGGCTTCAATGGCTTCCGCTACGCCGCGGCGTAGTGATGAAACACCAACAATATCAGCTTTACGAACATGGCTCAGGAGTGCGGAGATGGTCGCCTGCTGCGGTGAAATCGCAATATCGATCACGCTGCCCTGCACCAGATCGACGTACGCTCTGCGTTGGATCAGCACCATCACTTTCTTGGCGCCCATTCGTTTAGCCAGCATCGCCGACATGATGTTAGCTTCATCGTCATTGGTCACCGCGATGAACAGATCAACCTGATCGATGTGTTCTTCCGCCAGAAGCTCTTGATCCGAAGCATCGCCAAAAAAGACGATCGTATTTTGCAGTTTCTCTGCAAGCTCCGATGCGCGCTGCTGATTACGCTCGATCAGTTTGACGCTGTAATCTTTTTCCAGACGCCGCGCGAGCCCTGCACCGATATTACCGCCACCGACTAACATAATGCGTTTGTACGGCTTTTCCAGACGCTGTAGCTCGCTCATGACGGCGCGAATGTGCTGTGATGCCGCGATAAAGAAGACTTCATCACCCGCTTCAACGATGGTAGAACCCTGCGGGCGAATTGGCCTGTCATGACGGAATATCGCCGCAACGCGGGTATCGATATGCGGCATGTGATCGCGCATTGTCGACAACGCATTACCGATTAGCGGTCCGCCGTAATAAGCTTTCACGACCGCCAGACTGACTTTGCCCTCGGCAAAATTCACGACCTGCAATGCGCCCGGATATTCAATCAGGCGATAAATGCTATCGATAACCAGTTGCTCAGGCGCAATCAGATGATCGATAGGGACGGCATCGGATTGAAATAGCTTGTCTGCATCGCGAACGTAATCCGGTGAACGAATACGGGCGATACGGTTAGGCGTATTAAACAGGGAATAAGCTACCTGGCAGGCAACCATATTTGTTTCATCTGAGCTGGTTACGGCAACCAGCATATCGGCATCGTCGGCACCAGCTTCACGCAATACACGGGGATGTGAACCATGTCCTTGCACGACGCGGAGATCAAACTTGTCCTGCAAGCTGCGCAGGCGCTCACCATTGGTATCGACTACCGTGATATCGTTGTTCTCTCCGACCAGGTTTTCAGCCAGCGTACCGCCAACTTGCCCTGCGCCAAGAATGATAATTTTCATCAGTCGCGACCCGTTATCTCATCACTTTTTGATTAGCTTAGCGTAAAAGAAGCCATCGCCATCTTCTGCACCCGGTAAATTCTGACGTCCCGGCTGCTCTGGCGTACCGGTTTCGCTTAACATCGCATCCGGTGTGCGTGCAAGGAACGCGGCGATCTGCTGTTGGTTTTCTTCTGGCAGAATAGAACAGGTTGCATAGACCAGCGTGCCGCCCGGCTTAAGGTGTGTCCAGGTCGCGTTGAGAATCTCGGCCTGCAACTGAGCGAGTTCGGCAATATCACGATCGCGACGCAACCATTTGATATCCGGATGGCGACGGATCACACCAGTGGCAGAACATGGAGCGTCCAGCAAAATACGGTCAAACTGTTGCTCACCGCACCACTGCTGCGGATAGCGACCATCACCCTGCTTCACGGTTGCTTTCATACCCAGGCGTTTCAGGTTGTCATACACGCGAGACAGGCGTTTATCGTCGACATCGACTGCCATCACGTTCGCATCTGGCGCGACCTCCAGAATGTGAGTGGTCTTGCCGCCGGGAGCGCAACATAAATCAAGGATCTGCTCTCCGTTTTGTGGCTGCAGATAGCTGACGCAACCCTGGGCAGAGGCATCCTGAACGGTGACCCAACCTTGCTCAAAACCTGGCAGGGCGAGCACGGGGGCTGGTGTTTCCAGACGGACCGCATCCGGGTAATCCGGATGAGGGAAACCGGTCAATCCTGCTTCGGCGAGTAGTTCCAGCCAGGCGTCGCGCGTATGGTGGTTGCGATTAACACGGAGCCACATTGGCGGGCGTTGGTTATTAGCCTCAAGGATGGCTTCCCATTGCTGTGGATAAGCGGCTTTAATACGTTTTACCAGCCAGGAGGGGTGTAAGAAACGTAGATCGCTTTGTGCGAACTCGGTCAGTAGTTCTTCCTGACGGCGCTGGAACTGGCGTAATACACCATTGATCAGCCCTTTCAACTGCGGACGCTTAATCACCACCGCGCCTTCTACGGTTTCGGCCAGCGCAGCATGGGGTGGGATACGGGTATGCAGCAGTTGGTAGAAGCCCACCATGATCAGGTAGTGAACGGTACGCTGTTTGCCCGTCATCGGACGTTCCATCAGTTGCTGGATCATCCACTCCAGTTGCGAGAGTGTGCGCAATACGCCGAAGCAAAGCTCTTGCAACAGCGCTTTATCTTTATCGGCAACTTTTTGCTGCATGGCGGGCAGCACATTGCTTAATGATTGCCCCTTTTCGACAACCTGCTCGACGGCCTGGGCCGCCATACTGCGTAAATTAAGATGTTTTTTCATAAGTGCAAAAATAAAAATGCCCGGTCACACCGGGCTTAAAGAGATGAACCGTCAGGCCAGACGGTTTCCGGGTACAAACCACTCCCGGCGCGAATTAAGCAGATCCTGCGCACTCATGGCTTTTTTGCCGGCAGGCTGCAAAGAGACGAGATTCAGGATGCCGTCGCTTGTTGCAACCTGGATACCCTGACGGTTCGCTTCCAGAATTGTGCCTGGTTCAGCGTTAGCGGGCGTATCGATAACCGTCGCCTGCCAAATTTTTACTGGTTGCTCGTCGATGACGATATAGCTCATTGGCCACGGGTTAAAGGCGCGTATGCAGCGCTCCAACTGAGCGGCCGAAAGTGACCAGTCGATACGGGCCTCTTCTTTACTGAGTTTCTCTGCATGCGTAACCAGTGATTCATCTTGTACCACGGGTTTTATCGTGCCAGCAGCCAACTGTTTTAGCGTTTCAATCAGCCCCTGAGGCCCCAGGTCCGCCAGCTTGTCGTATAAAGAACCGCTGGTATCTTCTGCCGTAATCGGGCAGGAGAGCTTAAGCAACATATCACCGGTGTCGAGACCAACATCCATTTGCATGATGGTAACGCCCGTTTCGCTATCGCCAGCCCACAGTGAACGTTGAATCGGTGCTGCGCCACGCCAGCGTGGAAGCAGGGAACCGTGAACGTTGATACAACCCAGGCGCGGCATTTCCAGCACGGCTTTTGGCAGAATCAGTCCATATGCCACTACCACCATCACGTCTGCGTGTAAATCAGCAACCAACTGTTGGTTTTCCTGAGGGCGAAGAGAGACGGGCTGGAAAACCGGTATCCCTTTTTCTTCTGCCAACACTTTTACCGGGCTGGGCATCAGCTTTTTACCGCGTCCCGCAGGGCGGTCCGGTTGGGTAAACACGCCAACGACGTTATGTCCAGAAGACAACAGCGCGTCAAGGTGACGCGCTGCAAAGTCAGGTGTACCCGCAAAAATAATACGTAGTGAGTCTGACACGTTGATTCTTGTCCTTAAGCTCGGGCGTTCAGGCGGTCGAGTTTTTCAACTTTCTGACGAATACGTTGTTGCTTCAACGGAGACAGATAATCGATAAACAGTTTACCGACCAGGTGATCCATTTCATGCTGAATGCAGATAGCGAGCAGGCCATCGGCTTCCAGTTCAAAAGATTTACCGTCGCGATTGAGTGCACGAATTTTTACTTTCTCAGCGCGTGGTACTAACGCACGCTGTTCGGGGATAGACAGGCAACCTTCTTCAATGCCGGTTTCGCCATCTTTCTCCAGCAGCTCTGGGTTGATTAAAACCAACTGCTCGTCGCGATTTTCAGAGACATCAATAACAATGATGCGCTGATGGATGTCGACCTGTGTTGCCGCCAGACCGATACCCTCTTCTGCGTACATCGTTTCGAACATATCATCAACGATACGCTGAATTTCTGCATTCACTTCTTCAACCGGTTTTGCGACTTTGCGAAGGCGCTCGTCCGGAATATGTAACACTTGCAAAACTGACATAGTTATCCAGAGTTGTGTTCAGGAGTTGAAAAGATTATTACCTCTATTCTAGACAAAACCCCCTCTGATTGACAGCATCAGTGACCAATCGCAAAGATTGCCAGGACTGCTTGTGGCAGGGGAACAGGGATGACCCAAATTGAAATTTGGCTACGTTTAGCGCAAGTGAATGAACTGTATGGTGATGAGATGGTGCGCCTTGCCCACTGGCTCAATGCCCAACCTTGTATTAACAACACGATCCTCCAGCACGCAGGATTATCTTCCCGCCAGGCAATGCGCTTTTTAACCTTTTCAGAGCAGTCACTGGAAAAAACGCTGCGCTGGTTGGAGCAGCCGAATCACCATTTAGTGGTTGCCGACAGCGAGCATTATCCGTCCCAGCTGCGCGCGATTGAAGATTACCCTGGGGTGCTTTTCGTTGCCGGTACTCCCGCATGCCTGCATTCATTTCAGGTGGCCGTCGTCGGTAGTCGCCAGCATTCATGGTATGGCGAACGTTGGGGGCGATTATTTTGCGAAAAGCTTGCCGCGTTTGGGGTGACGATAACCAGTGGGCTGGCCCGAGGGATTGATGGCGTGGCGCATCATGCGGCGATAAACCGACAAGGCACGAGTATTGCGGTGCTGGGAAATGGGCTTGAGACCATTCATCCACGACAGCATGTCCGTCTCGCCGAACGTCTGATCGATTCCGGAGGCGCATTGGTGTCTGAGTTCCCATTAGATACGCTCCCGCTGCCGCGCAATTTTCCCCGACGAAATCGCATTATCAGTGGTCTAAGTAAAGGTGTCCTGGTCGTTGAGGCCGCGCAACGTAGCGGTTCATTGGTCACGGCACGCTGTGCGCTGGAGCAGGGGAGGGAGGTTTTTGCTTTGCCTGGGCCGATTGGGAGTCCGGGAAGTGAAGGCCCACATTGGCTTATTCAGCAGGGAGCCACGCTTGTGACCGCACCAGAGGAAATTCTGGAAAATTTGCAATATGGGCTGCAATGGTTGCCAGATGAACCTGAAAAATCAATTTATTCGCCAGATCACGAAGAGGTGGCATTGCCATTTCCTGAGCTCCTGGCTAACGTAGGAGATGAGGTAACACCTGTTGACGTCGTCGCTGAACGTGCCGGCCAACCTGTGCCAGAGGTAGTGGCTCAACTACTCGAACTGGAGTTAGCAGGATGGATCGCAGCTGTACCCGGCGGCTATGTCCGATTGAGGAGGGCATGCCATGTTCGACGTACTAATGTATTTGTTTGAGACATATATCCATAACGAAGCTGAGCTGCGAGTGGATCAGGACAAACTGGAACGGGATCTTACCGACGCTGGTTTTGATCGTGAAGACATCTACAACGCGTTACTGTGGCTGGAAAAGCTTGCTGATTATCAGGATGGCCTTGCCGAACCTATGCAGCTAGCATCTGATCCTCTTTCTCTGCGTATTTATACTGCAGAAGAATGTGAACGGCTGGATGCGAGTTGTCGCGGATTCTTGCTATTCCTGGAGCAGATTCAGGTGCTAAACCTCGAAACGCGAGAAATGGTAATTGAGCGCGTACTCGCGCTGGATACGGCAGAGTTTGATCTGGAAGACCTGAAGTGGGTGATCCTGATGGTGCTATTCAACATTCCAGGTTGTGAAAATGCCTATCAGCAAATGGAAGAATTACTCTTTGAAGTGAATGAAGGTATGCTGCATTAATCAATCTTCATTCAGTATGAGTTGTTATGGCTAAATCAGCACTGTTTACGGTGCGTAAAAACGAGCCCTGCCCACAATGCGGGGCTGAACTGGTTATTCGCTCCGGGAAACACGGCCCGTTTCTCGGTTGTTCACACTATCCAGAATGCGATTATATCCGTCCGCTGAAATCATCTGCAGACGGGCATATTGTCAAAGTTCTGGAGGGTAAGTTTTGCCCTGCATGTGGCGCTGAGTTGGTATTGCGACAGGGGCGATTCGGTATGTTTATCGGATGCAGTGACTATCCTGCATGCGAGCACACCGAGCTTATCGACAAGCCTGATGAAACAGCAATAGTCTGTCCTCAATGCCAGACCGGTCACCTGGTCCAGCGGCGTTCCCGTTATGGCAAAACTTTTTACTCCTGCGATCGCTATCCGGAGTGCCAGTTTGTTATTAACTTCAAACCGTTAGCTGGAGAATGTCCAGAGTGCCATTATCCGCTACTCATCGAAAAGAAAACCGCGCAGGGTGTGAAGCATTTCTGTGCCAGTAAACAATGTGGAAAGCCGATTTCGGCGGAATAAAAAAGTGAATAATAACCTGCCCACAGGCCCTATCGCTGCTGCAATAGAGGTACTGAACCAAGAGAAAGTCATCGCCTATCCAACAGAAGCTGTATTTGGTGTCGGCTGCGATCCCGACAGCGAAACGGCAGTAAGTCGTTTGTTGGAATTAAAACAACGTCCGGTCGAGAAAGGCTTAATTTTGATTGCGGCCAACTTTGAGCAACTTAAGCCCTATATTGACGATAGCTCGCTTACTGATACTCAACGTGAGGCTATCTTCGCTCGCTGGCCTGGTCCCGTCACCTTTGTTTTCCCGGCGCTTGCGACTACACCTCGTTGGTTGACCGGTCGTTTTGATTCGCTGGCCGTGCGTGTCACCGATCATCCGCTGGTGGTTGCACTGTGCCAGGCTTATGGCAAACCTATAGTTTCCACCAGTGCTAATTTGAGTGGCTTACCGCCTTGCCGAACGGTAGAGGAAGTCCGCGCGCAGTTCGGTACAGACTTTCCCGTTGTTGAAGGAGAGACCGGAGGGCGATTGAATCCTTCGGAGATCCGTGATGCACTGACGGGTGAACAGTTTCGACAGGGGTAATATGAAAGAAGCCTATGCTGTTTTTGGTAATCCGATAGCGCACAGTAAATCGCCTTTTATCCATCAGCAATTTGCAGAGCAACTGAAGATTGATTACTCCTATGGACGTGTACTGGCGCCGATCAATGACTTTGTGAATTCGCTGAACGCCTTTTTTGCTGAGGGTGGTAAGGGGGCAAATGTCACCGTTCCTTTTAAAGAAGAGGCGTTTGCGCGTGCCGATGAATTAACAGAGCGGGCATCGCTAGCTGGAGCAGTTAACACCCTTAAACGGCTGGAGGATGGACGTTTGCTGGGAGATAACACGGATGGTATCGGTTTATTAAGCGATCTTGAGCGTTTATCTTTCATTCGTCCCGGATCGCGAATTCTGCTGATTGGTGCGGGTGGTGCATCCCGTGGGGTATTGCTACCTCTTCTTTCTATGGATTGTGCGGTAACCATTGTTAATCGTACGGCCTACCGCGCTGAAGAATTGGCACAGCTCTTCTCTCATACCGGTAGCGTGCAGGCGGTGGGAATGGACGAACTTGATAATCACAGCTTTGATCTGATTATTAACGCGACGTCCAGCGGTATTAGCGGTGAGGTCCCGTCTATTCCTGCATCTCTTATCCATCCCTCCGTCTACTGCTACGACATGTTTTATCAGAAAGGGAATACGCCGTTCCTTTCCTGGTGTGAAAAGCATGGGGCGAAACAGTATGCCGATGGTCTGGGGATGCTGGTGGGGCAAGCTGCACATGCTGTTTTACTCTGGCATGGTGTTTTACCCCAGATTGAGCCGGTCATTAAAAGCATGCGACAGGAATTGTCGGCATGAATCAGGCGATCCAGTTTCCCGATCGAGAAGAATGGCGGACGGATGTAAATGCCATTGTTTTCCCTGCAATGGTTCATGGTATGCAGTTAACATGTGCCATATCGGGAAAGATGTTGGCGTCCCGCTTTGGCGGCGACACGCCTGAACAGTGGCTGGAAACCTTTCGATTACATCGCTGGGACCTGGAAGAAGAGGCCGAAGCATTGATCCAGGACCAGCAGGAAGACGCTCAGGGTTGGGTGTGGTTACTCTGACTTAAATACTCATCTTTCCACTTAACATAGTTGTTAGCTGAGTATTGCAAGCCTGCTTTCTCTTCATCGCTTAATGGACGAATCTGCTTAACCGGGCTTCCCAGGTACAGATATCCACTCTGCAGGCGTTTGTTTTGCGGAACCAGGCTTCCCGCCCCAATCATAACGTCGTCTTCAACAACGACACCGTCCAACAGAATCGATCCCATGCCGACTAATACGCGGTTACCAATGGTACAACCGTGCAGCATGACTTTATGACCAACTGTGACATCTTCACCTACGATCAGCGGATTACCCTGCGGATTGGATGTAGATTTATGTGTGACATGTAGAACGCTGCCGTCCTGAATGTTTGTACGCGCACCGATTTGCACGTAGTTCACGTCGCCACGGATCGCGACCAGTGGCCAAATTCCGACATCATCAGCCAAACGAGCATCGCCAATGACGACACTACTGGTGTCGATCATCACGCGTTTTCCGATCTGTGGGAAAAGATCCTTATAAGGGCGCAGTACATCAGACATGTTTACCTCAGCGAAAATAGAGCGGTAATGAAGACTTTGGTTGGATTATCGAGACTGTGCAAGTGATTTATCTATCAAAAATCAGCCAAATTGCGCAGGAATATAGCGAAAGGGGTGAAAAACAAGCATTCAGCAAAAAAGATCCAAAAAACACTTGTGCTAAAAAATGGGATCCCTATAATGCGCCTCCATCGACACGGC
>NZ_SZXE01000025.1:0-209 GCF_005281255.1 Citrobacter sp. wls708
GGTGTGTTCGAGTCTCTCAAATTTTCGCAATCAGAAGTGAAACATCTTCGGGTTGTGAGGTTAAGCGACTAAGCGTACACGGTGGATGCCCTGGCAGTCAGAGGCGATGAAGGACGTGCTAATCTGCGATAAGCGCCGGTAAGGTGATATGAACCGTTATAACCGGCGATTTCCGAATGGGGAAACCCAGTGTGATTCGTCACACTATC
>NZ_SZXE01000040.1:0-210 GCF_005281255.1 Citrobacter sp. wls708
GTGCTCTACCAACTGAGCTATTCCCGCATAATCTTCGTCTTTCGAACCGCTACTGCGTTGGCTGCCTTCACTCGCCTTAGTCACTTACTTCAGTAAGCTCCTGAGGACTCATTCAGTTGCCGCCTTGTCGCAATTCGAAATCCTGCGATTGGTGGTCTGTGCTTAATAAGCACTTTCAAATTTTGGAGCGGGAAACGAGACTCGAACTCG
>NZ_SZXE01000017.1:0-214 GCF_005281255.1 Citrobacter sp. wls708
TGCTGATCCCTCAGGCATTTGTCACCTCCGGGTGGCAACTGATTGCCCTGCGTTTCCTTATGGGACTGGCACTCGGAGGCTTATTGCCTTGTATTGCAGCAGTGATACGCCACCGCGTACCAGAAGGTATGGTGGGCAGCATTCTTGGCTATTCCGTCGCAGCGCAGTTCGCTGGCCAGTTCATCGGACCGCTGATTGGCGGCTTTGTCGGCGG
>NZ_SZXE01000026.1:0-257 GCF_005281255.1 Citrobacter sp. wls708
CTCCCCCGTCCGCCACTCGTCACCCGAGAGCAAGCTCTCTGTGCTACCGTTCGACTTGCATGTGTTAGGCCTGCCGCCAGCGTTCAATCTGAGCCATGATCAAACTCTTCAATTTAAGTTTGATGCTCGTGAATTAAACTTCGTAATGAATTACGTGTTCACTCAGAGACTTGGTATTCATTTTTCGTCTTGCGACGTTAAGAATCCGTATCCTCGAGTGCCCACACAGATTGTCTGATAAATTGTTAAAGAGCAGT
>NZ_SZXE01000028.1:0-308 GCF_005281255.1 Citrobacter sp. wls708
GAAATGCGTAGAGATCTGGAGGAATACCGGTGGCGAAGGCGGCCCCCTGGACAAAGACTGACGCTCAGGTGCGAAAGCGTGGGGAGCAAACAGGATTAGATACCCTGGTAGTCCACGCCGTAAACGATGTCGACTTGGAGGTTGTGCCCTTGAGGCGTGGCTTCCGGAGCTAACGCGTTAAGTCGACCGCCTGGGGAGTACGGCCGCAAGGTTAAAACTCAAATGAATTGACGGGGGCCCGCACAAGCGGTGGAGCATGTGGTTTAATTCGATGCAACGCGAAGAACCTTACCTACTCTTGACATCCA
>NZ_SZXE01000011.1:0-325 GCF_005281255.1 Citrobacter sp. wls708
GTGCTCACACAGATTGTCTGATGAAAATTAGCAGTAAGAAAATCTCTGCAGGCTTGTAGCTCAGGTGGTTAGAGCGCACCCCTGATAAGGGTGAGGTCGGTGGTTCAAGTCCACTCAGGCCTACCAAATTCATCCCGGTGAATTTGAAGAGGTTTTAACTACGATGGGGCTATAGCTCAGCTGGGAGAGCGCCTGCTTTGCACGCAGGAGGTCTGCGGTTCGATCCCGCATAGCTCCACCATCTTTACTGCAACAACCCAAGAAAACTTCAGAGTGTACCTGAAAAGGTTCACTGCGAAGTTTTGCTCTTTAAAAATCTGGATCA
>NZ_SZXE01000032.1:0-31746 GCF_005281255.1 Citrobacter sp. wls708
CGTGGTACCGTTGTTACCGGTCGTGTAGAGCGCGGTATCATCAAAGTTGGCGAAGAAGTTGAAATCGTTGGTATCAAAGACACCGCTAAGTCTACCTGTACTGGCGTTGAAATGTTCCGCAAACTGCTGGACGAAGGCCGTGCTGGTGAGAACGTTGGTGTTCTGCTGCGTGGTATCAAACGTGAAGAAATCGAACGTGGTCAGGTACTGGCTAAGCCGGGCTCTATCAAGCCGCACACCAAGTTCGAATCTGAAGTGTACATCCTGTCCAAAGACGAAGGCGGCCGTCATACTCCGTTCTTCAAAGGCTACCGTCCGCAGTTCTACTTCCGTACTACTGACGTGACTGGCACCATCGAACTGCCGGAAGGCGTAGAGATGGTAATGCCGGGCGACAACATCAAAATGGTTGTTACCCTGATCCACCCAATCGCGATGGACGACGGTCTGCGTTTCGCAATCCGTGAAGGCGGCCGTACTGTAGGTGCGGGCGTTGTTGCCAAAGTAATGAGCTAATTGCCGAATAACATTTGACGCAATGCGCAATAAAAGGGCATCATTTGATGCCCTTTTTGCACGCTTTCACACCAGAACCTGGCTCATCAGTGATTTTTTTTGTCATAATCATTGCTGAGACAGGCTCTGAAGAGGGCGTTTAGTCCGAAACGCACCAGAGCATTTCGGTTTGGATCGCCTCGCTTACGCGGGGTGAAAATGTTTGTAGAATACTTCTGACAGGTTGGTTTATGAGTGCGAATACCGAAGCTCAAGGAAGCGGGCGCGGCCTGGAAGCGATGAAGTGGGTTGTTGTCGCTGTATTGCTGCTTGTAGCTATCGTTGGCAATTACCTTTATCGTGACATGATGCTGCCGCTGCGTGCGCTGGCCGTAGTGATTCTGATTGCCGCAGCGGGTGGTGTCGCGCTGTTGACAACAAAAGGTAAAGCGACCGTTGCTTTTGCCCGTGAAGCGAGAACCGAAGTCCGTAAGGTCATTTGGCCAACTCGCCAGGAAACATTGCACACCACATTAATTGTGGCTGCGGTTACCGCAGTAATGTCACTGATCCTGTGGGGACTGGATGGTATTCTGGTTCGCCTGGTATCCTTTATCACTGGCCTGAGGTTCTAAGATGTCTGAAGCCCCTAAAAAGCGCTGGTACGTCGTTCAGGCGTTTTCCGGTTTTGAAGGCCGCGTTGCCACGTCGCTGCGCGAATATATCAAGTTACAAAATATGGAAGAGCTGTTTGGCGAAGTCATGGTGCCGACAGAAGAAGTGGTCGAGATCCGTGGTGGCCAGCGTCGCAAGAGCGAACGTAAATTCTTCCCGGGCTATGTACTGGTGCAGATGGTCATGAATGATGCGAGCTGGCACCTGGTGCGCAGCGTTCCGCGTGTGATGGGCTTTATCGGCGGTACTTCTGACCGTCCGGCGCCAATCAGCGACAAAGAAGTTGATGCGATCATGAACCGTCTGCAGCAGGTTGGTGATAAGCCGCGTCCGAAAACGATGTTTGAGCCGGGCGAAATGGTCCGCGTTAGCGATGGTCCGTTTGCTGACTTTAACGGCGTAGTTGAAGAAGTGGACTACGAGAAGTCTCGTCTGAAAGTTTCTGTATCTATCTTCGGTCGTGCGACTCCGGTTGAACTGGACTTCGCCCAGGTTGAGAAAGCCTAACACGTCGATCAAAAAAGCGGCGATTTAATCGTTGCACAGGGCGCGAGATTGGAATACAATTTCGCGCCTTTTGTTTTTATGGACTCTGTCCGTAAAACGAATTTAAAAACACGGGGAGCCTCTTTGAGGCGCTATAACCCAACTAGAGGAATTTAGAATGGCTAAGAAAGTCCAAGCCTATGTCAAGCTGCAGGTTGCAGCTGGTATGGCTAACCCGAGTCCGCCGGTAGGTCCAGCACTGGGTCAACAAGGCGTGAACATCATGGAATTCTGCAAAGCGTTCAACGCAAAAACTGATTCCATTGAAAAAGGTCTGCCGATCCCGGTTGTTATCACCGTTTACGCTGACCGTTCTTTCACTTTCGTTACCAAAACGCCTCCGGCAGCAGTACTGCTGAAGAAAGCGGCTGGTATCAAGTCTGGTTCCGGCAAGCCGAACAAAGACAAAGTGGGTAAAATTTCCCGCGCTCAGCTGCAGGAAATCGCGCAGACCAAAGCTGCCGACATGACTGGTTCCGACATTGAAGCGATGACTCGCTCCATTGAAGGTACTGCACGTTCCATGGGCCTGGTAGTGGAGGACTAAGAAATGGCTAAACTGACCAAGCGTATGCGCGTGATCCGTGACAAAGTTGATGCAACTAAACAGTACGACATCAACGAAGCTATTGCTCTGCTGAAAGAGCTGGCCACTGCTAAATTCGTAGAAAGCGTGGACGTTGCCGTTAACCTCGGCATCGACGCTCGTAAATCTGACCAGAACGTACGTGGTGCAACTGTACTGCCGCACGGTACTGGCCGTTCTGTTCGCGTAGCCGTATTTACCCAGGGCGCAAACGCTGAAGCTGCTAAAGCTGCAGGCGCTGAACTGGTAGGTATGGAAGATCTGGCTGACCAGATCAAGAAAGGCGAAATGAACTTTGACGTTGTTATTGCTTCTCCGGATGCAATGCGCGTTGTTGGCCAGTTGGGTCAGGTTCTGGGTCCGCGCGGCCTGATGCCAAACCCGAAAGTTGGTACCGTAACTCCGAACGTTGCTGAAGCGGTTAAGAACGCTAAAGCTGGCCAGGTTCGTTACCGTAACGACAAAAACGGCATCATCCACACCACCATCGGTAAAGTGGATTTTGACGCTGACAAACTGAAAGAAAACCTGGAAGCTCTGCTGGTTGCGCTGAAAAAAGCAAAACCGACTCAGGCAAAAGGCGTGTACATCAAGAAAGTTAGCATCTCCACCACCATGGGTGCTGGTGTTGCCGTTGATCAGGCTGGTCTGAGCGCGTCTGCGAACGTCTAAGATTAGCTTTACGTGGGCGGCGAATTTGTCTACAATCTTCGCCCACGATTCTATTAGCTTCGGCCGATAGACAACAGATTTGTTCGTTGGAGCCTGGCCTATCCAGGCCTCCGTCGAAGACCGCAGGTGTTTCGCAAGAAACTTAATGCCCTGCGTAGACGGTGACAGAACGCTAAGATTATTTCTGATACTCTGGCTTGTTTCTGCTCACCGTATTTAGACGCTCTCTCCGTTGGGGGGAGTGAAGTGAGTTCCGGAACATGAGTTCCGGCAAACATCCAGGAGCAAAGCTAATGGCTTTAAATCTTCAAGACAAACAAGCGATTGTTGCTGAAGTCAGCGAAGTAGCCAAAGGCGCGCTGTCTGCAGTAGTTGCGGATTCCCGTGGCGTAACTGTAGATAAAATGACTGAACTGCGTAAAGCAGGTCGTGAAGCTGGCGTATACATGCGTGTTGTTCGTAACACCCTGCTGCGCCGCGTCGTTGAAGGTACTCAGTTCGAGTGCCTGAAAGACACGTTTGTTGGTCCGACCCTGATTGCATACTCTATGGAACATCCGGGCGCCGCTGCTCGTCTGTTCAAAGAGTTCGCGAAAGCGAATGCAAAATTTGAGGTCAAAGCCGCAGCCTTTGAAGGTGAGTTGATTACGGCATCGAATATCGACCGCCTGGCAACTCTGCCGACCTACGAAGAAGCAATTGCACGCCTGATGGCAACCATGAAAGAAGCTTCGGCTGGCAAACTGGTTCGTACTCTGGCTGCTGTACGCGATGCGAAAGAAGCTGCTTAATTGCAGTTACCTTTCTCAAGCATCTGCTTACGTATAAACTTATTCTGATTTTCAGGAACAATTTAAATGTCTATCACTAAAGATCAAATCATTGAAGCAGTATCCGCTATGTCCGTAATGGACGTTGTAGAACTGATTTCTGCAATGGAAGAAAAATTCGGTGTTTCCGCTGCTGCTGCTGTAGCTGTAGCTGCTGGCCCGGCTGAAGCTGCTGAAGAAAAAACTGAATTCGACGTAATTCTGAAAGCTGCTGGCGCTAACAAAGTTGCTGTTATCAAAGCAGTACGTGGCGCAACTGGCCTGGGTCTGAAAGAAGCTAAAGACCTGGTAGAATCTGCACCGGCTGCGCTGAAAGAAGGCGTGAGCAAAGACGACGCAGAAGCACTGAAAAAATCTCTGGAAGAAGCTGGCGCTGAAGTTGAAGTTAAATAAGCCAACTTTTCTGGTTGCAGCCTAAGAAATTAGGCTGATGGCTGGTGACTTTTTAGTCACCAGCCTTTTTGCGCTGTAAGGCGCCAGTAGCGTTTCACACTGTTTGACTACTGCTGTGCCTTTCAATGCTTGTTTCTATCGACGTCTTAATATACTGCGACAGAGCGTCAGTTCTGTGTAAATCGCAATGAAATGGTTTAAGCGTGATAGCAACAGGCATTGCGGAAAGTATTCGATTTTCCGGTCAACAAAATAGTGTTGCACAAACTGTCCGCTCAATGGACAGATGGGTCGACTTGTCAGCGAGCTGAGGAACCCTAATGGTTTACTCCTATACCGAGAAAAAACGTATTCGTAAGGATTTTGGTAAACGTCCGCAAGTGTTGGACATACCTTATCTCCTTTCTATCCAGCTTGACTCGTTTCAGAAGTTCATCGAGCAAGATCCTGAAGGGCAGTATGGTCTGGAAGCAGCTTTCCGTTCCGTTTTCCCGATTCAGAGCTACAGCGGTAATTCCGAGCTGCAATACGTCAGCTACCGTCTTGGCGAACCGGTGTTTGACGTTCAGGAATGTCAGATCCGTGGCGTGACCTATTCCGCACCGCTGCGCGTAAAACTGCGTCTGGTGATCTACGAGCGCGAAGCGCCGGAAGGCACCGTAAAAGACATTAAAGAACAAGAAGTCTACATGGGCGAAATTCCGCTCATGACCGACAACGGTACCTTTGTTATCAACGGTACTGAGCGTGTTATCGTTTCTCAGCTGCACCGTAGTCCTGGCGTCTTCTTTGACTCCGACAAAGGTAAAACCCACTCTTCGGGTAAAGTGCTGTATAACGCGCGTATTATTCCTTACCGTGGTTCCTGGCTGGACTTCGAATTCGATCCGAAGGACAACCTGTTCGTACGTATTGACCGTCGCCGTAAACTGCCTGCGACCATCATTCTGCGTGCGCTGAACTACACCACTGAGCAGATCCTTGACCTGTTCTTTGAAAAAGTTGTTTTCGAAATTCGTGACAACAAGCTGCAGATGGAACTGGTGCCGGAACGCCTGCGTGGTGAAACCGCCTCCTTTGACATCGAAGCTAACGGCAAAGTCTACGTCGAAAAAGGCCGTCGCATCACTGCGCGCCATATTCGCCAGCTGGAAAAAGACGATATCAAGCATATCGAAGTTCCGGTTGAATACATTGCTGGTAAGGTTGCGGCTAAAGACTACGTTGACGAATCTACTGGCGAGCTGATCTGCGCAGCTAACATGGAGCTGAGCCTGGATCTGCTGGCTAAGCTGAGCCAGTCTGGTCACAAGCGTATCGAAACGCTGTTCACTAACGATCTGGACCACGGTCCGTACATTTCTGAAACTGTACGCGTCGACCCAACCAACGATCGTCTGAGCGCGCTGGTAGAAATCTACCGCATGATGCGCCCTGGTGAGCCGCCGACTCGTGAAGCTGCGGAAAGTCTGTTCGAGAACCTGTTCTTCTCCGAAGACCGCTATGACCTGTCTGCGGTTGGTCGTATGAAGTTCAACCGTTCTCTGCTGCGCGACGAAATCGAAGGTTCCGGTATCCTGAGCAAAGACGACATCATTGAAGTGATGAAGAAGCTCATCGATATCCGTAACGGTAAAGGCGAAGTCGATGATATCGACCACCTTGGCAACCGTCGTATCCGTTCCGTAGGCGAAATGGCGGAAAACCAATTCCGCGTTGGCCTGGTGCGTGTTGAGCGTGCGGTGAAAGAGCGTCTGTCTCTGGGCGATCTGGATACCCTGATGCCTCAGGATATGATCAACGCCAAGCCGATTTCTGCAGCAGTGAAAGAGTTCTTTGGTTCCAGCCAGCTGTCTCAGTTTATGGACCAGAACAACCCGCTGTCTGAGATTACGCACAAACGTCGTATCTCCGCACTCGGCCCAGGCGGTTTGACCCGTGAACGCGCAGGCTTCGAAGTTCGAGACGTACACCCGACTCACTACGGTCGCGTATGTCCAATCGAAACGCCTGAAGGTCCGAACATCGGTCTGATCAACTCACTGTCCGTGTATGCACAGACTAACGAATACGGCTTCCTTGAGACTCCGTACCGTAAAGTGACCGACGGTGTTGTAACTGATGAAATTCACTACCTGTCTGCTATCGAAGAAGGTAACTACGTTATCGCTCAGGCGAACTCCAACCTGGATGACGAAGGCCACTTTGTAGAAGATCTGGTTACCTGCCGTAGCAAAGGCGAATCCAGCTTGTTCAGCCGCGACCAGGTTGACTACATGGACGTATCCACCCAGCAGGTGGTATCCGTCGGTGCGTCCCTGATCCCGTTCCTGGAACACGATGACGCCAACCGTGCATTGATGGGTGCGAACATGCAACGTCAGGCGGTTCCGACTCTGCGTGCTGATAAGCCGCTGGTTGGTACCGGTATGGAACGTGCTGTTGCCGTTGACTCCGGTGTTACTGCAGTTGCTAAACGTGGCGGTACTGTTCAGTACGTGGATGCTTCCCGTATCGTTATCAAAGTTAACGAAGACGAGATGTACCCGGGCGAAGCAGGTATCGACATTTATAACCTGACTAAATACACCCGTTCTAACCAGAACACCTGTATCAACCAGATGCCTTGCGTATCTCTGGGCGAGCCGGTTGAACGTGGTGATGTGCTGGCAGACGGTCCGTCCACCGACCTTGGTGAACTGGCGCTGGGTCAGAACATGCGCGTGGCATTCATGCCATGGAATGGTTACAACTTCGAAGACTCCATCCTCGTATCCGAGCGTGTTGTCCAGGAAGACCGTTTCACCACCATCCACATTCAGGAACTGGCATGTGTGTCCCGTGACACCAAGCTGGGGCCGGAAGAGATCACCGCTGACATCCCGAACGTGGGTGAAGCTGCGCTCTCTAAACTGGATGAATCCGGTATCGTTTATATCGGTGCGGAAGTGACCGGTGGCGATATTCTGGTTGGTAAGGTAACGCCGAAAGGTGAAACCCAGCTGACGCCGGAAGAGAAACTGCTGCGTGCGATCTTCGGTGAGAAAGCGTCTGACGTTAAAGACTCTTCTCTGCGCGTGCCAAACGGTGTTTCCGGTACGATTATCGACGTTCAGGTCTTTACTCGCGATGGCGTAGAAAAAGACAAACGTGCGCTGGAAATCGAAGAGATGCAGCTGAAGCAGGCTAAGAAAGACCTGTCTGAAGAACTGCAGATCCTCGAAGCGGGTCTGTTCAGCCGTATCTACGCTGTGCTGGTTTCCGGTGGTGTTGAAGCTGAGAAGCTCGACAAACTGCCGCGTGACCGCTGGTTAGAACTCGGCCTGACCGACGAAGAGAAACAGAATCAGCTGGAACAACTGGCTGAGCAGTACGACGAACTGAAACACGAATTCGAGAAAAAACTCGAAGCGAAACGCCGTAAAATCACTCAGGGCGACGATCTGGCACCGGGCGTGCTGAAGATTGTTAAGGTTTATCTGGCGGTTAAACGTCGGATCCAGCCTGGTGATAAGATGGCAGGTCGTCACGGTAACAAGGGTGTAATCTCTAAGATCAACCCGATCGAAGATATGCCACACGATGCTAACGGTACGCCGGTAGATATCGTACTGAACCCGCTGGGCGTACCATCGCGTATGAACATCGGTCAGATCCTTGAAACCCACCTGGGTATGGCTGCGAAAGGTATCGGCGATAAGATCAACGCCATGCTGAAACAGCAACAGGAAGTCGCCAAACTGCGCGAGTTCATCCAGCGTGCTTACGATCTGGGTTCAGATGTTCGTCAGAAAGTTGACCTGAATACCTTCAGCGATGAAGAAGTTCTGCGTCTGGCTGAAAACCTGAAAAAAGGTATGCCGATCGCAACGCCGGTCTTCGACGGTGCGAAAGAGTCTGAAATCAAGGAACTGTTACAGCTGGGTGGCCTGCCGACTTCCGGTCAGATTACCCTGTTCGACGGTCGTACCGGTGAGCAGTTCGAGCGCCAGGTTACCGTTGGCTACATGTACATGCTGAAACTGAACCACCTGGTTGATGACAAGATGCACGCGCGTTCTACCGGTTCTTACAGCCTGGTTACTCAGCAGCCGCTGGGTGGTAAGGCTCAGTTCGGTGGTCAGCGCTTCGGGGAGATGGAAGTGTGGGCGCTGGAAGCATATGGCGCGGCATACACCCTGCAGGAAATGCTCACCGTTAAGTCTGATGACGTGAACGGTCGTACTAAGATGTATAAAAACATCGTGGACGGCAACCATCAGATGGAACCAGGCATGCCGGAATCCTTCAACGTACTGTTGAAAGAGATTCGTTCGCTGGGTATCAACATCGAGCTGGAAGACGAGTAACTCTCGATCAAACAGGTCACTGGTGCTGGCGTAACAGCCAGCGCCAGATTGTGCTAACTCCGACGGGAGCAAATCCGTGAAAGATTTATTAAAGTTTCTGAAAGCGCAGACTAAAACCGAAGAGTTTGATGCGATCAAAATTGCTCTGGCCTCGCCAGACATGATCCGTTCATGGTCTTTCGGTGAAGTTAAGAAGCCGGAAACCATCAACTACCGTACGTTCAAACCTGAGCGTGACGGCCTTTTCTGCGCCCGTATCTTTGGGCCGGTAAAAGACTACGAGTGCCTGTGCGGTAAGTACAAGCGCCTGAAACATCGTGGTGTGATCTGTGAGAAGTGCGGCGTTGAAGTGACCCAGACCAAAGTACGCCGTGAGCGTATGGGCCACATCGAGCTGGCGTCTCCGACCGCGCATATCTGGTTCCTGAAATCGCTGCCGTCCCGTATCGGTCTGCTGCTCGATATGCCGCTGCGCGATATCGAACGCGTACTGTACTTCGAATCTTATGTCGTTATCGAAGGCGGTATGACCAACCTGGAACGTCAACAGATCCTGACTGAAGAGCAGTATCTGGACGCGCTGGAAGAGTTCGGTGACGAATTCGACGCGAAGATGGGTGCGGAAGCTATCCAGGCCCTGCTGAAGAGCATGGATCTGGAGCAAGAGTGTGAAACTCTGCGCGAAGAGCTGAACGAAACCAACTCCGAAACCAAGCGTAAAAAGCTGACCAAGCGTATCAAACTGCTGGAAGCCTTCGTACAGTCTGGCAACAAGCCAGAGTGGATGATCCTGACCGTTCTGCCGGTTCTGCCGCCAGATCTGCGTCCGCTGGTTCCGCTTGATGGCGGTCGTTTCGCAACGTCAGATCTGAACGATCTGTATCGTCGTGTGATCAACCGTAACAACCGTCTGAAGCGTCTGTTGGATCTGGCTGCGCCGGACATCATCGTACGCAACGAAAAACGTATGCTGCAGGAAGCGGTTGACGCCCTGCTGGATAACGGTCGTCGTGGTCGTGCGATCACCGGTTCTAACAAGCGTCCTCTGAAATCTTTGGCCGATATGATCAAAGGTAAACAGGGTCGTTTCCGTCAGAACCTGCTCGGTAAGCGTGTTGACTACTCCGGTCGTTCTGTAATCACCGTAGGTCCATACCTGCGTCTGCATCAGTGCGGTCTGCCGAAGAAAATGGCACTGGAACTGTTCAAACCGTTCATCTACGGCAAGCTGGAACTGCGTGGCCTCGCCACCACCATCAAAGCCGCTAAGAAAATGGTTGAGCGTGAAGAAGCTGTCGTTTGGGATATCCTGGACGAAGTTATCCGCGAACACCCGGTACTGTTGAACCGTGCACCAACCCTGCACCGTCTGGGTATCCAGGCATTTGAGCCGGTACTGATAGAAGGTAAAGCTATCCAGCTGCACCCGCTGGTTTGTGCGGCATATAACGCCGACTTCGATGGTGACCAGATGGCTGTTCACGTACCGCTGACGCTGGAAGCCCAGCTCGAAGCGCGTGCGCTGATGATGTCTACCAACAACATCCTGTCTCCGGCGAACGGCGAACCTATCATCGTTCCGTCTCAGGACGTTGTATTGGGTCTGTACTACATGACCCGTGACTGTGTTAACGCCAAAGGCGAAGGCATGGTGCTGACTGGCCCGAAAGAAGCTGAGCGTATCTATCGCGCTGGCCTGGCCTCTCTGCATGCGCGCGTTAAAGTGCGTATCACTGAATATGAAAAAGATGAAAACGGCGAATTCGTTGCGCACACCAGCCTGAAAGACACGACCATTGGTCGCGCCATTCTGTGGATGATCGTACCGAAAGGTCTGCCTTTCTCCATCGTCAACCAGGCGCTGGGTAAGAAAGCCATCTCCAAAATGCTGAACACCTGTTACCGCATTCTGGGCCTGAAGCCGACCGTTATCTTCGCTGACCAGACAATGTACACCGGCTTTGCTTATGCAGCGCGTTCAGGTGCATCTGTTGGTATTGATGACATGGTCATCCCGGAGAAGAAACACGAGATCATCTCTGAAGCGGAAGCTGAAGTTGCTGAGATCCAGGAGCAGTTCCAGTCTGGTCTGGTAACCGCAGGCGAACGCTATAACAAAGTTATCGATATCTGGGCTGCGGCGAACGATCGTGTATCCAAAGCGATGATGGATAACCTGCAGACTGAAACCGTTATTAACCGTGACGGCGTAGAAGAGCAGCAGGTTTCCTTCAACAGCATTTACATGATGGCTGACTCCGGTGCGCGTGGTTCTGCAGCACAGATTCGTCAGCTGGCTGGTATGCGTGGTCTGATGGCGAAGCCAGATGGCTCCATCATCGAAACGCCAATCACCGCGAACTTCCGTGAAGGTCTGAACGTACTCCAGTACTTCATCTCTACTCACGGTGCGCGTAAAGGTCTGGCGGATACCGCACTGAAAACAGCGAACTCCGGTTATCTGACGCGTCGTCTGGTTGACGTTGCGCAGGACCTGGTTGTTACTGAGGACGATTGCGGCACGCTGGAAGGCATCACCATGACCCCGGTTATCGAGGGTGGTGACGTTAAAGAGCCGCTGCGCGATCGCGTTCTGGGTCGTGTGACTGCTGAAGACGTTCTGAAGCCGGGTACCGCGGATATTCTGGTTCCACGTAACACGCTGCTGCACGAACAGTGGTGTGACCTGCTGGAAGAGAACTCCGTTGACTCCGTGAAAGTCCGTTCCGTTGTATCCTGTGACACCGACTTTGGTGTATGTGCGCACTGCTATGGTCGTGACCTGGCGCGTGGCCACATCATCAACAAAGGTGAAGCAATCGGCGTTATCGCGGCACAGTCCATCGGTGAACCGGGTACACAGCTGACGATGCGTACGTTCCACATCGGTGGTGCGGCATCTCGTGCGGCTGCTGAATCCAGCATCCAGGTGAAAAACAAAGGTAGCATCCGTCTGAGCAATGCGAAGTCGGTTGTTAACTCCAGCGGTAAACTGGTTATCACCTCACGTAACACCGAACTGAAACTGATCGACGAATTCGGTCGTACCAAAGAAAGCTATAAAGTGCCTTACGGCTCCGTTATGGCGAAAGGTGATGGCGAACAGGTTGCTGGCGGCGAAACCGTAGCGAACTGGGATCCGCACACCATGCCGGTTATCACCGAAGTGAGTGGTTTCGTCCGCTTCACTGACATGATCGACGGCCAGACCATTACTCGTCAGACCGATGAGCTGACCGGTCTGTCTTCTCTGGTCGTACTGGATTCTGCAGAGCGTACGTCGGGTGGTAAAGACCTGCGTCCGGCACTGAAAATTGTTGATGCTCAGGGCAACGACGTTCTGATCCCAGGCACCGATATGCCTGCTCAGTACTTCCTGCCAGGTAAAGCGATTGTTCAGCTGGAAGATGGCGTACAGATCAGCTCTGGTGACACCCTGGCCCGTGTTCCGCAGGAATCCGGCGGTACCAAGGACATCACCGGTGGTCTGCCGCGCGTTGCGGACCTGTTCGAAGCTCGTCGTCCGAAAGAGCCGGCAATCCTGGCTGAAATCAGCGGCATCATTTCCTTCGGTAAAGAAACCAAAGGGAAACGTCGCCTGGTTATCACCCCGGTAGACGGTAGCGAACCTTACGAAGAGATGATTCCGAAATGGCGTCAGCTCAACGTGTTCGAAGGTGAACGTGTAGAACGTGGTGACGTGGTTTCCGACGGTCCGGAAGCGCCGCACGACATCCTGCGTCTGCGTGGTGTGCATGCTGTAACTCGTTACATCGTTAACGAAGTTCAGGACGTATACCGCCTGCAGGGTGTTAAGATTAACGATAAACACATCGAAGTTATCGTTCGTCAGATGCTGCGTAAAGCCACCATCGAAAGCGCTGGTAGCTCCGACTTCCTGGAAGGCGAGCAGGTTGAATACTCCCGCGTCAAGATCGCTAACCGCGAGCTGGAAGCGAACGGCAAAGTGGGCGCAACCTTCTCCCGCGATCTGCTGGGTATCACCAAAGCGTCTCTGGCAACTGAGTCGTTCATCTCCGCGGCATCGTTCCAGGAGACCACTCGCGTGCTGACCGAAGCAGCCGTTGCGGGCAAACGCGACGAACTGCGCGGTCTGAAAGAGAACGTCATCGTGGGTCGTCTGATCCCGGCCGGTACCGGTTACGCGTACCACCAGGATCGTATGCGCCGTCGCGCAGCGGGCGAACTGCCAGCTGCTCCGCAGGTGACTGCTGAAGATGCGTCTGCCAGCCTGGCAGAACTGCTGAACGCAGGCCTGGGCGGTTCTGACAACGATTAATCGTTGCTGACCATAATAAAAAACCCGCTTCGGCGGGTTTTTTTATGTCTATGTTAGGCCTGATGGCGCTGCTCTTATACGGCCTGTGAGGTTACGAAGCCGCCATCCGGCAGTGTTATTAATTTACCGGCGGCAACCGCCGATAAAGCTCAATCATGTCGCCCGCCAAATCTTGAATCACCATCGCGTTCATCAGGTGATCCTGCGAATGGACTGTGATGAGATTAACCGGTAGCTTGCCGGTACCTTCGTCAATGCCGATTAGCTGGGTCTGGATTTTATGTGCCTGTTTGACGTACTCGCGTGATTCCACCATTGCTTGTTCCGCACCAGTAAAGTCACCTTTACGCGCCAGTTGTAGCGCTGTCAGGGCCTGACTGCGGGCGGCTCCGGCGTTGACTAATAATTCCATGATGATCGTTTCTAACTCTTCCATGTCATCACTCCAGTAGTTTCAGCGCTTTTTCCAGTACGGCGTCACCTTTCATCATGCCGTAATCCATCATATCGATAACGGCGACTTTTTTGCCTAGCGGGTCGGCGAGCGCCTGCAGCTTGGCCTGCTCATATTTAACCTGTGGACCAAGCAACACGATATCTGCAGTGGCGATATTCTCTTCAAACTCAGCCACCGGGACAGCTTTGATCGTGACGTCGACACCTTTTTTCTGGGCGGCATCTTTCATCCTTTGTACCAGCATGCTGGTGGACATTCCGGCGGCACAGCATAAAACGATGTTTTTCATAAGCAGTCTCGCTCAACATGTGTGGGTTGATAATTATCGTGAGCCAGCTGTAGCAACAACTGCTTTGCAACGATTGTGTGCAAGGCATCACAAAGAAAACCACTTTTTCTGAAACCGGTTACAAAAAGAAGCAAAACTCAACGATCTGAACCGAGGCTGGCGGCTCTTTGGTACGCTTATCACATGCGGGAATATATAATTACTGGCAATAAAAACATGTTATAAAAAACAGTATTGACAGCGTTTTTTAAACCCGTATGTTAATGCTTAACAGCAGGGAAATAGTCGTTTGCTGTTAACGTAGTAAGTGTTAGTAAAGCTTTATTGGGGGTTGCGATAAAGGCCACGAAGTATTTTTTGTTTGGGGTAGTCGATGCTGAAAACGCTATTTTTTCACTTCGACAATGCTTTCAGGCCACGTAGTTGATTTATCTAATCGCAAAAAGTTAGTAAAGCGCGACGATGTAACGCCATGATTTAATAGTAAGTGTTTGTGATTTCTGTTTTTATGGTTATCGCAAGGGAAATAAGGCAACGCATCAAAGAGTATATGTCGCGAGGGGAAGTGTACTTGTTTAGGTCACCAGCCTTGAGTTTTATTATCAAGCCGGTGGAATGTGTTTAACGGTAAATAGAGGAAAGTTTTAGTTAGTATCAAAATCCAATATTATCTGTAGTAAACCTGTACATTTTAAAGTAGTACCATCAGCAGTACTAAATCGTTAAGTTTATTAATGTTAAATCTGAAGTTTGTAGTAACTTAAAGCCCTGACTGCACTAGTCGGGGCTTTTGTTTAATGCGATCGCTCCGGGCTTACGGCATCTGCGTAGCGCGCCCCAGATAGCTGTCCCAGTCTTTCCACACGGGCTGTAATCCCCGCGCCATGAGTGCTTCAGCAACGGCTTCAGGGCGACGGTCGTCGTGCGGGGAAAACTGCTCCAGCTCTGGATGGTTATCGGCATAACCGCCAGGCTGGGTTTTTGAGAAGGCGCTGACATTATTGATCGCCAGTGGGATCACATGGTCACGAAACCAGGGTGATTCGCGGGTGGAGAGCGACAGCTCAATTTCTGGCGTCAGTAAACGAAACGCGCAAATGCTCTGGAGCAACTGTCGCTCGTCCATGATCGATGCGGGTTCAACGCCCCCGGTGCATGGGCGCAGACGAGGAAAGGAGATGGAGTAGCGGCTCTGCCAGTAATGCTGCTGCATCCACAGCAGATGTTCGGCGACCATATAACAATCCACCCGCCAGCTGTCAGACAAACCAATCAACGCGCCAAGACCGATTTTATCGATTCCAGCGCGGCCCAGCCTGTCCGGTGTTTCCAGCCGCCAGAAGAAATCCTGCTTTTTCCCCTTTAAATGATGATGGGCATAAGTCGCTTCATGATAGCTCTCCTGATACACCATCACCCCGTCCAGCCCCAGCATCTTCAGCTCGGCATATTCCTCGGTTGCCAGCGGCTGCACTTCCATCTGTAACGAGGCGAACTGACGGCGAATGTCAGGTAAATGGCGGCGAAAGTAGTCCATGCCCACTTTGCTCTGGTGTTCACCGGTGACCAGCAGCAGGTGTTCAAAACCTAACTCGCGGATGGCGGCGCACTCGCGGGCGATTTCTGCCTCGTCCAGCGTCTTACGTTTGATGCGGTTGCTCATAGAAAAACCGCAGTAGGTACAGTCATTAGCGCAGAGGTTTGAGAGATAAAGCGGCACGTAAAAACTGACGGTGTTGCCGAAGCGCTGGCGAGTCAGCCTTTGCGCCCGTTGCGCCAGCGGTTCAAGGTAATCGGCGGCGGCGGGGGAGAGCAGTGCCATCAGGTCGTCACGACTTAGCTGTGGAGCGTTAAGCGCACGTTCCACGTCAGCGGCGGTTTTACCGTTGATGCGCAGGCGAATGTCGTCCCACTCCAGTTGCCGCCAGCGGTCGGTGAAGGTTTTCATGCTAACGCCTCCAGAAAGCCGGTGAGCGGGCTGGTGGCGCTGGCCTGCGAACTTTTGCTTCCTGGCACAGCCTGCCGCGCCAGTAATCCGGCTTCCACCGCCAGACGAAAGGCGGTTGCCATCATCACCGGATCGTCCGCCACGGCAATCGCCGTGTTGACCAGCACCGCATCAGCGCCCATTTCCAGCGCCAGCGTCGCGTGGCTGGGCACGCCGATCCCGGCGTCGACCACCACCGGCACGGTGGCCTGCTGGATAATGATCTCCAGCATGGCTTTGGTTTCCAGCCCCTGGTTAGAGCCGATAGGCGCGCCGAGCGGCATCACCGCCGCGCAGCCGACCTCTTCCAGCCGCTTGCACAAAACCGGATCCGCGCCGCAGTAGGGCAGCACGACAAAACCCTGATTCACCAGCGCCTCGGCGGCTTTTAGCGTTTCGATTGGATCCGGCAGCAGCCAACGGGCGTCCGGGTGGATTTCTAATTTCAGCCAGTGGGTGCCCAGCGCTTCACGCGCCAGTTGGGCGGCGAAGATCGCCTCTTCGGCGGTTTTCGCCCCGGAGGTATTGGGTAGCAGCGTGACGCCCGATTCAATTAGCGGCGCCAGAATCGCATCGTTGTGCTGGCGCAGGTCCACGCGCTTCATCGCCAGCGTCACCAACTGGCTGCCGGAAGCGTGAATCGCCTCGATCATCAGTTGCGAAGAGGCAAACTTCCCGGTACCGGTGAACAGATGTGAATCAAACGTTTTGTCGGCAATACGTAACATCTCAACCCCCTGCAATAACCTGAAAAAGCAGGATCTGGTCGCCTTCCTGCACGATTTGCTGTTCCCACTGCTCGCGCGGCAGGATCTGCTGATTGAGCGCCAACGCTGCGCCCGGTTTGAGCTGGTTGAGCTGGATAAGCAGCCCGCTGACGGTTTGCCCTGCGGCGCACTGCATCGGCTCATCATTGAATTGAATTTGCATGCTGCCCTCCGCATACCGGACAGCCGTTGGCGCGACGCAGCGCGAGGCTGCGCCACTGGCTGGTTTTGCCGTCAAACAGACGTAGTTCCCCGCTCGGCGTCTCAATACCGCTAAGTAATTTAATCGCCTCCAGCGCCTGCAAGGTACCCATCACGCCCACCACCGGGCCGAGCACGCCAGCGGTGCGGCAGTTGCGTTCCGGCTCTACATCATCCGGCCACAGGCAGCGGTAACACCCTTGTTCCCACGGCGGCGTGAGCACCATCAACTGACCGCCAAAGCCGACAGCGCTGGCGGTGATGAGTGGGATATTGAGCGCTACGCAGGCGGCGTTGATTTCCTGGCGCGTGGCCATGTTATCGGTACAGTCGAGCACTACATCGGCCCGCGCGACCGTATGCCGGAGCGCATCGCCTTTAAGTCGCTGCTGGAGTGATACCAGTTCGATATCCGGGTTGAGCCGTGTCAGGCGCTGCCGGGCAACCTGAGATTTTGAACGTGCGATATCATCGGTGGTAAATAGAATCTGGCGCTGCAAATTGCTCAGATGAATGTCGTCATCGTCTACCAGCGTCAGTTTGCCGATGCCTGCTCCCGCCAGATACAGCGCGGCAGGTGAACCTAACCCGCCTAAACCCACGATCAGCACATGACTCGCGAGCAGCTTTTGCTGGCCTTCAATGGCGATATCGCCGAGCAGGATTTGTCGGCTGTAGCGCATAAAATCGCGGTCATTCATCGCCAACCCCCGCAATATCCAGTAACTGCGCGGTAGCGGCGCGCCAGTCGGCGGCCTGAGTAATAGCGCTGACCACGGCAATACTGCCGACGCCAGTCGCCAGCACCGACGGGGCGCGTTCAAGGCTGATGCCGCCAATTGCCACGGTCGGGTAATCTGCCAGGCGCGCAATATGGCTTGCCAGCTGCGCCAGTCCCTGCGGGGCGGAAGGCATCTGCTTGGTTTGTGTCGGGAAGACGTGGCCGAGCGCGATATAAGAAGGCTTAGCGGCGAGTGCGACGTTAATCTCCATATCATCGTGAGTGGATACACCCAGGCGTAAGCCCGCCGCCTGAATGGCCTGCAGGTCGGTGGTTTCGAGGTCTTCCTGGCCCAGATGCACGCCGTAGGCGTTGTGCTTAATCGCCAGCCGCCAGTAGTCGTTAATAAACAGGCGGGCATCATAACGACGCCCCAGTGCGATGGCGGCGATAACGTCGGCTTCCACCTCTTCATCGCGTTTCTCTTTGATACGCAACTGGATGGTGCGCACGCCCGCCTCCAGCAGACGTTCAATCCATTCAACGCTGTCTACCACCGGGTAAAGCCCGAGGCGGAACGGGACGGTTAGGAAATCAGGCTGATACATCAGGCTTCCTCCCGTTTGAGATAAATTTCGCCGCCTTTGGCGCGGAAGTTTTCCGACATATCCGCCATCCCCACTTCAATGGTTTGCGCGGCGGCGTAATCACGCACTTCCTGGCTGATTTTCATCGAGCAGAATTTCGGCCCGCACATGGAACAGAAGTGGGCTACCTTGCCGGATTCTTGTGGCAGGGTTTCATCGTGATAAGCGCGGGCGGTGAACGGGTCGAGCGCGAGGTTAAACTGATCTTCCCAGCGGAATTCAAAGCGCGCTTTCGACATGGCGTTATCGCGGATCTGCGCGCCCGGATGTCCTTTGGCTAAATCCGCGGCGTGGGCGGCGATTTTGTAGGTGATCAGCCCCTGCTTCACATCTTCTTTGTTCGGCAGGCCGAGGTGCTCTTTCGGCGTCACGTAACACAGCATCGCACAGCCGAACCAGCCGATCATTGCGGCGCCTATGCCGGAGGTGAAGTGGTCATAGCCCGGCGCGATATCGGTCGTCAACGGCCCTAAGGTGTAGAACGGCGCTTCGTGGCAGCTCTCCAGCTCTTCGGTCATGTTGCGCTGAATCATATGCATCGGCACGTGGCCCGGGCCTTCAATCATCACCTGCACATCGTATTCCCAGGCGATTTTGGTCAGCTCACCCAGCGTATGCAGCTCGGAGAACTGCGCTTCGTCGTTGGCGTCCTGGATGGAGCCGGGACGCAGGCCGTCGCCCAGCGACAGGGAAACGTCGTAGGCGGCGCAGATTTCGCAAATCTCGCGGAAATGTTCGAACAGGAAGTTCTCTTTGTGATGGGAGAGACACCATTTCGCCATGATTGAACCGCCGCGCGAGACAATACCGGTCAGGCGTTTGGCGGTCATTGGCACGTAGCGCAGCAATACGCCCGCATGGATGGTGAAGTAGTCGACGCCTTGTTCGGCCTGCTCCAGCAGCGTGTCGCGGAACGCTTCCCAGGTGAGATCTTCGGCGATCCCGTTGACCTTCTCCAGCGCCTGATAGATCGGCACGGTGCCGATCGGTACCGGGCTGTTACGCAGGATCCACTCGCGGGTTTCATGAATATAGCGGCCGGTGGAGAGGTCCATTACCGTGTCCGCGCCCCAGCGGGTCGACCAGACCAGTTTTTCCACCTCTTCTTCGATGGAGGAGGTGACCGCCGAGTTACCGATGTTGGCATTCACTTTGACCAGGAAGTTGCGGCCAATGATCATCGGCTCCGATTCCGGGTGGTTGATGTTGGCGGGGATAATCGCACGGCCGGCAGCCACTTCATCACGCACGAATTCCGGGGTGATGTTTTCCGGCAGGCGTGCGCCGAAGCTCATCCCCGGATGCTGGTGGCGCAGCACTTCACTGCGAATGCGCTCGCGGCCCATATTTTCACGGATGGCGATAAACTCCATTTCGGGAGTGACGATCCCCTGGCGGGCGTAATGCAACTGGGTGACGCGCTTGCCTGCTTTGGCGCGTTTCGGCGTCAGCAGGCCGGTAAAACGCAGATCGTCCAGACCATCGTCGGCCAGACGTTCTTTGGTGTAAGCCGAGCTACGGTCGTCTAATTCTTCGCTATCGTTGCGTGCGTCAATCCACGGCTGGCGCAGTTTCGCCAGACCCTGCTGGACGTTAATCGCCACCTCAGGATCGCCATACGGGCCGGAGGTGTCGTACACCGGTACGGCTTCGTTCGCCTCAAACTGCGGGTTATCTTTACTGCCGCCAATCAGCGTTGGGCTGAGCTGAATTTCGCGCATCGGGATGCGGATATCCGGCTGCGAACCGGTGATATAGATGCGTCTGGACTCAGGAAAGGCGGTACCTTCCAGGGTATCGATAAAGTGTTGGGCCTGGGCGCGCTGTTCGCGGCGTGATGGTTTAGTAGTGGCAGACATAGCTCATTCCAAAAAAGTAAGGACGTGGCTTGTCAGACGACGGATGAAGCAAGAGAGACGATCGCCCAGGGGCGATACGGCTGTAGATTGACTCTTGTTCCCTTCGCAGGTTTTAACCTGATCAGGTTCCGCGGATCCCGAATTAACGGT
Organism: Citrobacter sp. wls708; assembly: GCF_005281255.1. Lineage (NCBI taxonomy): Bacteria > Pseudomonadati > Pseudomonadota > Gammaproteobacteria > Enterobacterales > Enterobacteriaceae > Citrobacter > Citrobacter sp. wls708. Next base: position 19,925 of record NZ_SZXE01000032.1, read on the forward strand.
CTCAGCCTTTTCCACGTCATCCTTCGCGCTGCCTCTTTGTTGGCTTCGTCCGCTCACTCCAGTCACTTACTTAGGTAAGCTCCTGGAGATTCACTGACTTGCCGCCTTGACGCATCACGAATGCTTTTGTGGAAAATAAGCACTCCGACAAGAAGTAACCTCTATCTTAGAGGTAATGAATGTAAACTACGCGTTAATGCGGAAAATCTCAAGCCGGGCGTTTGAATTCGCTAAGCGTTTTAAAGGCCAGCATGATGAGCTGATCTTCCAGCCGGAAACGAGCCTCCAGCGCTTCGCCAATATCGGAAAGCGCCTGCTGGAGCTGGTGAACGTTATCCTCATCGATGGCGTTTTCCAGCGTTGAGTCATAGTAATCCATTATCAGTTGGGTATTGGCATCCAGCTGCGGCCAGATTTTGCTGGCGTTTAAAAGCGGACTCTCACCTTCCATTTTATGGATAATGCGTTCATAAATACTGAAGTGACCGGCAGACAGATAGTCGACCAGACGCTGGCAAAAATTATCGAGCGCTTTCTCATTGAGGCGCATAAACGACTCTTTGCCCGGTTTCAGGCCAACCAGATCGTAGTAAGCCACGAGCAGGTGCTTACGAATATTCAGCCAACGGTCGACCAGTTTATGATGCCCATGGACACGCTCTTTCAGGTGTTCTAACTGGTTTAACATACGTTGACCCTCGTATCGATAAGTTTAAAATCTGCTCATGTCAATCTTGTAAAAATAATGTTAATAACATGCCTGTGAAGCAAAGGTAGCGCAAGAGATATGGATCGAATAATTGAAAAATGGGATCGCGGCTGGTGGATTGTGAGCCACGAACAAAAATTATGGTTGCCTGCTGGGGAATTACCCTATGGCGAGGCGATAAATTTCGATCTTGCGGGCCAGCGCGCACTTCAGATAGGTGAGTGGGAAGGCGATCCGGTCTGGTTGGTGCAGCAGCCGCGTCGCCACGACATGGGTTCGGTGCGCCAGGTTATCGACCAGGATGTAGGCCTGTTTCAGTTGGCGGGGCGCGGCGTACAGCTGGCCGAGTTCTACCGCTCGCATAAATTCTGCGGCTACTGCGGGCACACGATGCACCCGAGCAAAACCGAATGGGCGATGCTGTGTAGCCATTGCCGCGAACGCTATTATCCGCAAATCGCTCCCTGCATTATCGTCGCCATTCGCCGCGATGATTCGATCCTCCTTGCCCAGCATGTTCGCCATCGTAACGGTGTGCATACCGTGCTGGCCGGTTTTGTCGAAGTAGGCGAAACCCTGGAGCAGGCCGTGGCGCGCGAAGTCATGGAGGAAAGCGGAATCAAGGTGAAAAATCTGCGCTACGTGACCTCGCAGCCGTGGCCGTTCCCGCAATCGCTGATGACGGCGTTTATGGCAGAGTACGACAGCGGCGACATCGTCATCGACCCGAAAGAGCTACTCAATGCCAACTGGTATCGCTACGACGATTTACCACTCTTACCCCCGCCTGGCACCGTCGCGCGTCGTTTGATCGAAGATACGGTGGCAATGTGTCGGGCCGAGTACGAGTAAAGAACGAGTGGTGATACACTGTGGGACTGACGCAATAAGGAACTGCAAAAAATGACCGAACTGAAGAACGATCGTTATCTGCGTGCGCTGCTGCGCCAGCCCGTTGATGTCACCCCGGTATGGATGATGCGCCAGGCGGGCCGCTATCTACCTGAATATAAAGCCACGCGCGCCGAGGCGGGCGATTTTATGGCGCTGTGCAAAAACGCCGAGCTGGCCTGCGAAGTGACGCTGCAGCCGCTGCGTCGCTACAAGCTCGATGCGGCGATCCTCTTCTCGGATATTTTGACTATTCCGGATGCAATGGGGCTTGGGCTGTACTTTGAGGCCGGGGAAGGCCCGCGCTTCACCTCACCGATTACCAGCAAGGCCGACGTGGAAAAACTGCCGATTCCGGACCCGGAAGGCGAGCTGGGCTACGTGATGAACGCGGTGCGCACCATCCGCCGCGAGCTGAAGGGCGAGGTGCCGCTGATAGGTTTCTCCGGCAGCCCGTGGACGCTGGCGACCTACATGGTGGAAGGCGGCAGCAGTAAAGCCTTCACCGTGATTAAAAAGATGATGTATGCCGACCCTAAAGCGCTGCATCTGCTGCTCGATAAGCTGGCGCAGAGCGTCACGCTGTACCTGAACGCGCAGATTAAAGCGGGCGCGCAATCGGTAATGATTTTTGACACCTGGGGTGGCGTGCTGACCGGGCGCGACTATCAGCAGTTCTCGTTGTACTACATGCATAAAATCGTTGATGGTCTGCTGCGTGAAAACGAAGGCCGTCGCGTACCGGTGACGCTGTTTACCAAAGGCGGCGGTCAGTGGCTGGAAGCGATGGCGGAAACCGGCTGTGATGCGTTAGGTCTCGACTGGACGACAGATATCGCCGATGCGCGTCGTCGCGTTGGCCATAAAGTGGCGCTGCAGGGCAATATGGATCCATCCATGCTGTATGCGCCGCCGGCACGGATCGAAGACGAGGTAGCGACTATACTTGCAGGTTTCGGCCAGGGTGAAGGCCACGTCTTCAACCTCGGTCACGGCATCCATCAGGATGTACCGCCGGAACATGCAGGGGTGTTTGTGGAGGCGGTGCATCGGCTGTCCGAACAATACCACCGCTAAGGAGTCATTATGGATCTCGCGTCGCTACGCGCTCAGCAGCTTGAACTGGCCTCTTCAGTGATCCGCGAGGATCGCCTCGACAAGGATCCGCCGGATCTGATCGGGGGAGCGGATGTCGGGTTTGAGCAGGGTGGCGAAGTGACGCGGGCCGCGATGGTTCTGCTGAAGTATCCCTCTCTGGAACTCGTTGAATACACGGTGGCGCGGGTCGCCACCACCATGCCGTATATTCCCGGCTTTCTCTCCTTTCGTGAAACCCCCGCGCTGATGGCCGCCTGGCAACAGCTGTCGCAAAAACCGGATCTGCTGTTCGTCGACGGGCATGGTATTTCCCACCCACGTCGCTTGGGGGTCGCCAGCCATTTTGGTCTGCTGGTAGATGTCCCGACCATTGGCGTGGCGAAAAAACGTCTGTGCGGCAAGTTTGAGCCGCTCTCTGCCGAACCCGGTGCGCTCGCGCCGCTGCTGGATAAAGGCGAACAGCTGGCATGGGTCTGGCGCAGCAAAGCGCGCTGTAATCCGTTGTTTATCTCTACGGGTCACCGCGTGGGTATGGACAACGCGCTGGCGTGGGTGCAGCGCTGTATGAACGGTTATCGTTTGCCGGAACCGACCCGCTGGGCGGATGCGGTGGCATCAGAACGTCCGTCTTTTACGCGGCTTGCAGCAAAAACGCCCCATATCGGGTAAACTGCGGCTAATTTCCGTATTTGAGAACTCATCATGTTACAAAACCCGATTCACCTGCGTCTGGAGAAGCTGGAAAGCTGGCAGCACGTCACGTTTATGGCCTGCCTCTGTGAGCGCATGTACCCAAACTACGCCATGTTCTGCAAGCAAACTGAATTTGGCGATGGGCAGATTTACCGCCGAATTTTAGATTTAATTTGGGAAACGCTGACGGTAAAAGACGCGAAAATCAATTTCGACAGCCAGCTGGAAAAGTTTGAAGAGGCCATTCCTTCTGCGGATGATTACGATTTGTACGGCGTTTACCCGGCGATTGATGCCTGCGTGGCATTAAGCGAACTGATGCATTCTCGTCTTAGCGGTGAAACGCTGGAGCATGCGATTGAGGTCAGCAAGGCATCGATTACGACGGTTGCGATGCTGGAAATGACCCAGGCTGGTCGCGAAATGACCGATGAAGAGCTGAAAGAGAACCCTGCCGTTGAGCAAGAATGGGATATTCAGTGGGAAATTTTCCGACTTTTAGCCGACTGTGAAGAACGCGATATTGAGCTGATAAAAGGGCTTCGTGCAGACCTGCGCGAGGCTGGTGAGAGCAATATTGGTATAAATTTTCAGCAATGACACCATAAAACGTGATTTAACGCCTGATTTGTCGTGCCTGAAGGCTTCCCATCCGCCCCCGGTCTGGTCTACATTTGGGGGGCGAAAAAAAGTGGCTATCGGTGCGTGTATGCAGGAGAGTGCTTTTCTGGCATTTCCGTCGCACTCGATGCTTAGCAAGCGATAAACACATTGTAAGGATAACTTATGAACAAGACTCAACTGATTGATGTAATTGCAGACAAAGCAGAACTGTCTAAAACACAGGCTAAAGCTGCTCTGGAATCCACTCTGGCTGCTATTACTGAGTCTCTGAAAGAAGGCGATGCTGTACAACTGGTTGGTTTCGGTACCTTCAAAGTGAACCACCGTGCTGAGCGCACTGGCCGCAACCCGCAGACCGGTAAAGAAATCAAAATCGCCGCAGCTAACGTACCGGCATTTGTTTCTGGTAAAGCACTGAAAGACGCGGTTAAGTAATTCGCGTGGCAGTGAACAGTTTTATCGAAGGGGCGGTTTCGCCCCTTTTGTCCATCTGGCGTCATTCGCTTTGGCTTTCAGGTGTTCTGTTACTGTCAGCCTGTGGTAGCCATTCTGAGCTTCCTCCCTTCACGGCCAGCGGCTATGTTGGCGATCAGGGGGCGGTACGCATCTGGCGTAAAGATTCCAGCGGCGATGTTCACTTGCTCTCGGTATTTAGTCCGTGGCGTAAAGGCGATACCACCACCAGTGAATACCGCTGGCAGGGGGATTCGCTCTCTCTGATAGAACTCAACGTATACAGTAAACCGTCGGAACATGTTCGGATACGCTTCGATGACCGGGGCGAACTGAGTTTCATGCAGCGTGAAGTCGACGGGCAAAAACAACAGCTTTCCAGCGATCAAATCGCGCTTTACCGCTATCGCGCCGATCAAATCCGCCAGACCAGCGATGCGCTGCGTCAGGGACGGGTGATATTGCGTCAGGGACGCTGGCATGCGAATAACACGGTGACGACCTGTGAAGGTGAAACGCTAAAGCCCGATCTGGAATCGTGGGCGATAAACCATATTGAGCGCCGCCAGCGCCATTCATCCGTAGAGGTGAGCGTGGCATGGCTGGAAGCGCCCGAAGGATCACAACTACTGCTGGTCGCCAATGAAGATTTTTGTCACTGGCAGCCGAAAGAGAAAACATTTTAATGCCGGATGGTGACGCAAAAGCGTCTTATCCATCCGTAGTCCGATTAGCGTAGCGCGATCAGGCATTAAGTCCTTTACCAGTGTCCCATTCCCATATGACCGCCACCGCGATAGTTACCGCCACCGCCGCATCCGCCGTAGCCCATTCCGGCACCACGTGGCACGCCTGCCTGCGCCAGCGCGACATCACGCTTAACGCGCTGCTCATCCAGAGACTGATTCAGAGCCTCCATTTCTTTTGCCACGGCATTAATTTTTGCCGTGTCTGGCGAACTGGCTGTTAACAAGGCGTTGTACTCATAACGTTTGGAGACCAACTGTTGGCGTAACGCGCTGGTCTGGGAGTAGTAATCATCATAAATTTTCTGCGCGGTAGCCTGCTGCTCGGTGGTCATTGGTATGCCGCCCCGTTGCTGCATACCATCCCCATATCCCCAATGATGTTGCGCCAGCGCGGGGGTGGAGCCCAGAGCGATAAGAGAGAGTGCAATCAGCGCCAGTTTGTTGTTCCGTTTCATTGTTCGTTCTCCTGTTGGTTAGCTTATATCCCCTTTTGCATCTTCCGTGCCAAAGCGGCAATCCAGGCCTTGCGGACGTTGTTCTCGCCGTCTCGTAGGAAAGCGAGTAAAAATGACTCGCCAGAATTCGCCTGCGGGTCATTTTTACCCGCTACTTTGTGTCTGAGGGCAGGGTTCTCAGGGAGAAAAAATGGCATGATTTCTGCTGTATACCGGCAACGAAGAAAGGAAACGGTGGGTAAAGGGAGAACGTATGCGTCTTTATAAGGACACGGTGGCAAAGTGGTTGAGCAGACTCTTGCTGGCGGCAATCCTGATGTTGGTCGGCTGGTTTTCGATTATGACCATACGGGACTATGGTCGGGAAAGTGATGCCGCCCGACAAACGCTCCTGGAAAAAGGCAGTGTGTTGATTCGCGCCCTGGAGTCCGGCACCCGGGTGGGTATGGGGATGCGCATGCATCATGCCCAGCAGCAGACGCTGCTGGAGGAAATGGCCGTACAACCAGGTGTGTTATGGTTTGCCGTTGTCGATGAGCATGGCGTCATTATTACCCACAGCAATTCGGCGATGGTGGGTAAATCACTTTATTCGCCCGATGTCCTGCAGCAGCTACACCCCGGGGAACAAGAACGCTGGCGGAAAATTGAGATTCCAATGGGAGAGGAGGAAACAACGCCGGCTCTGGAAATTTATCGCCAGTTCCAGCCGATGTATGGGCCCGGACGCCATGGCATGGCGCGTTGCGCCAGCAATGACGGGCAGCTTATCACCCTAACGCAGACCATTTTTATCGCTTTCGATGCCAGCGACCTGGCCGCGACTCAGGCCAGAGAGTGGCGAAATACGCTGATTGTTTTGTCTGCGCTGGCGGCAGTGCTGCTGGCAACCGTGCTGACGTACTTCTGGTATCAGCGCTATCAGCGCTCGTATAAAGAACTACAGGATGCGATGAAGCGCAAGGAAAAACTGATGGCGCTCGGGCATCTGGCGGCAGGCGTTGCACATGAGATTCGTAACCCACTTTCATCCATCAAAGGTTTAGCAAAATATTTTGCCGAACGAACACCGGCAGGCGGTGAGTCTCACGAGCTGGCGCAGGTGATGGCGAAAGAGGCGGACCGTTTAAATCGGGTGGTGAGCGAACTGCTGGAACTGGTGAAACCTGCGCATCTGACACTACAACACGTGGATCTCAACCAGGTCATCACTCATTCACTCCACCTGGTGAGTCAGGATGCGGCAAGCCGGGACATCCAGCTACGATTTGCAGCCAATGCCACGCTGCCTGCCATTGAGGCCGATCCCGATCGGCTCACCCAGGTTCTGCTGAATCTTTATCTGAACGCCATTCATGCAATAGGCCGTCAGGGCACGATTACGGTTGAAGCGAGTGAAAGCAGCGCCGATCGCGTTAAAATCGTGGTGACCGATAGCGGGAAGGGGATTGCGCCGGAACAGCTGGAGGCCATTTTTACGCCTTACTACACGACCAAAGCTGATGGTACTGGTCTGGGACTGGCGGTAGTGCAGAACATTATCGAACAGCACGGCGGCACTATCCAGGTGGCAAGTATTGAGGGCAAAGGTACGGTCTTTACTCTCTGGCTCCCGACGAAAGCGAAACGACAGGATTAACAAGGATGACGCGCGGAAAAATCGATATTCTGGTAGTGGATGACGATATCAGCCACTGCACTATTTTACAGGCGCTGCTGCGTGGCTGGGGTTATGACGTCGCACTGGCTTATAGCGGGCGAGCGGCGCTGGAACAGGTGCGTGAACGCGTATTTGATCTGGTGCTGTGTGATGTTCGCATGGCGGAGATGGACGGTATCGCAACGCTAAAAGAGATTAAAGCCCTGAATCCAGCCATTCCGGTACTGATTATGACGGCTTTCTCCAGCGTGGAGACCGCCGTAGAGGCGCTGAAAACCGGGGCGCTGGACTACTTAATCAAACCGCTGGATTTTGACCGTTTGCAGGAAACACTGGAAAAGGCGCTGGCGCATACGCGGGATACGAGCGCTGAAGTGTTGTCAGCGTCGGCTGCGCAGTTTGGCATGATTGGCAGCAGTCCGGCGATGCAGCAGTTGCTCAATGAAATTGCGATGGTAGCGCCCTCGGACGCCACGGTGCTTATCCACGGAGATTCCGGGACAGGGAAAGAGCTGGTTGCCCGCGCGCTACACGCCAGCAGCGCGCGCAGTGATAAGCCGCTGGTGACGCTGAACTGCGCGGCGCTGAATGAGTCGCTGCTGGAGTCCGAACTTTTTGGCCACGAGAAAGGGGCGTTTACCGGGGCGGATAAACGGCGGGAAGGGCGCTTTGTGGAAGCGGACGGCGGCACGTTATTTCTTGATGAAATTGGCGATATCTCACCGCTGATGCAGGTGCGTCTGCTGCGGGCTATCCAGGAGCGAGAGGTACAACGGGTTGGCAGTAACCAGACAATTGATGTTGATGTCCGGCTGATCGCCGCCACGCACCGTAATCTGGCCGAGGAGGTCAGTGCCGGACGTTTTCGCCAGGATCTCTACTACCGTCTGAACGTGGTCACCATAGAAATGCCCGCATTATGTCAACGTCGGGAAGATATCCCGCTGCTGGCCGAACATTTTCTCCAGCGTTTTGCCGCGCGTAACCGCAAAGCGGTGAAAGGCTTTACGCCGCAGGCGATGGATCTGCTTATCCATTACGACTGGCCGGGGAATATCCGCGAGCTGGAGAACGCGGTGGAGCGGGCGGTGGTGCTGCTGACGGGCGAGTATATTACCGAGCGCGAGCTGCCGCTGGCTATTGCCGCGACGCCAATAAAAACGGAATACAGTGGCGAGATCCAGCCGCTGGTGGAAGTGGAGAAAGAGGTCATTCTGGCGGCGCTGGAAAAAACGGGCGGCAACAAAACGGAAGCCGCCCGTCAGTTAGGCATTACGCGTAAAACGCTGCTGGCGAAAATTTCGCGTTAGCGCTGTTCGCGTTCGATGGCGCGCCAGCCGATGTCGTTACGGCTGAAGCTACCGTTCCAGCGGATGTCGGCCATCAGGGCGTAAGCGCGTTTCTGCGCTTCGGCGACGGTGTGGCCCAGCGCGGTGGCGCACAGTACACGGCCGCCGCTGGTCAACACGCGGTCGTCATCGGCGAGTTTGGTGCCCGCGTGGAAAACCTTACCGTCAGCCACGTCTTCCAGCGGCAGACCGTGGATCTCGTCGCCGGTGCTGTAGCTACCCGGATAACCGCCCGCGGCGATCACCACGCCTAATGAAGCGCGTTCGTCCCACTCGGAGGTTTTCTCATCCAGCTTGCCGTCGCAGGCGGCCAGGCACAGATCCACCAGATCCGACTTCATGCGCAGCATGATCGGCTGGGTTTCCGGATCGCCAAAGCGACAGTTGAACTCGATTACCTTCGGGTTGCCCTGCTTGTCGATCATCAGGCCCGCATACAGGAAGCCGGTGTAGGTATTCCCTTCCGCCGCCATGCCTTTCACGGTTGGCCAGATGATGCGTTCCATGGTGCGCTGGTGCACTTCATCAGTGACTACCGGCGCCGGGGAGTAAGCCCCCATCCCGCCGGTGTTCGGGCCGGTATCTCCGTTACCCACGCGTTTGTGGTCCTGGCTGGTGGCCATCGGCAGCACGTGTTCGCCGTCGACCATCACGATAAAGCTCGCTTCTTCACCGTCGAGGAACTCTTCAATCACGATGCGGTGGCCTGCATCGCCAAAGGCGTTACCCGCCAGCATGTCCTGCACGGCGGCTTCCGCTTCTTCGAGCGTCATCGCGACGATAACGCCTTTACCGGCGGCCAGACCGTCGGCTTTGATGACGATCGGTGCGCCTTTCTCGCGCAGGTAAGCCAGCGCAGGCTCAACCTCGGTAAAGTTCTGGTACTCCGCCGTCGGGATGTGATGACGGGCGAGGAAATCTTTGGTGAAGGCTTTGGAGCCTTCCAACTGTGCGGCGCCTTCGGTTGGGCCGAAGATCTTCAGACCTGCGGCGCGAAACGCATCGACCACGCCAATCACCAGCGGTGCTTCCGGGCCAACGATGGTCAGGTCAATCTTCTCGTTCTGGGCAAAGCTCAGCAGCGCCGGGATATCGGTTACGCCGATAGCCACGTTTTGCAGCGCGGGTTCCAGCGCGGTGCCCGCGTTGCCCGGTGCGACAAAAACGGTATCAACCAGCGGCGACTGCGCCGCTTTCCACGCCAGCGCGTGCTCGCGCCCGCCGTTGCCAATCACTAATACTTTCATCGTCTGCTCCGTGGATTAATGGCGGAAGTGGCGCATGTCGGTAAAGATCATCGCGATACCGTGTTCATCGGCAGCGGCAATGACTTCATCATCACGGATAGAACCGCCAGGCTGGATAACGCAGCTCACGCCCACGGCGGCAGCGGCATCGATACCATCGCGGAACGGGAAGAAGGCGTCGGAGGCCATCGCGGAGCCTTTCACTTCCAGACCTTCGTCAGCCGCTTTAATCCCGGCGATTTTCGCAGAGTAGACACGGCTCATCTGGCCTGCGCCTATGCCGATGGTCATGTTCTCTTTGGCGTAGACAATAGCGTTGGACTTCACAAACTTGGCTACCTTCCAGCAGAACAGCGCGTCACGCAGCTCTTGCTCGGTCGGCTGGCGTTTAGACACCACGCGCAGTTCGCCTTCGCCTACCATACCCAGGTCGCGGTCCTGAACCAGCAGGCCACCGTTAACGCGTTTGAAGTCCAGACCCGGCACACGCTGTGCCCACTGGCCGCAGATCAGGACGCGAACGTTCTGTTTAGCGGCAGTGATCTTCAACGCTTCTTCGGTCGCGGACGGGGCGATGATCACTTCCACGAACTGGCGGGAGATAATCGCCTGCGCGGTTTCGGCATCCAGCTCGCGGTTGAAGGCGATGATGCCGCCGAACGCGGAGGTTGGGTCGGTTTTATACGCACGGTCATAAGCATCGAGAATTGAGGTGCTTACCGCCACGCCGCACGGGTTGGCGTGCTTGACGATCACGCAGGCCGGCTCGTTGAACTCTTTCACGCACTCCAGCGCTGCGTCGGTATCAGCGATGTTGTTATAAGAGAGGGCTTTGCCCTGCACCTGTTGTGCAGTGGCAACGGATGCTTCTTTCACATTCTCTTCTATATAGAAGGCAGCCTGCTGGTGGCTGTTCTCGCCGTAGCGCATATCCTGCTTCTTAATGAAGTTCAGGTTCAGCGTACGCGGGAAGCGACCGGCGGCTTCTTTGCTTTCACCGTGGTAGGCCGGAACCATGCTGCCGAAGTAGTTGGCAATCATGCTGTCGTAGGCGGCGGTGTGTTCGAAAGCTTTAATCGCGAGATCGAAACGGGTGTCGAGGGTCAGAGAACCTTCATTAGCATCCATCTCTTTAATAATGGCGTCGTAGTCACTGCTCTTCACCACGATGGCGACGTCTTTATGGTTCTTGGCAGCAGAGCGCACCATGGTCGGGCCGCCGATATCAATGTTCTCTACCGCATCTTCCAGCGAGCAGCCTTCACGGGCTACGGTTTCGGCGAAGGGGTACAGGTTAACGACCACCATATCGATAGGGGCGATGTGATGCTGTTCCATGATCGCATCGTCCTGGCCGCGACGGCCGAGGATGCCGCCGTGTACTTTTGGATGCAGGGTCTTCACGCGTCCATCCATCATTTCCGGGAAACCGGTGTAATCGGAAACTTCGGTCACTGCCAGGCCTTTTTCTGCTAACAGGCGGGCGGTACCCCCCGTAGACAGCAGCTCCACACCGCGTGCGGAAAGTGCCTGAGCGAATTCGATGATACCGGCTTTGTCAGAAACACTGAGCAGAGCGCGGCGGACTGGACGACGTTGTTGCATGGTAAATCCCCTGGATTTGACTATTACAGAGAGCGTTAGGTGAATTCTTGGCTAAAAACTCAGCTAACGCCCCTCACGGGGCATCCTTGTTGTGCGGTGGCATTGTAACGAAAACGTTTGCGCAACGCTCGCGAATTTTTCTCTTTCCTTTAATTCGACTATTTCAGCTGTATAGATGAGGGATGAATCGAAGTGATGATCGCAAGAGAACCTTATTTTTGTGGATAACTCTGTGTGTAAATTGGTATAAGGCGGGGTTCTGCTGTGGAATGCAGCAGTCAGTCATTTT
>NZ_SZXE01000029.1:0-337 GCF_005281255.1 Citrobacter sp. wls708
AATGTCTGGGAAACTGCCCGATGGGGGGGGATAACTACTGGAAACGGTAGCTAATACCGCATAATGTCGCAAGACCAAAGAGGGGGACCTTCGGGCCTCTTGCCATCGGATGTGCCCAGATGGGATTAGCTAGTAGGTGGGGTAACGGCTCACCTAGGCGACGATCCCTAGCTGGTCTGAGAGGATGACCAGCCACACTGGAACTGAGACACGGTCCAGACTCCTACGGGAGGCAGCAGTGGGGAATATTGCACAATGGGCGCAAGCCTGATGCAGCCATGCCGCGTGTATGAAGAAGGCCTTCGGGTTGTAAAGTACTTTCAGCGAGGAGGAAGGC
>NZ_SZXE01000027.1:0-338 GCF_005281255.1 Citrobacter sp. wls708
CCCCAGGTTAAAGGATCTATCCAGGTAACAACTTCATTAAAATGTATAATAGGTTTAAAAATAATATATTCAACATCACGCTCAAATTGATACGTATAAAAAAAACTTCGACCAGTAAACCTTAATTCATTAAAATCCCCAATGATATGATGTTCGATCTTAAATGGGTAAATATCTTCATTAATTACTTCCCTTCTACCATACCTACTGTCAGATAATCCATTCGTTGCACCAGGTTGATGATCATCAAACCGGAATATTATTCTTTTAAAGGCCGCATCCTGTTTTCCATCATAAAAATTATTCTTTTTTTTATACTTTAGTTTAAATTCAACATT
>NZ_SZXE01000038.1:0-398 GCF_005281255.1 Citrobacter sp. wls708
ACAGTACGGCCGCCTTCACGGATTGCGAAACGCAGACCGTCGTCCATCGCGATTGGGTGGATCAGGGTAACAACCATTTTGATGTTGTCGCCCGGCATTACCATCTCTACGCCTTCCGGCAGTTCGATGGTGCCAGTCACGTCAGTAGTACGGAAGTAGAACTGCGGACGGTAGCCTTTGAAGAACGGAGTATGACGGCCGCCTTCGTCTTTGGACAGGATGTACACTTCAGATTCGAACTTGGTGTGCGGCTTGATAGAGCCCGGCTTAGCCAGTACCTGACCACGTTCGATTTCTTCACGTTTGATACCACGCAGCAGAACACCAACGTTCTCACCAGCACGGCCTTCGTCCAGCAGTTTGCGGAACATTTCAACGCCAGTACAGGTAGACTTAGC
>NZ_SZXE01000030.1:0-449 GCF_005281255.1 Citrobacter sp. wls708
CGGGAACTCAAAGGAGACTGCCAGTGATAAACTGGAGGAAGGTGGGGATGACGTCAAGTCATCATGGCCCTTACGAGTAGGGCTACACACGTGCTACAATGGCATATACAAAGAGAAGCGACCTCGCGAGAGCAAGCGGACCTCATAAAGTATGTCGTAGTCCGGATTGGAGTCTGCAACTCGACTCCATGAAGTCGGAATCGCTAGTAATCGTGGATCAGAATGCCACGGTGAATACGTTCCCGGGCCTTGTACACACCGCCCGTCACACCATGGGAGTGGGTTGCAAAAGAAGTAGGTAGCTTAACCTTCGGGAGGGCGCTTACCACTTTGTGATTCATGACTGGGGTGAAGTCGTAACAAGGTAACCGTAGGGGAACCTGCGGTTGGATCACCTCCTTACCTTAAAGAACCGACCTTTGCAGTGCTCACACAGATTGTCTGATGAA
>NZ_SZXE01000020.1:0-476 GCF_005281255.1 Citrobacter sp. wls708
CCGCAAGAAAGCGCTGGAAACGTTATCCGCAATACCGCATCACTGATAGCCGCTGCGCGCACGGCAGGCGTACCGGTCATTTATGTCAGTGTCGGATTCCGCAAAGGGTATCCAGAGGTCAGCAAAAACAACACGATCTTTTCTTCAATTAAAGAGAATGGAATTTTTATGGCTGACAATGAGAGCACGGCTATTCATCCTGATGTCGCTCCGGCAGAGAATGAGGTTGTCATCGTTAAACGCAGAGTCGGAGCTTTCTCGTTTACCGAACTTGAGATGGTTCTCCGTGCTCAAGGCATCGAAGAGCTGATTCTTACCGGTGTGACGACCAGTGGCGTTGTGCTTTCTACAGTGGGGCAAGCGTTTGACCTGGATTACCGCCTTATCGTTGTGAGTGATTGCTGCGCAGATCCAGATCATGAAACCAATGTGTTTTTACTGGAAAAAATTCTACCTCAACATGCTTTTGTTACCAG
>NZ_SZXE01000041.1:0-544 GCF_005281255.1 Citrobacter sp. wls708
CTTCGGCGTTGTAAGGTTAAGCCTCACGGTTCATTAGTATCGGTTAGCTCAATGTATCGCTACACTTACACACCCGACCTATCAACGTCGTCGTCTTCAACGTTCCTTCAGGAGACTCAAAGTCTCAGGGAGAACTCATCTCGGGGCAAGTTTCGTGCTTAGATGCTTTCAGCACTTATCTCTTCCGCATTTAGCTACCGGGCAGTGCCATTGGCATGACAACCCGAACACCAGTGATGCGTCCACTCCGGTCCTCTCGTACTAGGAGCAGCCCCCCTCAATTCTCCAGCGCCCACGGCAGATAGGGACCGAACTGTCTCACGACGTTCTAAACCCAGCTCGCGTACCACTTTAAATGGCGAACAGCCATACCCTTGGGACCTACTTCAGCCCCAGGATGTGATGAGCCGACATCGAGGTGCCAAACACCGCCGTCGATATGAACTCTTGGGCGGTATCAGCCTGTTATCCCCGGAGTACCTTTTATCCGTTGAGCGATGGCCCTTCCATTCAGAACCACCGGATCACTAAGACCTGCTTTCGC
>NZ_SZXE01000031.1:0-580 GCF_005281255.1 Citrobacter sp. wls708
GAGCTGACATTGTGCTTAAATAATGATGGCTCTGGCAGGATGGGAGTTCAATGATTGCAAGGTGACCACTAATTCAGGTGACGTAAATGTGTAGCAATCCCCCACTTTAGGCCGATACATTTTCCATTAACCAGGTCGATAACAGAATAACTTGCATTGGGGTGAGCATAGCGAGGGAAACTATTGACAGTCCCTTCTTTAAGAATTGCCAGAGTACCCTGACTGACATGCCCGTGAGACACAATACATATTGTTTGTTGATGTGATGAAGTATCTTCCAGGTTTTGTAAAAAACGCATAACTCGCTGAGAAGCATGCGCCAGTGACTCCCCCCCAGGTGGAAAATACTCTGCATCAAGCCTGAATAACGCATTTGCATCGTTCGGATGTTTTTGTCTGAGTAGTTCTAACGGCATACCTTCAAACTGACCAAAGGCCTGCTCTTTAAGGGCCGGTTCAGCCGTCAGTGAACAGCGAAAGTGTTCAGCCAGGCTTTGCCCCATTTGCCAGGCACGTCCAAGCGGAGAAGCGTAAACACGCTCTATTTGATACTCACTTGCACTAAACGCTGCTAGTAGGA
>NZ_SZXE01000022.1:0-599 GCF_005281255.1 Citrobacter sp. wls708
ACCGTACTGGCTAAAACCTACGGCGGTGCTGCTCGTGCATTCGACCAGATCGATAACGCGCCGGAAGAAAAAGCTCGTGGTATCACCATCAACACTTCTCACGTTGAATATGACACCCCGACTCGCCACTACGCACACGTAGACTGCCCGGGCCACGCCGACTATGTTAAAAACATGATCACCGGTGCTGCGCAGATGGACGGCGCGATCCTGGTTGTTGCTGCGACTGACGGCCCGATGCCGCAGACTCGTGAGCACATCCTGCTGGGTCGTCAGGTAGGCGTTCCGTACATCATCGTGTTCCTGAACAAATGCGACATGGTTGATGACGAAGAGCTGCTGGAACTGGTAGAAATGGAAGTTCGTGAACTTCTGTCTCAGTACGATTTCCCGGGCGACGATACGCCGATCGTTCGTGGTTCTGCTCTGAAAGCGCTGGAAGGCGAAGCAGAGTGGGAAGCGAAAATCATCGAACTGGCTGGCTTCCTGGACTCTTACATCCCGGAACCAGAGCGTGCGATTGACAAGCCGTTCCTGCTGCCTATCGAAGACGTATTCTCCATCTCCGGTCGTGGTACCGTTGTTACCGGTCGTGTAGA
>NZ_SZXE01000024.1:0-1002 GCF_005281255.1 Citrobacter sp. wls708
TAACCCGAATTGCTAGTTGATTATTTAGCCATGACTTGATACCCGATAGAATATCTTAAAGTCTCTGGTTCCAGTGATTTAGCTGATTTTAACAGTAAAGAATACGCTAAAAGTATCATCTCTAATTTCAATTGAAAACCTTGAGGCGAACGACTTTTACAACGCTCAGCTCCTAGATTTGTCAAAAAAGAGAAAACTCGCTCAATCACTTTTCTACGTTTTGAAAAATTAGGGAAAAGGATTTTCTTTTGCTTCATGTTCTTCCTGACAGGTGTCATTAGATCAATTCCTTTTAATTCCAGCCTATCATGCAGTGACTGACCTAAATATCCCATATCTCCAAGGACTGTTGGTGTCCCAAATTGACTCAACACTTCCTCGGTCATTGAACTATCAGCCATTGAAGCAGGAGTAATTGTGTAGTCTATGACATAGCCTGATTCACTGACTAAAGCATGACATTTACATCCATAGAAGTACTGTCCCTTTGTAGCATTGTAGCCAACATTTGCATAATCTCCAAGAACTTTGCTTCTGAAATTACGAATAGGCTGACACAAAGGAATGGGGAAGCTGTCAATAATGGATACACTCATTCCTTCAACCTCTTTAAAGACGAGTGCTTGGCGAATGACTTGGATACTCGGTAAGAGGGCATTACAACGGCGGACAAAGCGAGAATATTCTAGGAAATTAGGAAATAAACTTTGAGCAAGTTGGTGCTTAGCTTTAAGCGTTTCACTAAAATGCAGTACGCCCCATAGGTAACAAGCGATAACTAAGCAATCTGATGTTGCGAGATGGACGTTCTTTCGGTTTTGAACCTCAAGGGGAACCCTCGTTTGATAAAGCGTCTCAATGGTTGTCAGTAAATAAACAAAAACTTTTGGAAGTGTGCTATTATAAGTCATATAAGTCGTGCGCTTTCTAATGCTTAGTGGTTTAAGATTAGGATAGCACGACTTATTTATTTTCCAATGAAATTAACTAGCAATTCGGGTA